>DAOMZH010000078.1:0-20956 GCA_035437985.1 Polyangium sp. (in: bacteria) | reverse complement strand
CCATCAACGCTGCTGATATCGACGTCGCAGGGCGCTCGATCGAGGCGGATGTGCCTGTCGATTGGCTCGACACGCAGTTGGCGGAGTGTGGCTTGAAGGGGACTGCGCCGGGGCATCTGTCGGCGCGTTTGTCCCGGTCCGGGAGCGAAGTGGTCGTGCGTGGCAAAACGCGGGTTTTGCTGGAAGCACAGTGCGGACGCTGTTTGTCCCCGGCCAAGCTCGATGTCGAAGCTGAGTTGGCGTTGATGCTGCAACCGGCCAAGACGCCGGCCCCTGCAGCGTCAGCAACCGATACGCGGGCGACCAAGGGAACGTCCGCGAAAGGTGCGGCAGGGCAGGGGGCCGCCAAAGGCAAACGTCCGGCGAAAGACAAGGACCTGCCTGAATACGAGTTTTCCTCGGGCGAAGCGGATGTGGACACCTATGACGGCGAAACCGTCGTGCTGGATGACTTCGTTCGTGAAGCAATTTTGCTCGAGATACCGATCTTTCCCTTGTGCTCCGAGGACTGTCCGGGTATCCGTCCCGCGTCCTCTGATGTGATTGACGAAGGTGAAGAGCCTCGCGTCGATCCGCGACTCGCGCCGTTAAGCGCATTTCGTGCCGTGCTTGCCCAGTCGAAAGCTGGGCTGGGCGAGTCAAACGATGATTCCGGGGCAAGACCTCGGAGCGCCTCTGCATCTCACCGAAAAAAGACGAAGTAAGGAGTAGTCCGTGGCCGTCCCGAAGAGGAGAAATACCCCCCCTAAGCGCGACATGCGGCGCGCAAATCACGACAAAGTCACGCCGGTGCAGCTGATCGCGTGCGCCAATTGCGGTGAGGCTGCGTTGCCTCATCGCGCGTGCGGTGCGTGTGGCCACTACAAGGGCCGCAAGGCGAAGCAGACGAAGTCCGACTCGACCTGATGTCGTGACGCGTCGACCAGTTTGAAAGCAGCAATCGCCGTGCGTCCTGTGCGGCGATTGGGCTAGGTTTTTCCTGACCTATCTTTCACGGAACCGTCGCACTCGACGTAACGGCGGCCGTGTACCCTTTGAGTCATTCATTATGAACGCGTCTCATTTGCCCAAGAGTAGAATTCTCGGCACGGGGCGGTATGTCCCCGAAAAAGTAATCAGCAATGTAGACCTCGAAAAAATGGTCGAGACGACGGACACGTGGATCACGGAGCGCACCGGGATTCGCCGTCGTCACGTGGCGGCTGACCACGAAGTCACGAGCGATATGGCTGCAAACGCAGCCCGCGAAGCTCTTGCAGCGGCTGGAATCACGGCAGCCGACGTTGACATGATCATCGTGGGCACGATCAGCGGCGACAGTCCGATGCCCGCTTGCGCTGTGCATGTGCAGCAAAAGATTGGTGCACAAAACATTCCGGCGTTCGATATTTCCGCAGCCTGTGCCGGTTTCGTTTTTGGGATGCGGATCGCGGATCAATTCATCACGACGGGGGCTGCGCGTCGTGTGCTCGTGATTGGCGTGGAGCTGCTTTCGCGCTTGCTCAATTGGCAAGACCGCACGACGTGTGTGCTTTTTGGCGATGGGGCTGGGGCCGTGGTTTTGGGACCATCGGACAATGATGGTCGAGGCGTTTTGGCTTCGCGTATTTTCACCGATGGATCGCTAGCGGGGGCGTTGATGATTCCGGCTGGTGGATCGGCTGAACCGGTGACCGAAGAGGGGCTCGCGAAGAAGCGCAACAAGGTCCACATGCACGGCCAAGAGATTTTTCGTACGGCCGTGAAGAATCTTTCGACGGCATCTCTTGGCGTGTTGGAAGATGCTGGACTTAGCGGTGCCGATGTCGACTGGGTCGTGGCCCATCAAGCGAATTTGCGGATTTTGACGCAGGTAGCCGATCGCGTGAGTGTGCCGATGGAGAAGTTCGTCATCAACATCCACGAGTACGGAAACACGTCGAGCGCTTCGATTCCCATCGCGCTCGATGAAGCCGTGCGGGATGGGCGAATCAAGCCAGGACAAACCGTGCTCATGTCCGCCTTGGGCGCCGGAATTTCTTGGGGCGCGGCGCTCGTACGCATGTGAACGATTGCGACGT
Organism: Polyangium sp. (in: bacteria); assembly: GCA_035437985.1. GTDB lineage: Bacteria > Myxococcota_A > Polyangia > Polyangiales > Polyangiaceae > Polyangium. The sequence continues at coordinate 18,896 of DAOMZH010000078.1, read as the reverse complement.
TGAAGGTTGTTGCCGATGGAACGAAGTACGAACGTAGCGTGGGTTTTTCCTGGCCAAGGTTCGCAAGTCGTCGGGATGGGCCGCGGTCTGGTAGAAGTCTCCCAAGCGGCGCGCAGGGCGTTCGAACGCGCTGATGCCGCGCTTGGTGAGCCGCTGTCGAAGCTCTGTTTCGAAGGGCCGATGGAGGAACTCACGTTGACGGCGAACACGCAACCGGCGCTCGTGGCGGTGAGCATGGCGCTCGTGGCGACGATTCGCGAACGAGTTCCGCAGCTAGCGCCGCCACGGTTTGCCGCGGGACATTCGCTGGGTGAATACAGTGCCCTTGCTGCGGCAGGAGCTATTGAACTCGAAGATGCAGTGCGGATTTGTCGGCTTCGAGGAGTGGCGATGCAGGCAGCCGTGCCGGCAGGTGAAGGCGCGATGGCGGCGGTCATGGGTTTGTCAGGGGAGGTCGTGGCGGAAATCTGTGCGGCAGACGCGGGCGAAGAAATTGTTTCACTCGCGAACTATAATGCGCCCGGACAAATCGTCATTGCGGGGCATGCGGCGGCGGTGGCGCGCGTGTCGGCGACCGTGGCGACCCGCCAGGGAAAAGCTGTTGCACTCAAAGTGAGTGCACCGTTTCATTGTGCGCTGATGCGTCCTGCGCGCGAGCGTTTGGCGCCAGAACTCGAACGAATCGAGGTTCGTCCGCTCGCGTTCCCTGTAATTGCGAACGTCGACGCGCAGCCGAACTCTGATCCTACGCGCGTGAAGGAATTGCTCTTGCGCCAAATCGACGGGGCGGTCTTGTGGACGTCGATCTTCGAGCGCATGGCGGCAGAAGGCATCACGCATGCGCTCGAGATCGGGCCGGGAAAAGTGCTTTCGGGTCTCGGCAAACGGATCGCCAAATCGATCAAGGTTCTCAACGTGTCGGATGTGGCTGGCGTCGATGCGATAGGTTCATTTTTGGAGGCATGACGAATGTTCGATCTGTCGGGAAAAGTCGCGCTCGTGACCGGGGGATCACGAGGAATTGGTCGGGCTGTGTCTCTTGCGTTGGCGAAGCGAGGGGCGCATGTCGTCGTGAATTATGTGAAGGGTGAGGAGCAAGCGCAGAGCGTCGTGCGCGAGATCGAAGCGGGTGGTGGTAAAGCGGAAGCGCTCGGTTTCGATGTAGCGAACATGCAAGCGTCGGAAGAAGCGATTGCGGCTCTCGCCAAGCGCTTGGGTCGGCTCGATATTTTGGTGGCGAATGCAGGGATTGCGATCGATGGGCTCGTCTTGCGGTTGAAGGAAGACGACATCGATCGAACGTTGGCCGTGAACGTGAAGGGCGCGATTGGGTGTGCGCGTGGGGCACTCAAGACGATGATGCGTGCGCGTTGGGGTCGCATCGTGTTCTTGTCGAGCGTCGTCGGGGAAATGGGCAATACGGGGCAGGCGATTTATGCAGCGTCGAAAGCGGCGTTGATTGGTCTTTCGAAGACGTTGGCGCGGGAGTACGCATCGCGAAATGTCACAGTGAACGTCGTGGCACCGGGCTACATCGAAACGGACATGACGTCGGCGCTGAATGAAGACGCGCGTAAGGCGATGCTCGGTGCGATCCCGCTTGGTCGCGTGGGCAAACCCGAAGATGTCGCGTCTGCGATTGTGTTTCTTTGTTCGGAAGAAGCTGCGTACATCACGGGGGAGACGCTGCGCGTCAACGGCGGGATGTACATGTAACAAGACCCTCGAATTGCATGAGCACTGCGAAAAGAACGACGCGGATGAAAAGCGTGTCGATGAGCAAAGAGCTCGTGCAAAGTCGGTGCTGATGCGTTAGAGGGGAGGCGTTTTTTGGAGGATGAATACCATGGCCGAAGGTCGCGATATCGCCGCGGAAGTGAAGAAGATCATCAAGGAACAACTCGATGTCGAAGACAAAGACATCAAGCCTGAAGCGTTGTTCATCGATGACCTTGGTGCTGATTCGCTCGGCACTGTGGAACTCGTGTTGGCGTTCGAAGAAGCGTTCGAACTCGACATTCCTGACGAAGATGCGGAGAAGATTCGCACGGTGCAGGACGCGATCAATTACATCCAAGCGCACGCCAAAGGCTGAGTTTGTCGTACTCGCTCGGAGCGCGCAGCTTCGGGTTATTGATCGGGCGGGTTGGTTTTTCGTCGGTACGCCTTGTCAACCTGCGTGATCCCATTTGGACGTCCAAACTATGGAACGCGTCGTCATTACCGGAATCGGACTGGTCACTCCAAACGGCATCGGCACGTCCGACACTTGGCGGGCAGTGCTTGCTGGCGAATCGGGGATCGCTCCTATAACGCTCTTCGATGCCGCTCAGTATGCCGTGCGATTTGCGGGGGAAGTGAAGGGGTTTGCCCCAGAACAATACATCCCCAAGAAAAAGCTTCGGGAGATGGGCCGTTTCGCGCATCTTGCGGTAGCGGCTTCGAAGCACTGCATTGACGACGCGAACATCACGTTCACCGACGAAGATCGTGACGCACGTGGCACGTTCATCGGGGTTGGTCTTGGCGGACTCGACAACCTCTATCACCACGCGCTCACGTTGCATGAGAGGGGACCGTCCAAAATCAGCCCTTACTTCATCCCGTCCGTCATTGCGAACCTCGCGGCTGGACAAGTCGCGATGGCCAACAACCTGCGTGGTCCGAGTTATTGCAACACGAGCGCGTGTGCGTCTGGGGCTCACGCGCTTGGCGAAGCTTTCGAGTGGATTCGGCGCGGGCGAACGCCGCTCATGCTGGCGGGTGGGGCGGAATCGACCATCACGGGGTTGTGCATTGCGGGGTTCAGCGCGATGTACGCGTTGTCGAAACGAAACGACGATCCGGCACGCGCCAGTCGTCCGTGGGATCGTGGGCGTGATGGGTTTGTCGTGGGGGAAGGAGCCGCATCGCTTCTTCTCGAGTCGTTGACCCACGCCAAACAACGTGGCGCGAAGATCTACGCGGAAATCACGGGCTACGGAGCTACGTGCGACGCGTATCATTTGACCAAACCCGCACCGGAAGGTGAAGGCGCGCAACGAGCCATGAAAATGGCGCTCGATGACGCGAAAGTTGCTCCTCAAAGCATCGACTACATCAACGCGCACGCCACTTCGACGCCAGCTGGAGATCTCGAAGAAGCTCGGGCGATCATGAAGCTTTTCGGCGAGCATGCGCGGAGCCCGAACTTGTGGGTCAGTTCGACCAAGTCGGTCACGGGGCACATGCTTGGCGCAGCGGGGGCCGTCGAAGCTGCCTTCTGTGCCCTTGCTCTGGATCAAGGCCGAGTTCCTCCAACAGCGAACCTCCAGGAGCTCGATCCCGACGTGCCTTTCGACTGCGTTCCGAACACGCCCCGCGAGCGCCAGATCCGACACGTCTTGTCAAACTCGTTCGGGTTTGGCGGTACAAACGCCGCCCTCGCGTTTTCGCGGTTCGAAGGATGAAACTATGAAGTGCCCTTTCTGCGGGCACATGGAAGACAAGGTAGTCGAGTCCCGATCCGTCGGGACGGGCGATGTGGTGCGTCGTCGGCGCGAATGTGCGGGATGCACCAAGCGCTTCACGACGTATGAGCGAATCGATGACGTCATGCCGACCGTCGTCAAGAAAGACGGGCGGCGTGAACCCTTTGATCGCGGCAAGCTTTTGCGTGGCCTCACGATTGCCACCAACAAGCGCCCTGTTTCGGTCGAGCGTTTGCACGCCGTCGTGGACGCCATCGAGAGTGAGGCGCAAGATTCCGAGCGTCGTGAGATAACGGCCGTCGAGCTCGGTGAGCGAGTCATGCATCACCTTCGCGAGCTCGATGAAGTCGCGTACGTCCGTTTTGCCAGCGTTTACCGCTCCTTTCGCGACGTGGACGAATTCATGCGTGAACTGGGCAAGCTTGTGAAGGCCAAGGCGCCCTAGTAGATCCGGGCTGACGATATGACTGCTGCTGATCCAGATTTCGACATGGCCATGATGCGCCTCGCTCTCGAAGAGGCGAGAAAGGCGCTGCCGTCTCCCAACCCGCCGGTGGGTGCGGTCATCGTTGCCGACAACGGGGAAGTGCTCGTTGCGGCACACCACATGCGAGCGGGAGAAGATCACGCCGAAGTTGCTTCGTTGCGTCGGGCTGGCGATGCAGCTCGTGGATCGACCCTCTACGTGACCCTCGAGCCTTGTAATCATCACGGACGAACCCCGCCCTGTGTTGATTCGCTTCAGCGAGCCGGGATCAAACGCGTCGTGGTGGGGTGCGTTGATCCAAACCCCAATGTCGAAGGCGGAGGCACGGCGACCTTGCGCCAAGCTGGAATCACCGTCGATGTCGGCGTTGTCGAAGCTGAGGCCCGGGCGCTCATCGCTCCGTGGACCAAGTTCATCACGCAAGGTTTGCCGTATGTTTCGTTGAAACTCGCCCTGTCGCTCGATGGGCGCATCGCGACGCGCAGCGGTGCGTCGAAATGGGTCACAGGGCCGGAAGCTCGCGCCAAGGTGCAAGAGCTACGAGCACAGCACGATGGTGTGGCGGTGGGCATCGGAACGGCCCTCGCCGATGATCCACGTCTCACGGTTCGCGCGCCGAACTTTACCGAACAGGGGCGATGTCCTACGCGCATCGTGTTCGATACCCGATTGCGCTTGCCAGTGCATAGTCGTCTGGCCCAAACGGCAGCCCAGGTGCCCACGTGGGTATTGGCGGGCGAGAGCGCGCCAGTCTCGCAGGAACAGCTCCTGGTCGATGCTGGATGCGTCGTGCTCCGCGTGCCCAATTCTGCCGAAGGAAGGGTCGATGTGGGCGCTGCGTTGCGGGTGCTCGCCGAACAGGGACTTGTGTCGATTCTCGTAGAAGGTGGCGCCGAACTAGCGGGAAGTCTTTTGGCGTCACGCCTCGCGGACGAACTGCATGCGTTCATCGCGCCAATCCTGCTCGGGCCACGTGGACGTCCAGGAGCTGTCGATTGGGCCGGACCGGACACGCCGAGTGAAGCTCCGCGGATTGTCGATCCAAACTGGGTGTTGTGTGGGCGTGATGCTTACGTGAGCGGTCCGCTTTCGTTCCCGCCGCGTTGAGTTGGTCTAGTCGAGTGGGTCAGACCGAGCGAGGAACGCGCCGCCTCATGCTTCGGCGCGTTTTTGCATCTTGCGCTGAATGATGCGCTTTTTCAGCATGCCCACGCGATCGATCATCAGCACTCCATCGAGATGATCGAGCTCGTGCTGTACAGCGACCGCGAGCAAGCCATCCGCTTCGATCTCGAACGGTTTGCCGTTCCGATCGACCGCGCGTACCGACACATTTGCCGAGCGTTTCACGTCTTCCGTCACGCCGGGGAAAGACAAACAGCCTTCGGCTCCCGTTTGCGTACCGTCTGTCGTGACAATCTCCGGGTTGATGAAAACCATCAGGTTGCTCGGTTCGTCCTCGGCAGCAATATCGACGATGAAGATGCGATGAGGTTCGCCGATTTGTGTCGCGGCCAAACCCACGCCGGGAGCGGCATACATCGTCTCGGCCATGTCTTCGATGAGCCGTTGAATTTCGGGCGTGACTTGCGTCACTGGTTGCGCCTTTTGACGCAGTTTCGGGTCGGGGTAGTGCAGGATGGTGCGAATCGCCATGGTTCGTCGTCGTCGATGGGAAGGTCTGCGATTGGAGGACCCAATCGGAGCCTAACTTAGCGTAACAATTTGCAATGTGCCGGGCTTTGGCGAGGAATTTACTTTCCTTGCCGGCGGAAAAGCTGACTGTCCAAGATGATCCCGCGCATCGCGAGATCCTCCACGATGACCGGCACGATTCCCGTCGGTTGGTGACTGCCTTCGACGGGTCCTGTCGCCGTGGGCCGATCGATGTTGAACGAGAAGATGTCGCGTGCCGTCAACATCGCAGAATCCACACGCGGTTCCGCGATTCGCAACACACGTGATCGCCCATCTCCCATCCGCGCAACTTCGATCAGCACGTGAAAACTACTCGCGACACCTTCGCGGGCTGCATCAAGGCTCATCCCTGGATACATGCGGGCCAGATCCGCGGGCAAACGGCCGAGAACATCGCGCAGCGTGAGCGACCGCATCGAGGCCAAGAGACAACCACCGCTCTCGCTTTGGGCCGTGGCAAGGTCGATCGTCGAAGGGCCGAGATTGCTGCACACGAGTCGATCCGGATGCATGTGCGCGACCGTCTTGGCTTTGCTTGCCGAATCGCCGGCCCCTGGAGGAAGAGGCAACGAAAGGGCATTGGGATGCTGCACCGTGAGGGGTTCGTCGTCCTGCAACACCAAGATGCGCTCATCTGCCGGAGCTGCATTCACGAGCGCCGAAACAAGCGATCCATACGCCGATCCAGCGCCACCGACCACGAGCACGTTGGCCCGCACCGCGACGATGTACGACAAATACGTCGCCATCGCTTGCGACAGCATTCCATTACGAACGAGCTCTTCGAGGACTGCATTTTCGCTGCGTTGCTGCTTGCGCAAGACGACGACGCTTCCACGAGCCCGCCTGAGTGGCGATGACGCGACCATGTACAAACCGGACGTCGTGCGTCGTTCGTACGTGGGGTTGGTCAAGACCAACGGCTCGGCATCTTTCTCTTTCGACAAACGTTCGAGCGCGCGCGCCACCGTTTTTTCGTTGACCCGCAAAATGATGGTCGGGGTTCGACGACTCTTGCGAAACGCGAGCACGCGTTCGGCGCTTTCGACGTAAATTTCGGTGACGTCTTCGTCGACGAGCATCGGGCCGAGAGGACCCAGGGGACCAAGTTCCGAGACCTCGCGTTTGGCATCGGCAACGAGTTGTTCGACGGGGATCGAATCCGGGATCTGCCCGGATGTCTTCATCAGCGCGGCGATTTCCTGCAACACGCTCGACAAACGCGCGGACAAACCAGCATCGGATGCTTCGGCAGTGAAGAGTTGGTCGAAGTCGAACGATTCCCCAGCGCGTTCGATCAACTGCGCCACGATGGTGCGGTATGCGCGTGTGCCGCTTGGGCTCGAGTCACGTGCACCGGGAGGGTTTGACGAGATCCGTACGCCGCGAGGTGGAGGCGGAGTTGGCGTGAGGTTCGTATGTGGCGGAACGCTCGAGTTTGTCCTCTTGTTGGGGCTCGTCACCATGTGTTGCGTAGGCGTTGGTGTGGTGACGGGATGCGGGGTGATCGTCGGTGGGCCCTGCAGCGGCTGGCCAGGTTTTATCGAGGTGCTGGGCAAACGCGGAGGTCCGGGAACGACAGCGCCGGCCGAAGAAACTTCAGGATCGCGCTCGCTCGGGACCTCCTCGTCACCCTTTTGCTCCCCGGGCAAACTTTGTTCGCCAGGTGCAGAGGGCGGTGCGCCTTCGGCATCCGTGGTCAAACTCTTGAGCTCTTGCTTTGCGTCCGCGGCGCCGGTTTCGATGCGCAAGACGAAGTCGCCAACGTAGATCTTGTCGCCTTCGCGAACGATGGTCGCTTGCGTGATTTTGCGGCCGTTGACGTACGTACCGTTCGTGCTTTTCAGGTCGGTGACGATGAATCGACCATCCCGATAAAGCAGTCGCGCGTGCCTCTTCGACACGTTTCCTTTGGGCAACATCAGGTCGTTGCCCTGCACGCGCCCGACGTTGACTTCCGTGCGTTCGAAGGATTCGCGGCGTTCCGCGCCCCCCTTCTCACTGATGATGACCGAAAAAATCATTCCGCTCGGACCGCGCCTGTCGATATGCGCCATGAATGGCGACTCAGAGGCAATACGAGCAAGGCCAGACTCGCGTGTCAACGTCGAGGGCGAGGGTATTTCGTCCTGGGTGCGGAGGGATCGTCGGTGGGCTACGAGACGAGGTGGTGTGGCAAAAAAGCCGCAAACATGCGGGCAAGTGAACGCCGTATCAGCGGTTGGTACTTCGGGACGACGGAGCGGAATTCTCGGCTGCGTCACGCCGATCTTTCATGTCTCCCGCCACTAAGCTCAGCATTTCTCCAGCGACCGACATGAGATCCTCTTCGGTCAAGCCAGCGTTTCGCATCTCGCGATAAATCGTCTTCGCAATGATGCGCAACGCCCGAGGATCTCGCGAAGCGTATGCGTAAGGTTGGGCCGATGCCGCAGCGTCGGGACTCGTCTTGCCTGCTTCGGGATCGGAAAGGAAAATCGCCATGCCCGCCCCTATGCGATACCCGTGCCGTCCATTGTCTCGATTCCGCCACGCTGATTTTCCGTCATTTTCGTGTCAGACGCGAAGGACAATTCCCAGATAGGCGTGGCGAACTGCGCGTCTGTCTTCGCAGTTCGAGCACATCGTGAAGCAGCACGGTGTCTCACGCGTGCGTCAGCAGACGTGCGCTTGACGGTCGTACGAACGCGCGTCTACCTTGGCGCCGCTCGCAGGGACGTCGCGTGGATGAAGACAACGGAAACGCCGCGTAGCCATGCCGGTGAGCGTCAATGTGGAGGAGTCATGGCCGTAGGCAAAGTGAAGTGGTTCAACGACGAGAAGGGCTGGGGATTCATCAAGCAGGGCCAAGGCCCCGATGTCTTCGTCCACTATTCGCAGATCAACGGAGACGGGCGCCGTCGCCTCGTGGAAGACGAAGAAGTGCAGTTCGAGATCAAAGAGGGCCCCAAAGGTCTTCAAGCCGTGAACGTCGTTCGCGTCGTCGCTGGCTGATTCCCCTCGCGTCACTGCTTCGGAATCGCAACGTCTTCGAAGACTCCCCGCGCCGCATCCAGCCGATGCGATGAAATGTCCCGAATCACCCCTTCGTTATCGACCTCGTACACGTTGAACCCCGCCATCCGATCTTCGCGTTCGTGAAGCAACGACGCGCTCGTCGCTCCCACCGCATCGATGTATCCGGCTCGAGTCGTCAACTGCCGGTGCACGCGCCGATGCAAGTGCCCGTGTAGCAAGAGCCCTCGCTCGACGGATTGCAGCAACTCGGCTTGTTCTTCCGCGTCATAGAGCCCTTCCAGCAACCTGTGCAAGCGCGTTGGCGGGTTGTGCCAGGGATGGTGTTGCAAGAAAACGGGCGTTCGACTTCGCACCTCGGGATGTTCGAGCACGCGCGCCAATGCTTGGAGTTGTTGCGTTCCGAATTGTCCGGCAGCGACGAGGGGAGGTCGAGGCACAGCCGTGGACAAACCGATCAAGGCGACGGGGCCGCGTAGTCGTACATAAGGAAACGGGCCGTCGGAAATCGCGATGTCGCTCGTCATGCACGCAGCAAACGTTTGCGCAAAACGCTTCGTTCGAAAAGCTCCTCGCGTGTACGTATCGTGATTGCCTGGGACAATGCTGACTTGCTCCGGCGACAAACCCAGCTCGCGATCGAGCACCGTGCGGACGAGTTCGAATTCACGTTCGAGGGCCAGGTTTGTCACGTCCCCCGTGACGACGACATGATCGACCCCGATTTTCCGGAGCTCGCGTAGCGACGCTTCGACGGCAAAAGGTTTGTGTACCGACTTTCGGTGAAATCGGAGGTTCGCGTACCCCGTGAGTCGTTTGTTGAACAGGCGCATAGGCACGGCGCCTTCGAGGTCGAGTAAGTGCAGGTCCGAGACGTGAGCAATCTTCACAAGGAGGCACTATGCGCGCCGGCTGGTCGATGCGCCAAACGTCTTGCGAATCTTCGTCGAGGCGGGCGAAAGAGGGCCGAGGACGAGGTGCGAACGGGGTGAGTTTGTCGCAGCTGATTGGCGAAGAAATTCGTAAAATGAGGCCAATTATCCAGCAATGAGCAAGAGAGCCGATTTCGTGCGGATCATATTTCGACGATGAAGCAATTATTTGACGGGAAAAACCATGGTGAGGGACTAGCGCGGGGCGTCATCGGACTTATTTGTTGAGATACGTCGTTGCTGCGCAGCACCGAAACAATGAACTTGAAAGCTGAGAGGGAAACCATGAAATCACTTCGCTCACTTTGCACAGTCGCTTGTTCGGCAATCTTCGCGGCCATGATCGCTGGTTGTGGTTCGGACGTCGCCGAATTGGACATTAGCCCGGATGTCACGACGCTGGGTAAAGGCGACACGATGCAGTTCAAGGTCATTGCGAAATATGCCGACGGCAGCGTGGAGGACGTGACGAACAATCCGTTGACCGAGTGGAATACGAGTGACGTCGAAAACGCCACGGTGAGCACCTCGGGGCTGGTGACGGCGCGAGATGAAGGTACGGTCTCGATTGAGGTGAAGTACGAGGATGTCACGGCGTCGGAGGACATCCTGATTACGCCGTAATCGGTCGAAGACGAGGAATGGCGAGGCATTGCTTGGAAAAAGCGATGCCTTGCTTTTTTACTCGAATTCGTAGTGACGAACTCAAGAAAGCCGTGAAATCAGCGACTGGGCGTGAGGATCCACGTTATTGGCCCCGACTGGCCATGTATCTGCAGCGCAACAAGCTGCACCTGCTACGTCGGTCGGGCGAAATCGAAGACTGCCGATATCTCGCTCGACACGCGCCTGCATTCGCGGCAAGTCGCCGTGAATCTTTTGCGCAATCCAATCCAGCAATTGCTTCCCAATCGTGCGTTGCCAATGCATGTCTTCCTCGGTCGGCGTACGCCAGCGCGCTGCATCGACCAATTGAATGCCCACCGATCGCAGTAGCGCCAATACAAAGGTTGCGCAGGTAAATGCAGCATCGGGATCCGTCGGTTTGCCCGTCTGTTGCTGAAATGTCGTATCGGTCGGACCAAAACCATATGCAAGATCGCCCCAACGATTGGCGTGTTTTCGCGCTACACGCTGCGCCAAGAATCGCAATGCCTCGTCAATGACGGGATCGAGGGCCAGCAAAATCGCGGCAGAAGGCAGCACGCGCTCATTTTGAACGATCACTTTTTGCAAAGGTTCGTCACGAAGAATTCGATGCCAAGCCAAATGCAACACATGCTCGGGAGGCTCGGCGGATCGCAACAAACCCAAATGAAATTGCAACTCGTCGCGTACGAGCACGACGGCCGAGAGCGCTTGGGATGCGGGTGCGTGATCGCGCATGCGCAGCGGAAAGTCCCCACTCATGCGCGCAAGCCTTCGAGCATCTTGGCGACTTGTTCCGGCGTCCGACCATCGCGACCCACGAGCCATTTGGTTAGGCGCTCGAGAAATCCGTCGCGTTGCTTGAAATGCGTTTTTGTCAAGCGTGTCGTGGCCAAAAGGACGATGCCCAGCGCATCAGGAGCGCGATTCAAATCGAACGCCGAAAAAACTTGATCCACCTTGGTTATGCCGCGAGGATTCAGCCACGTCTCGAAAGTGTCGAGAAAAACGTCCATTGTTTCCGTCGATGATTCGCCTCGACCATGCGCGGCGTACAAAGCTTCGAGGACTTGTTCGACTTGTTCCGAGTCCGATTGGCTCGATGCAACGAGCCGGGCAATGGTTTGTCGGGCGTGCGCGCGTCGTCCTGGGGCTAATTCGGTAATGGCGTGTTGAATCTCGGCTTGTTGTGCGTCTGCCGCGGCACCGGAGAGCGGTGCGCCGTGTTCGTCGACGGGGAGGGGAATGACGAGCGAATGCACGGTCATCAGGGCTGCGGTTGCACCTGCTCTCTCGACGAATTGGCGACGACTCGCATTGCTGGGAAACCGAATGGCACACGGAGAATCTGTCGGAATGAGCATTGGATCACCACAAATCTAGGGCGTGCAAAAGGTCCGAAAGCAAATCCAGGCGTGATTGTTCGAGCGCACGGGTGATGAGATCGGCTTCGCGATCATCGAGCTGGCGCCAGCTGAGTTGATTCGTATTGTCTTCCGCAGGATGCGATTCGCATAAAATGATCCCGCGTTGAAGCTCTTCTCGGGACGCGAAGGGAAGGGCATCAATGAGAATGGGGTTTTGGCTGGTCAAGAACGATTGCCGATCGCGTAAGGTCTCCATGCACCAATCAATCCATTCAGCGTGCAACCCATTCACGAGTTCGTCGGCGACGACAATGTCGAGATTACAGGCGAGGTACCAGGCAAAGGAAAACAATCGTTTTTGCCCGAAAGAAAGCTGGTCGTGCCGTCGTACGGCTTGACCTCCGCGGAAAAACTGAAACGACGGTGCTGAATAATGCCAGCCGATGTTGTTTTTGGCCGCTGGGCCAAAATAGGCTTTGGCGTCGTCAAAGCTGAGTTTTTTTACGACAGCTGCAAGCAAGGGATCTTTAAGCAATTCCAGGGTTACCGGTTCGCCCCCACCATCAAAGTCAAGCGCCTGGGGCAACCATGGGCTTGACGATCGAAATCCCTTCCCACGAATGACTGATAGCGCATGCCCGACCATATCGCCGAGTGTCCCTGTTGCCTCGTCGAATGGTGCGCCAGTGCCTGGATGATCGGTAATCCAGCGGTACTCGCTCCATACTTCAGGATGGACGCGGTAGCCACCGTCGTTCAAAACTGTTGCGCCAGTTGATACAGCAAAGGACATCCCGGTGGCGAGTGCATCAACACCGCCATGGAACTTGAGTCGAACTCCCTCCGTCGCTGAATGGCGGGGATCCTCGTTGTAAATACGAACATCCTCGCCGGTATTGACTTGAAACCATTGGAGTAATGGCGCCTGAGGGTGTTCTACCCGAACAACCAAATTCGTATCATCCTTTGGGAGGAGGTCAATGAATTGATTGTCGATCGTCGCGATGCGAACGCGTTCGAACTTCCGCCGTATCTCAATTTCAAGCGAGAGCCGTCCAAGCGTTACGGATGCCTGCAAGTGAAACGGTGTTTCGCGAAAAAATGGTCCGCTAAAATCAAGACACAATACCGCCGCAATCAACTCAAGCAGCGTGCTTTTGCCCGTGGCGTTTTTGCCGAGCACAATGTGAAAACCGTCGCTGAACTCGAGACTCGTTCCGGGTTTTACATCGCGAAACTCGTGCACCACGAGCGACCGCAAACGTAGCCTCGGCCGATCCTCCCTCGCGTCGGATTCCGAACTTTGCCTGGGCACGGGGTCTTGCTCCTCGTTCATCGTCTTCGCCGATGACTAAACCAAATGCAGGCCAATGTCAAGCCGCTCACCCCCCCTCGCGTCCCCGTCAACGTCCGACCTCGACGCCCCCACGACCGCCGCGAACACGTTCCGTAGATTGCGGAACGTGAACAAGACTGCATTTTTGTCCGTTTTTTTCGAAAAAAATCGCCATCGCGACCCCCGCGAAACCGTTTTGTCCTTCGAGGAACGTGAACAAGACTGCATTTGCCTCCGTTTTTTTGGACCAAATCGTCTTCGCAGCTCCCGCGAACGCGTCCAAGTACGACCAAGACGCCTCCGCGAGCAGCCTTCTCCGGTGGACATCACGCCGAACATCGTGCGACTCTTTCGCCCATGCGTTGGCTCTTCGCTCTGCCGTTGCTCTTCGTTTTTGGTTGCAAGCCCGACCCTTCCAATGTCGGCGATGCGTCATCGCGAACGGCCGGCGGAGATAGCCGCGATTATGTCGGAAAAGACGCGCTTGTCGATATCAACCAATTGCGTTTCATTTCGGCGGACGAACAACGCATTTACATGGCCGCTCGCCAATGCTTCGCGACCCGCGGCGCGTTATGGGAACATTATCCGCTGCGCCAAATCGGGAATTTTGTCAATGAAGAATGGTGCCGCGGAAAAGGAGCGGCGATCAATTGCACCGGAGGCGGTTTTCGAGAACAAGCGGCAAGCGAATGGACCTCCGTCGAGACCCTTTATTATCCAAAAGATTGGCCCCAAGTGTTTGGTTTGTTGATTGCCGCCGGCCGAAATGTCCCCGTGGGCGACAAGAGCTGGAGCGTCGCGTTTTCGGTGACTTCCAACGGCAAAAGTATCGTGGGCCAAGGCGCGCATATCAGCTTCCGCCGCGAAAAGGATCAGATTCTTATTGGTTCTGGTTATGAATGGCAAGTCGTCGAGCAGCGTTTTGCCAAATCGAATGCCGATGACCCCTGGGCAATATTCGAACGTTTACGTGGTTCGTCCAAAGCGCTGCGGGACGAGGGCATAACGTCATGGCGGGCTCTCGAAGCGGAGGTCGTCAGCGCCCTCGAAAAAAACGAAGTCAAAAAATGCCGCTATGGCGAATACAAAGGTGATGGCATTCCGCCTGCCTGCATTGAAAAAGTGCCGCTCGATGCGCAGGAGAACCAAAAAGAACTCGCCAAAATTCGCGCGACCGTCGCCCGTATCGTCGAAGTGCTCGAAAATGAACACGTCGCCATGCACGCCGCATTGCTGGAACTCGGATCGACCGATTGTATTCCGCAATCTGTGAATGCCCCCAAACCCTGACCCGGCATAACCGGAACCAACGTGGGGCTAGCCCCACACCCCACGAGGGCTTCCCGCCCTCGACCCGGCAAGGGGCGGAGGCCCCTTGACCCTGGCATTGCGTCGCTTGCGCGCCGCAACAATTATCGTTTGTCTTGGGCAGGTTTGGCAAGGACGAATGGCTCGACGTAACGCGCGTCTTCACGCACTCCGCGCGCAGCGAAATCCGCGCCAAGGTGCGCGCATCGTGGGCAAATCGAGTTTCCGCGCCGTGGTGCGCAGTTGATGTCGCCCGTGCATGTACCCACCTCCGCGAATGACTCGGCCAAGACCTTGCACCGGACCATGCGGATTCACGAGACTACCCTCGGGATATTGCGGCTGAAAATAATCCGAGACCCACTCTTCGACGTTGCCCGCGAGATCCTGAATGCCATCCGGCGTTCGACCTTCCGGGAACGAGGCCACAGGCGCGAGTTCCAAGAAGCCATCGGTGTCATCGGGTAGGTTTGTCGAGTCGGCGATGAGCCACTGATACCGATTGTGCATCAGTTCGCCGAGGGTCTTGCCGTGGTTCGTCAAGGCCGCATTGTACGTGTTTCCCCAGGGAAAACGACGTCCTTTGATGCCGCGCGCTGCTCGTTCCCATTCAGCTTCCGTGGGCAAACGCCCCCCGGCCCAGGTACAATAGTTTGTCGCATCGTACCAGCTCACCATCACGACCGGAAAGTTGGGCTGCTCGAAACGTGCTGCCCCGGATGCATATGGCGCCTCCAAACAATGACCTGCCGCGACACAACGTCGGTACTGGCCGACGGTGACCTCGGTACGATCGATCCAATATTCGGAAAGAAAAACCTCGTGATCTGGATATTCCTCGATGAACCGCGTGTCCGCGCACGTTTCGGCCATCGGTTCTCCAAGGCATAAAAAGCGCGCGGCTTCGATGTCGGCCCCGGACAAACCCATCGTGAACGTGCCTTCGCGAATGAGCACCGCGTCCGAACTTGGCGCTTGCAACACGACGATTCCCGCCGACGTCGAGGCTTCCGAGGAAGGTTGCGCAGGAGCCGGTGGACCCGACGGCGTGCGCGCGCTGGCGTGCGCTCCGCACAAGCCAATCACCACGAGCATCGACATCGCCCATACCCGCATATCCGAGGCGTAGCACGTCGTCGTGCGCTTGGCGCAAACTCGTCAGTTTTTCTTTTCCGCGCTCTTGAAACGCAGGGCTTTGCCAGCTCGGGTGTTGGTCGCGCGTTCGTTTTCTCGCTCCACCACGCCATTGACGAGCACATAACGCATGCCTGTAGCGAGCCGATGTGGCGCACTGAACTCGGCATGCACGTGCACGTTTGCCGGATCGAATACCAAGACATCGGCCGCGCAACCTGCAGCAATGCAGCCTCGTTCCCCGGACAAACCGAGCGTTTGGGCTGGCAAAGACGTCATTTTGCGAATGGCTTCTTCGAGCGGGAGCAGATGGCGTTTGTCCACGTACTCGTCGAGAATGCGGGCAAATGCGCCAAACCCGCGCGGGTGTCGACCTCCACCTCCACCATCGGTGCCGACCATGACGAACGGGTCGAGGTACAAGCGTTCCACGACGGCTTCATCCATCACGAAATATGCGGCTTCCGCGCCATTGGGCCCGAGATCGAGGAGGATGCGTTCAAAGGGAACGCCTTGGGATTTGGCGACGGCGGCCAGGGTTTTCCCGGCATGCGGTCCGGTACCGAAAATGGTGGCTTCCGGGCCATTGCGTTTTTCGACGCGGGCCCTGACAAACGCTTCCAAATCATTACGTCGATTTCGTTTGGCGTCGGCATACGATGCTGGAGGACGCGCAAAATCCGGGAAAAGAATCGATAACGACGTGTAACTCGCGGCATACGGATAAAGATCAGCCGTAATCGAAATTCCGCGGGCGCGAGCGTCGGCCATGTGTGCGAGCAGGCGCGCGGCGCGATCGACACCTTTGCCCAAAACGACCTTCAAATGCGCCACATGTGCGCGAGCTTGGGCCTGCCGGCATTGCTCGAAAAGTTCGTCGAGGGAGGCCTCGATTTTATCGTCGTCTTCGCTGCGCACATGACTCATCACGACGCCACCGCGAGCCCCCACGGGCTGGGCGATGGCGACGAGCTCACGCATTTCGGTCGAACGTCCGGGATCGTATTCCAGGCCCAGGGACAAACCAAAAGCGCCTTCTTGCAATGCTCGATCCACGAGCGTTTGCATTTTTTCCAATTCTTTGGCTGTGGGGTTTTTCCGCATTCCCGCGCCCGATTGCGCCCGCACGGTCACGTGTCCTACGAGCGTCGCAATGTTCACGCGAGGGCGCGAAACATCGACCTTGGACAACCATTCACCAATATGATCGGCTGGACTTTGGCCATCTTGACCCAAGACCAACGTCGTAATGCCTTGCGCCAATGCATATTCGACATCGCCGAGTGGTCCGCCGTGCGCGTGCGTATCGAAAAATCCCGGCGTCACCACGGCGCCCGTAGCTGAAATCTCCCGCGCTCCGCGCACCCGCGCGTCGACGTCACCCACATGCACGATACGATCTTTGCGAATGACGACATCCGCACGTTGGCGATTGGCTCCGGAGCCATCAATGACGAATCCCCCGCGAATCACGATATCGAATAAATCTTCGGAATAAAATGGCGGGATTACCGGAGGCGCAGGAGGATCGGGTTCTGCCGGAGGGTTCGTCGCTGCAGGGGCTGGTTTTTCCGCAATGGGAGGCTCGGATTTTGCCGCTCGGTGCTCGACGATGGAGCCCGTACGTACTGGCGCGCTCGGCGGTGGTGTACCACACGCACAGAGGAATAGCAGGACGAGGCTAACGCCACGGGCGAGCGGACGGAGGGACATGTGCGAGCGAGGAGAATGCCTGAGAGTGTCGCTGGAGTAAAGAAAACCGCCTCGCGAATCACGAGCTGGTTTCTTTTTGCTGGAGATTGCGATAGAATGGGCTTCTTTGGTGCCTTGGAGGCTATGGCGATGCTCGAGCGGTTCCGCGTTCGTCGATGCTTCGTTGTTGTTTGTGCAGTCGTTTCGTGGGGTGGTGCGGGTTGTGCGAGCACCTTGTCCCACGAAGAAACGATGGCGGAAATCGAGCGACTTCGTGCTGCGGTGCGGCAGAGTGAAGAGCGCGTGGTAGCGATGCAGGCGCAGCAGGCTGAGCTTTCGCAGCAGTTACGACTGCTCTCGGCGTTTGTCGGGGCGATGGCGAATGCGACGGCAGGGCGTGAAGCGGACGCGACTCAGAAAAAGCAAGGTTTTTCCGGAAATCCTACGAACGCGGTAGCGGTCCCCGTCGAACCTCCGAAAACGCCGCAATCACCAGAACTCGAATTTTGAATCTGCGGCGAGGGTCGGGCTTTTTTCTATAATTCAAGAATCGAAGTTCCTCCGCGGTCCCAGCACTACTCCGCCACTTCGTTCATTGCGCTTGTCGAGGCTTGATTTCCCGGCATCCGCGGCACCCCGAACTCGCCCGCTTCGCGGGCTCAAACAGCGGGGCCCCACCGCGGCGCCGTGAAATCAAGCACTCACCAAGCAGCGGGTCATGAGATTTGGCAGGGTAGTGCTTGGAAGTCGTTGCTTGGGGCTGGAAACGCGCTAGGTTTGTCTCTGCTGAATGGACTACGAAGTACCCCCACACGATGGCCGGGCCTTGGTTGCTTTGGCGCACCATTGTCATGCTCGAGGATGGTCCTTGGCGACGAGCGGCAATTATTCCGTTCGGGGCGCAGAACGGAGTTTTTTGATTACGCCAAGTGGATTCGATAAAGGTTTGCTGACCGTCGAGCATTTGCTTTGGGTCGATCACGACGGTCGGGCGCTCGTGCCTGGTGTTCCTTCAGCGGAGACGCTGCTGCATGCGCAGATTTATCGTCGCCGGCCACAGGTCCATTGTGTCGCCCATACGCACTCGTTGGCGGCAACGTTGATCTCGCGCGTGTTTGCCGAGGAAGGGTGTTTGACGCTGAGTGGTTTTGAAATAGCCAAGGCGCTAGACGGCATCGATTCCCACGAAGCCACGGTGCATTTGCCTATTTTTACCAATGACCAGGATGTTGGTCGTTTGGCGGCGCATATCGATGAAAAAATAGGCGACGATTCGTCGATTCACGGCTACTTGCTGGTTGGTCACGGCCTCTACACGTGGGGCAAGGACGTAGCCGAGACGCGACGCCATGTCGAGGCTCTCGAATTTTTGCTGAATTGCGCGTTGTATGCGTGTTTTCCGCCGCAGATGGCTCGGCAGTAAGCCGAGGTGTGGCCGATTTGGGCCCTTTTTCCGGCTCATCGTGGAAGCATTCTTTTCCCGCTTAGTCGCGATCACAACGATCAGTCAAGCCAGTTTGATACTGTCCTTGATCAGCGTGTTGGTCAATCAAACGATGCGACGCCAATCGTGCCGGTTGGGTGTCCGCTGACCACAAGAGCCCTCATCTCGATGGTCCGGCTGTCCATTAACCTCGCCCACGACGCTGGCAATCACCATTGGGTCTGGCGGGCGATCGCCCACAAGCACTTCCTTCAGGGCCATGACGAGCAGCGTGACTCCGAAAGGCGCCACCCGGTGATGATTTTCAGCGTGTGATAAGACCGGCGATTCATGCCATTGCTACCAGACCATCCAATTATGTT
>DAOMZH010000077.1:0-20993 GCA_035437985.1 Polyangium sp. (in: bacteria) | reverse complement strand
CCCAGGCGTAAAACGACCGCCGCCGTACGCTCCGCGGGCAAACGAGCCCCGGGCAAACCCACCAATTGCGCGAGCGGAACGATACTGATAGGACTGCCGTCGAGCAGCACGGCCTCGCGATGAAAAACAACTTGAATGTCTTTGGGATCGACGCGTAATGCGCGTTCGACATGCGTGAGCAAAATGCCGAATGCATGCGGCCCGACCTTCACCACCAATCCCAAGCCCGTAGCTGCGGTAATGGGAACTTCAATCGTGAACGTCGTTCCCACGCCCCGTTGCGAGGTGACTTCGATATGGCCATCGAGCGCGTGCACGGCACCAGCGACCACATCGAGCCCAATGCCTCGTCCTGCCAAACCATCCGCCGAATCCCGCGTGGAGAATCCTGGTTGCGTCAGAATCTCGAGCAGCGAGTCCTCCGAAAGCGCTTCATTTTCGCGCAAAATGCCCAAACGCAGCGCTTTTCGGCGAACCTGTTCGATATCAATGCCCCCGCCGTCGTCACTGACGCGAATCACGGCCCGACTTCGGGCACAATGTCCTTCGATCGTGACCAGCCCCGAAGGGTTTTTCCCGAGCGCAATGCGTACGTCTCGCGGCTCGATTCCGTGCGTGATCGCATTACGCACGAGATGTCCGAGCGCATCGCGGAGGCGCATCATGACCGCTCGGTCGATTTCGGCGCTTCCCGCATCGGCCAGCAAGCGGGCATCTTTTCCCGTTTCTCGCGCAGCTTCACGTACGGTCCGGGCAAACTCCTCGAAAAAAGCATTGAGGGGTACGAGGCGCAATTCACGAATGCCGTCTTCGATACTCGTGCTCACCGACGACGATTGCGCTTCCAGTAGTCCAATCTCGCGAGTAATTCCCGAAGCTTCACGCGCCGAAACACTCGCGGCCTCGGTGACGCGTCCGAGTCGCGTCATCAATTCTTGGTGATTGCGGGCCTCCATTGCGGTTCGTATACCTGCACAATAGGCCGCAAACGAACGTAACTCACTGGCCAAGTCCGCCGATTGATCCCGAATTTCCACCATACGTCGCAAAATGGCGTCGTAACGCAAGCGCGTGACGACGAGTTCGCCCACGAGTGCGTGTAATGCGTCGATTTTTTCCGGACGCATGCGCAACAATTCATTGGTGGGTTTATTCTTGGCGGTTTGTCCGGGCTCTTCGACCTGTACGACCGGTTTGGCCGCAGGCGCAGGTGCCGCAGGCGCTTTGGGTATTTCGACAATGGGAGGAGGAGGTAGTGGTAGGTCGTCCCCACCTTGCCGAAGACGTTGCACCATGATGTGCAAGTCCTCGATACCGCTTGCAAATTCTGCCAACAGGAGGACATCGAGCGATTCTTTGTTTTCGTGAATCGCCCGCATTCGTTCTTCGAGACCATGCACGTAATGCCGAATGTCGTCGAGCCCCACGACCGATGCTGCACCTTTCAAGGTGTGCAGCCATCGCAACATATCTCGTCCGAGCGTATGGCGTGTCTGTTCATCGACACTCGGCAAATCATTCAAACCGACGTCGATATTACGCAACAATTCGGCCGCCTCTTCATTGAAGGCGTCGATGGCTTCTGCGCCCAAATCGAACATCCCCGTGCTCATCGGGATCACGCCAGCCTATGTTCGGGCACTCGCTGCCGAGGTTTGGACAGTTGTTGCACGAGCGCTTGGATGTGAGTGGTCATTTCCGCTAGTTTTTTCGCACTTGCTTCCGTTTTTTGCATACCGCCAACGGAGTTTTTCGTCGCTTCGTTGATGCCGTTCATGGCGTCGGAAACTTGTTGAATTCCCGAGGTTTGCTGCCGAGAGGCGTTCGCAATGAGGCGCGCGGCACCTGCCGACGCTTCGACGGACTTTCCGAGCATGTCAATGGTTTCACCGGCCCGATTGGTTAATGAAACTCCCGCTTCGACTTTCTTCGTACCTTGTTCGGTGGCAATGACGGCCGAGTTCGTGGCATTTTGAATATCACCCAAAATCTTGCGCACGCGCGCCGTGGCTTGTTTGGATTGATCCGCCAAACTCCGAATTTCTGCCGCAACGACGGCAAACCCGCGACCTTGATCGCCAGCTCGAGCAGCTTCGATGGCCGCATTGAGCGCCAAGAGCTTCGATTGCTCGGTGATTTCATTGACGGACATGATGATGTCGCCAATTTGTTGGGTCTGTTCACTCAGCGTCACGATTTTTTGCGCAATCGTTTCGACTTGCTCGCGAATCTCGTGCATGCCTTGCACCGCGTCTTCGACGGCTTTGCTGCCCGACCGTGACGCTTCGATCGACCGGTCGGATTCGCCAATCACAGCTTGCGCCTTTTCGAGCGTTTGGGCGCTCATGACGTGCAATTCGCTCAACGTCGTCGTGATTTCCGCAACGCCCGTGGCTTGTTCTTGCGTAGCCGTCGTTTGACTCGCGGTTGCGCCCATGATGTCGCTCGACGCTTTTTCGAGCTCCGAAGCAAAAGACAAAACCGACGCAATGTACGATTCCATTTGTGTCGTTTGGCGCTGCGTCACAGCATCGATGTACGTGTCGATCGCCACGCCCATATCGAAGCAAATGAGCTTGACCAAACTCTGAATCGTCGCGGTTCCGAGGGCCGGGTCGTCTTTGTAATGGTCGAGAATCATCGGGAAAAGCTGATTCATGTAAATGCAGTACGCCCCGACATACCATTCCGGTTCGAGACCGATACGTTCGTGGGCCCGCCCGACGCGATACCGATCGCGTAGATATGCGGCGTCGCATCGGCCGTCGAAGAGCTCGCTGAAGTATTTGGCTTGCGTGCGCTTGACGTTTTGGATGTGTCGTTCCGATTGAAAGTGCCCGCGGGTGGCATCGTTTGAGAGCAAATGATCATAAAAACGATCGACATGGGCCGACGCGTGGGTTGCCGCGATCTGCTTGAGCGCCGCCAAACGTTCGAGATCTGCTTGCTCGATGAGCAAATACCTTTTGCGCCGCTCGCTTTCGGCAACTAGTTTGCTGTGCTCGTCCTGGTTCGGGCTGTCGGCGGTAAAAGCGTTTCTGCTCGTGCTCATGGCGGCTCCTTCGTTCGTCCTATTCAAAATGCGTCGAAAAAGGCTTCGGTGTGGAACATACGCGAAGCAGAAAGTAGCAAGCTGCCATCGGGCAGAAGGCCGTCGCAAATTGTTCCCCGATCACCGAAGGTAATGGGAAGGGGCTGAACCATTGCGACGGAATGCCGTTCGACATCGAGGATTTCATCGGCTCCAAGGCCAATACGTTCGCCCATGTATTCCACGACGATCACCCAATTAGGATTTTCCGATTCGCCGGATGGATCCATGAAGGCGGCCACATCGTGGAGGCTGATGATTTCTCCGCGAAAATGCAAAATGCCGGGCACGGATGCCGAGGCGCAAGGAATCGGGCAAAATGAACGTAATGGGCGTACTTCGCGTAGAGTCACGAGAGGCAATGCATACTTGGCCGTTCCTCGGCGGAAGATGACGGCATCGGTCAATTCTACAGCCACGCGTTCCGTCGCCATTGCATAACGCGTTGCGCGCTGCTTCAGCAAATCCACATCTTCGTGCGATAACGCGCCAAACGGAGCTTCAGATTCCTTGGAAACGGGCATCGATCGTTCTCCGGAGTTGATACGCCGTCATTCCTTCGGCATGAGCCAATGGGGCGAGAGGATCTTTGACGGATTCGAGGGCTCTACGGGCTTCGAGGTAACGGGCTTCAGCCGTGTTTCGTTGTCCGACTTGGTCGAGGCACATGCCTAATAAAAACGGCGCAATGGGCGTTTCGGGAGCCAAAAAATAGGCTCGGCGCGCAGCGGCCAAAGCAACGTCACGCAATCCCGCTTCGTCAGCGACCATGGCTGCCAATACGTGGGGCTCGATTTCGAGCGGGAAATCGTCGGCCAGCGATTGCAGAAGTTCCAGCGCTTCGTCCCTCGAGCCTTGTGCACACAGAGACCGGGCCATACCCAAACGCTGATTCAAGCGTTCGCGGGTTGCGATATCCATGGGTGGCGGTTGTGATGGTGGCGTCGTTGGCGATTTCGGCGGCACCTCGGATGCTCGCGACAAACGTTTCGGTGGCGGGTCCGAACGACGAAATGACGGCAAACGTGGGGCGAGCGGCAAACTCGTGACGCCAAGAACTTCGTCCGGCGGGGGCGGCGGAAGCGTCCGCACCGCTGGGATGGCAATTTGCGCAGGCGCAGCCGGTTTTCGGTAATACCGTGCCGAACCCTCGTGGCATTCAATAAAAGGTGTCTCCGCCGAGGGCATTGGATCGACGTAACCAATGAAAAGAACTCCCCCCGGACGCAAGGCATCATAAAATTTTTGAAAAACAGTCGCCGACATGTCTTCGCGAAAATATAAAAGCACATTGCGACAAAAAATAATGTCGACATTTTCAGGGTAAGGACCCGTCATCAAGTTTTGCACTTGAAAATCGACGAGATTTCGAAACGGCGAACGCACTTCTGCATTGACGGCATCAATATCGAGCCACGAAGTCGTCGAGACGGGATCGACACCGCGCAAGGACCAATAACGATATCGTCCAAGTTTGGCGCGTTCAATCGACCGACTGCTCACATCGGTGCCGAGCACGCGCACGCCCGCGGGAAATCCTGCCAAAAGAGCGGCCAAACTATAGGCTTCTTCGCCCGTCGAACAACCCGCACTCCATACCGACAAACGTCGATCGATAGATCCGACCGCTCCATTCACCACGAGGCTCATGAGCGCGCGGAATTGATCCGGATGGCGCATGAACATCGTTTCGCCAACGCTACACACCGACAAGATTCGAGCAATCGCGGTATCATCTTGGATTGACATCGCACTTGGGAGCGTCGCCAAAAGCGATTCCACTTGCGCTGGCGGATATCGCTTCAAATCCAATCCGAAATGCGTAGCCGCCAGGGATTCGACGGCCTTGTAATGTATTGCCTGAGGACTTATCGCCTCAGCCCGGTCCGATTGCATCCGCGGGCTCCATGACGGTCATGACGACATCATCCATTCGCACCATGGTCGAGGTTCGTCCACCTCCCACATTGCGTACCGCAACTCGATCATCGGGAATGCCAATGACATCTGGCACATCGTCCACGAGAAGCCCGACGTGCTCCTGGCCATGCCGCGCAATGACGATGACTCGTGTGGGGTTCAGCGGCGCGTTGACCCCCGACGTATCGAATACCGGAATCATTTCTCCCCGAAGATTCGCCACTCCACGACATGTTCCGTTTTGGTGCCCATCGATTTCCGTCAGCGCCATCAGCGATACCACTTCGCGAATATCCGACAGACGCATCAATCGAGTGCGGTCGTGTATTTTCACCATCACGAAGTATTGAGACATTGCCTTCGAACGCTCGCTCGACGAACCACCCATATCGTTGGCTCGACCCGGTCAATCGAGCACTCAAATATACGATCTACACGAGTCGACGAAGCGCCACAACCGAAATCTGGAGCATTCCTAGCGTCGACAGATTGACGCTCGATTTTGCTCTTGGTGAAGCGGCTTTCTTTGCGCGAGAGACGGGGAATGCGATGACCAGCGGGCCAGAATGCATTCAGATCGTGAAGTCCGTGTCGCGGTCCTTAGCAAAAGCTTTCCAAAATGCCGCCCGCAAAGTATCGAAGTCGACCGTCGTCAAACGATGACTATCCTGGACAAACCCATTGAACCAATTTTTCGGAGCGCCTTTGCGCAGCGACTCCAAAACGCTTCGCGTCCCGATTTCTTTTTTGAGCTCCCCCAAAATCACGAACTTTTTCCGAAAAAGCTGCGCGCCGCCATCCATTGCTCGATAAATGACATTTTCATCGCGATACGCTTCCCCGACAAACATACCCATCGCCCGCAATCCCCGCCCTCGGCCCGTGACGTGAAAGAAAAATGGGTCTCCTTTCGCATACCGTTCGAGCTCCGCTTGCCGCCTTCGTCCAAAACTTTTCGTCGCCAAACACACCGCATAGTTTTTCGGAGTCACGACCAACAAATGCCGAGCCGCCGCCTCGCGCCCCCGATGCTCGCCGAGCCGCCGCGCTACCGCCCACCCAAGCTGCTCTTCTTTCGATTTGTCCGGCCAATGCTCGAGACCCGTACGTCGCGCCGCCCGCAACGATTCATATTCATCGAGAAATGCCTCGCCCATCGGTAACGAAAGTTCCGACCAGAAAAACTCCTCGAATAAACGCATCGGTCGTTCGAGTTCTTGCTCCGAAGGATCCCCTTCGATACGCACGTTCACCGCGACGTCGTGCTTCAACGCTTCGAGCGTCAAATTCGACGAGCCAATGTAAACGACGCGGCGCCGAGGTTTGTCGATGACGTACAAACACGTCTCGAATCCCATTCCCGCAAATGCGTGATGAATACGGCAACGAGCTCCAGGATGCCCTTCGAGGCGCCGCAAAAAAGCCGTTTCCGTTCCATAACCATCCGTGCCCGCAAGAACCAAAAGTTCACCACCGCGCTTGACAAACCCTTCCAAATCGAGCACCGAAAGCACATTCGACTCTGCCCGAGACACGGCGATGCAAAACCTTTGTGCACCAACCAAATCTTCCGATAGCCGGGCACCCATCTCGCGGCCATGTCGCAAAAGATCGATCGTTGCCATCGTCGCCATGCTCAATCCATTGTTTGTTTGTCCATTGTTTGGACATTGTTTGTCCGTTGTTTGGACATTTGGGCAACGGATCGCTTGCAGCGTTCCACGTCCCAATCTCCCGCTAGCCTATCCACATTCGCCGACGATCGTCGAGAAAAATTCGGTATTTTATTTGTACTCGGACAAACAGACCGAGGATCATTGCAGCTTCCTTCCCGAACGCGGTCATTCGATCTATTCTTGGCTGCATGATGCGTGGGGCATTTTGCCGTCTCTTGCTGAGCGCCGGAATGTGGGCGTTGGTCAGCGGTTCGTGGTTATCGGCTGCTCATGCCGAACGTTTGACCGCCGACGAAGAAAAACGCCTCGCTCAGGGGGAAGTTGTCAAGCGCTTGTTCGACGTTGATTTACCGCAAGGCGATTTCATTGGCGGACTCGGGTATGTGATCATCTCGGCGCCGCCCGCGGAAGTTCTCGGCGTGCTCCTCGAGCCGAGTTCGTATTTGCATATTTTCACGTTGACGCAGGAAGCGCGACTCGTGGCTCGTGAAGGTGACGATTTGGTCATTTATTTGCGTCAAGGCGGCAAGAAGGTTTCCGGTGAATATTCAGTTCGGGCTCGTCGGGAAACGCAATCGCTCGTTCGTTTTTGGCTGGACCCCTCCCGCCCGCACGATATTGGCGATTTGTGGGGATTTTTTCGGATCGACCCGGCCCCCGAAGGAAAAACGTTGCTCACGTATGGTGCGCTCTTGCACCTCGAATTCGGCGTCATCAAATTGCTCTTTCAAGAAAAAATTCGCCTGTACGCTTTGGAAACGCCTTCCCGCCTTCGCGCCTTCGTCGAAAATAAACACACCTCGCGCTAACGCCCGCGTTCGTGATAGATTGCTCCTGGTGGCGGGTAGGTGTATTTTCGGCATCCTGCATGGGAACTTTGCGCGGCAATGTCGTGTCGATCATTGCGGCGCTTTGTGTTCGTGCACTGGCTATTTTCGCGGCGATGGATGAAAACGCATGAAATTACGGAACATTGCTGGTTGTAGCTCGGTCGCGGCGGCTCTCATGTTGGGTTCGTCATGGGTACATGCGGATGCCGCGGCGGAAAAAGAAGCCGAAGAATACATGCAAACGTGGGAGGACCGCGGGAAAGAAGCATGTAAAGACAACGAGCGCGGCTGTGCTGCTGCGGGTCATGCGCTCGATCGCGCCGCCGCTGCGTACGAGAAGGCCGGGAAACTCGACAAGGCAATTGCTATTCGGAAAATGATCCTCGATCCGCAATGGCACCTCGATTACACAGATTATGGTCGGATGGCGACGTTCAAGCTCGCCCAAAACATGCAATCGATCGCCGAATACGGAGAAGCCGCGCAGCTCGCGGAAACAGCCGTGCGCCGGTTTGCGAAAAGCGATGAAGCGCCAGACGCTTCGCGTAATGCGGTCACGTTGCGCGTGGGTTTGGGCGAAATCGACAAAGCCATCGACGATTTGCAAATTTTTTCAAAAAATTATGGAGCAATTCGTGCCGGCGAAATACCCAAAATGGTCTTGGCCATTGCCACGGCGCTTTGGGACCACGGTCAAGCGAAAGAGTCGCGAGAGTTCATCGAGAAATGGCGCAATGTCGTCGAAAAGAGTGGTAATCTGCACGAGCGAATCCTCACGCATGCGCTACTCGGACGCATTTACGCGCGCGAACGAGCGCCCGAAAAAGCCGCGAAAGAATTCGAAGTCGTGCGCGCAGCGTGGCAAAAAACCGAAGAAGCCGTAAAACGACTCAATGCCCTAGGCGGACCCGAAGTCGAGCAGATTCGGAGATTGGCACAATCCGTCACGGCCGTGGGGGAAGCGCAGTTTTTCTTTGCGGAACAAAAACGCGCTGAAGTCGAGGCGATTCGTTTTCCCGAGTATACTGGTTCAGGAAACAAAGAATCGGTCGTCAATTTCGTGGGCACCAAGATTGCGGTATGGATGAGGGACAAACGCTCGGCAATTGAACTCGCTGAACGGGAATATCAAAAGGTATTGGAGCTGCAACCTGTACCTCCACCACGCTGGGTGATTGCGTCAGCGGGTCGCGTGGGGTTCATGTGGTCGGCATTCACGTCGGATTTTCGTCGTGCTCCCATGCCCAAGGAATGGAGCTCCAAGGCCCCATTGCCCGGAACGTCCATACCGGGCACCGAAATCAAAAAACTATACCTCGAGCAATTGGGATCGATGTCCGAGCCCCTCCTGCAACGCAGTAAGCAAGCATTCTTGGTTTGCGTAAACCATTCCGTGAAGTATCAATGGTTCGATGAACATGCCCAAGCGTGCGTCGATTGGCTGGAAAAACGTTTTCCGAAGGAATGGATCAAGGTCGAGGAGCTTCGACCTCAGCCGATATATTCGGCTTTGCCCATTTCCACGGCGATTATTTCGCCGCCATGAATCACTGACACGCCAAGCGACAACGCGAGGCCGCGGATAAGCATTGCGTTTGACAACCTTGCCAGCGGTCATATCCGTTGCTCGAGGTGGGTTCATTACCACAAGCACGATTGCATTGTCGCTGCGTGGCGCTGCATTTGTCGATACAACCGCTGGAAGGAGCAGCTTTCGTCGGTGCCGGAGCAGGTGCTGGACGAGGCGCGGGATTACGGCCCGGATTGGTTTGGCGCGGCGTATTCACGGCCGGCGAATCGGTGCCCGCATTCGGCGGCTCATCAGCCGAATCATTGGCCGCGTCATTCGAACCCGGATTTCGCAGTTTGTCGGGGCGCAACCCCGGGGGCGGAAAGGCCGCCCCGATTCGCATGCCGCATTGCGCATAAGCGGCCGAAAATAATGAAGAATCGACTTCGGCTCCGCGCTGGAGCTCCAGATCGCATCCCCGCGCCAAACTCTCGAAGCTCTTTTTCATGGCATCCGCGGCGAGTCGCGCTGGCCCATCAGGACGCATGGGGCGGCCCGCAACGATTTCCGGCGCTGCCGTCTCGGGGTTTTTCCCGACGCGCACAGCCAAAAAGATCCCGATCGTAATGAGCGAAATCAGCACCACCCCGGCCGCAAGAAAAGGCGCCAGCTTCCGACCATCGAGTTGTTTCGCGTTTGTTGCGCTGGAACCTGCTGCGGTACCCGGAAACGCTGGTGCAAACGGATCCCGAAGCATCGGCTCTGGCTCGGGTTGGGTTGGCAAAGCAGCGGGTTTTACTGGGAGCGCAGCCGTCGAAGCAGAAATGACCCGAGGAGCAAAAGGCACCGGCTCCGGGGCCGCTGGAGGGTTCGTCTCGGCCGCATCTGACAAAACGTCGGTCGGAGACGGAGCCACGGGCGGCGGCAGCGGACCCGCCACAGGTGCAGGTGCAGGCGGAGGTGTAGGCGCAGGCGGAGGCGGAGGCGCAAAAGGTGAGGCCGTTGGCGCTTGCTGCGCAGGCCATTCCATGAGTGGACGGGCCTCGGCCAGTTTGGCGACGAGCTCGTCCAACGTACCGAGACGTTCGTAGTGACGAACGACTTCACGCGCACCGTCCTGAATACCTCGGTCCCAAGTTCCGAGGTTTGTAACGCCCAAGTTTTCCGCGAACGTACGCAGATCTTTTGGGCTGAAACAAAGCGCAATGCAGCGTCGAATCTCGTTCGGATCGTACGTGGGTCGCGGAGGTTGGAGGTCGGGCACGGGCTACATCGTAACGCAGCAGCGCATGCAAATGCAAACTTGGCGCAATGCATTTGGCGCATCGAATACGTCGGCGACAGATCGGGGTGAGCGGGTCATCACGCCTTACACGGCACCAGCTGTTCCTTACTTTGAGACCTTGTTCGAAGAATTTTTTCCCGGACGGACTCGTGTATAATCCGCGAATGACTTCGGAACAGACGGCGCTCGAAGACATCATTTCTCGGGTCGATCAAGCTCTTGGCGGCAAAAAGGGCGGAAAATTGCTCGCGGAGATTGCCTGGCCCCGCAAAGTCGAAGAAGAGTTTTTCCGGCGCGGCGAAGACGAACTGCCCAAGATAACGTATGCGGTTGATCGGGACGGTGTGGAGGAGCGAATTGCGGGACTCGCGGCCGTCGAAAAGTCGCTACGCGGCGACGCTCCGGTCATCTTTTGGCTTCGCGCAACGGTGAAATCGCATATCGACGGCAATCGATTGATGTTGGCTGTCGGCACCAAGGCATTCCATCATCTTTCGCGCGAGATTTATGGCAGCGCGAGGTCGTCTTTTTACGGCTATCCATTGCGCAACGTCGATTTGGCGGATCATTTGTTCACGCGCCTGAAAACCTATGGCTGGGATGCCGCAACCGATCCCGAAACCCAACCCATTTCGGCGAAGGAATTGCAAGAGATCCTGTCTGCGCGCATTGCTGCACGGCGGCCCCATATGCAGGTCGAGGTCCTGATCGACGATGGAATCACCGCCAAGGTCATTGCGGGCATGAGTCGCGTGCGTATTCGCCCCGATGCAACATTTGCCTTGTGGGAAGCCGAGGGGCTATACCATCACGAAATCGAAACGCACGCCCTCACGGCGCACAATGGCGCGCGGCAAAAGAGGGCCACGTTCTTGCGCTCGGGCGGACCGCGGACCACGCGCACACAAGAAGGTTTGGCTATGTTTTCCGAGTTGTACAATCGGGCATTGTCGATCGATCGGATCGAACGGCTCGCGCTGCGGGTAAAACTCGTGGACATGGCCGAGCAAGGCGCGAGTTTTCTCGATTTGTATCGATTTCTCGTGGGGCGTGGATCAGCGAAACGCGACGCTTACTTTGACGCCCAACGAGTTTGTCGCGGGGGACTCGTCCAAGGCTGCGCGCCGTATACGAAGGATGCGTGTTATCTGGCGGGAATGCTCGAAGTATATACGTTTTTATCGGCAATCACCCGCGGAGGTTTTCGTGACGAGCTAGAACTTCTCGTTTGCGGACGCATTCACCTCGACGACATTACGGCCTTGGCTCGATTGCGATCGATGGGACTGCTCGAAAGGCCCGCGTATTTGCCGGGATGGCTCGAACATTGGCGGACGCTGCTTCCGTATTTCGCATTTACGTCGTTTCTCGCCGGAATCGATATGGCGCCCGTCGAGGCTCATTATAGCGAATTGATTCGTACGGCCGAAGCGGCCAAACCGCCCGCCTAAAAACCGCTCGAGCATCACGGCGTCGTTCCCGTCACTGAAAACACGTACGCCGCCCCGGACTCGATTCCTTTTTCGTCGTCACCATAGGCGCCGGCAATGGCCAAATCACCGTCGATCGCCACGGCACAACCAAATTTTTGCCCCGCGATCCCGTCGCTCGGGGCATGTTTGTCCTGCTGCGTCCAGCGCCCGTTCGTCAAAGCAAACGTGTACGTTGCACCGGAATATTGACCGCGATCGTCGTCCCAATATGCGCCGACGACGGCAAAATCATTCCAAACGGCCACGGACGAACCAAAAACATCATCCGCCGCTGCGTCACTCGGCGCGAGTTTTTGATCCTGCGCCCAGCTCGTGCCATTACGAGTGAAGACGTATGCCGAGCCGGAATTTTTGCCCGCGTCGTCATCTCCCGACGCTCCAATGAGGGCTGTGTCTCCCGACAAAGCCACGGAATATCCAAATGTATCTTCTGTGCCTGGATCCGTGGGAAGGAGCGTCGATTCGAGGGCCCACGCCGAGCCATTGGAGGTATACGCAAATGCGATTCCCGCGTTTTTTGCGGAGCCATCATCCCAAGCTCCTACGAGCGCCGTCGAATTCGACAACGCGACGGAAACGCCAAAATAACCCGCTGCACCACCAGGTGTGGGAACGAGTTTGTTCTGGGCCATCCATGACGTTCCCGAGCGTTGAAACGTATACGCGGCACCGGCATCCATGGCGACTTCGTCATCCCCAGGCGCTCCAATCAAAATGGAATCGCCATCGATCGCCACGGCGTATCCAATTTGATCATCGACCACACTGCCGTTGGGGACCAATGTCGTTTGGTGCGTCCAAGTGGAACCATTACGCGTATATACGTGCGCGACGCCCGTAGCAATTCCCTTGTCTTGCGCATAAGGAGCCCCGACGACGGCAGTGTCATTCGATAGGGCCACCGCATTTCCGAAAAAATCGCCCGCTTTGCCGTCGGGAGCCAATAACTTCGCTTGTTGCGTCCAAGTTCCGTCATCGTTTCGGACGAAAATGTATGCGGATCCGGAATCTTCCCCAAGGTCGTCGTCGAGAACCGCGCCGACGATTACGGTATCGCCAGAAATCGCTACGGATGCGCCAAACGAATCTTTGGTCACTCCATCTTCTGCGGCGATTTTCAATTCCCGCGGGGGCACCGCCGTTGGTTCTTCGGTACAACCAATTGAACTCAAAATGGCGACCATACCCCCGACGAACCAATTCCGACGTTCCCAGTGAGTCATTCGGTGCTCCTGATGAATTTCCCCAACGCTACCACGAGTTGACGGTCGAGGCAGGAAATCTCTACAAAATTCCCAGGTAGCTCCGCGAATCACCCACTACTCGGCTTTTTTCGCGCGCTCACCGCTCGTCCGCAGTCGTGGTCGCAACCCCTCGACGATCACGTACGTTGCCGTTTCCACCAACCGCTCGATCGATACGCCTTGCCGCAATGGCTCGTTTTGTAACATCGGCGCGACCCGAATGAGCGAATACAGAGCAATGGTCTGCTCGTGCTTGTCTTCGAGGTCCCACTTGTCTGGAAAAACGAGGGCATCAAAAAGCTCAGAAATAAATTGCTCGTGCTGTTGGCGCGTCGTACCATTCACCTGGGCAAACTTTTGCATTAGCTCCGGCTCGAATTCGTGGACTTCCGTCGCGATTCGGCGCAGGAGCGGAGATTCCAGCACCATGTAAAAGGCCCCCCGAACCCAGCGCCGCAGTCGTTCTCGGCCGTCGATTCCCGAATCGAAAACGCCATCGAGAAGCGCCATCGAGCGGTACTTTTCATACGCAATCGCCGCGACCAATAAATCTGCTTTCGTCTCGAAATACAGATACATCGTCCCTTTCGCCATCCCCAATACCTTGGCAATGTCCCCCATCGCCGCTTTTCGATATCCATGCGTTACGAATTGACGTGTCGCCTCCTCGATGATGCGAAGCCGCTTACGTCCTCGTGCATCAGCCACGTCGATGTCACCCACGAACGGTAACAAAGTCGCCTGCAAATCCCCAACGTTCTGAAAAATCATGCTGACCAGTTTGACAAAGTTGGTCAGAAGGTCAATACTGTTTCGCACGTCAGGGGAAAAAACTTTGGCGGGCATCTGACCTTCGAGGGCTTGGATGCAAAAGCTCGGCGATTTGTCGTTGCATAGGTCGAGTGTGGTGTGTTGGGAGGGGTGAAGAGGAGATAGGGCGATGTTGAATTTCGAGCAAATGCAAGAGTTGTGGCAGGCGCGGCGGCGAGGTGTTCCGTTCGGCGATATTGCCGTCATGAAATTCGCCATGTTGTCGAAGGCACCACCGGGGTTGAACGAACGCTTGGTAGAACTCGGCAATGGTTGCTTTGACGTGGATTTCGAGGCATTGCGACGATTGCCTGCGGGTACGTTGGGACGCGAGTATGCACGGATGCTGGACGAACGGGGCCTTCAGCCTCTGGAAGTGACGGCGGAGACGCGTGAGAGGTTCAAGGCCAACCCGTATCCATTGCGTTATACGGCGACACATGACTTGTTTCATGTGCTCACGGGATTTTCCACGACGCCCGCTGGCGAGCTGGGGCTCTTTGCATTCATGATTGCGCAGGGGTTCGATGTGGGCAGTCGAATGCAGCTTTGGGCGACGATTTTTGCGTATTCGTGGATTGTGCCTTTGCACCTACCAGGCATGTTGCGCAATATGCGTTTGGGGACGGCAATGGGGAAAAAGGCGAAAAATCTTTTGCTGCAGCCTCTGGAATCCTGTTTGTCCGAGCCGCTCGATGTGCTTCGCAAGCGTTTCGATCTGCCGAATCCAGAGCACGTCGGTATGGCCAAGGGGCACTCGAGTCTCGTGTTCGACTGGGTGCAAAAAATCACGACACCACCCCGACGCGCCGCAGCTTGACGAATGCCTCGTTTTCGTTTGTTCTCCGAAAACGTATGTCCGTCTCCCTTCGTTTGGCGGTCGCGCGACTGCTGTGCATGCTTGCCGTGTGTGGTTGCGCGACATCACCACAAAACACGTCATCAATCCATGGTCTAGTTCGTCCTGGAACCGCAGCGAGCGTCGACATCGTCAAAGCGCGGGCGCGAAATATCGAGCGCTCGTTCCAGTGGGAACAATACGGTGCGGGGGCATTCGAGCGGGCGCGTCGCGAGAAAAAACCAATTTTGCTCATGGGGGCGGCGTCCTGGTGCCATTGGTGTCACGTCATGGACGAGACGACGTATCGCGATCCGCAGGTTGGTCGATTGCTTGCGGAACGCTTCATCGTCATTCGCGTCGATATCGATGAGCGTCCCGACATTGCCGCGCGTTATGAAGATTGGGGTTGGCCAGCGACGATATTGTTGTCCCCCGAGGCTCAGGAGATCGGCAAGTATCGAGGTTACATCAATGCTCGTGATTTTTTGCCCATACTCCAGGTCGTTGCCGAGCAGCCGAAAGGAAACGCCATGGGCGAACAGGTCCACGACCCTGGATTGTCATCGGCGCCTGTCGAGGCATTGCCGTGGATAGCTGGATATGCGTTGGTCAAGCTCGACGATTTGTATGATTCCGCCGAGGGAAGCTGGGGATTTCAGCAAAAAGTACCCATTGGAGAAAACATCCTCGTTGAATTGCGGCGAGCGGCGCATGGAAATACAAAAGCCCTGGCGCGGGCCGTCTTTACGCTCGAAAAGCAGCGGATCATGATTGATCCAGTCTGGGGTGGCGTATATCAGTATTCAGCGGCGACTCATTGGAAAGAGCCTCATTATGAAAAACTGATGCCTTATCAAACGTCGAACATCGAAGCATATGCCCGCGGTTATGCACAAACGGGGCGCAAAGATTTTCTGGACGACGCTCGGCGTATAACTCAATATTTGACGACCTTGTTGACGAGTCCCGAAGGTGGGTTTTACACGAGCCAAGACGCCGATGTGGGGTCGCACGAGGAAAAAGGGCGGTTTGTCGACGGTGATGTGTATTATCGATTGGGCGATGCAGAACGGCGCAAGCTGGGAATGCCGCGCATTGACCAACACGTGTATGCCTACGAAAATGGTCTGGCGATTTCTGCCTTGTGCGCATTACACGAGGCGTCTGCGGACGCGGACGCATTGGCGCGAGCGCTAACGGCGGCGGGGTTCGTCGTGCAGGGACATCTCGATGAGAATGGACTCTTGCGGCATGATGCGACGAACTCGACAAAAATTCGGTATCTGGCGGATTCGGCAGCGTTTGGCTTGGCAATGATGCGTTTGTATCGGGCGACGAACGACGTGGTTTGGCGGGAACGTGCGGAACGCGTAGCGAATGCGTTGGAGGAAAGGTTTCTCGATCCCACGACCGGCGCGTATTGGGCGCATACGGATGACGCTGCGGCGGTCGGTGTATTTGCGCAGCGTCAGCGGCCGTTTGTCGGCAATGTCATGGCGGCGCGACTTCATGCGGCGCTCGGTGGGGATTTTCGGGCCAAAGCATTGCGAATTTTGGCGGGAGTTTCGACGCCGAGGGCCGTGGTCGGTCAAGGACGCATGATTGGCGAATATGTTCTGGCGCTCGATGAAGTGGGGATGGTTGCCTGGGCAACGGCGAAGTGAATCACTCTGTCGTTGGGGCGACGTTCGCGGTGCTTCTCTGTGGAAATCCCAACTTTCCGGCGCCGATTTACCAAATGTGCTTGATAGTGGCGTTTGGACGAGAAGTGTCGTAATAGCGAACATCGTGAAAGCAAAACTCTCCATCATCACTCCACTTCTCATGGTTTTTGGGACGGCTTGTATCGTCACGGCGGGTTCTGGCCCGACGAATGACGGCAAGCCTGCAACGACATCTACGGCAGCGACCACTGCCCCGACGCCGGCGTCAACGACCACGGCGGCGCCCACCACGACGGCGACAGCGACGCCCACCACGACCGCGACGACGGCCCCGACCACGACCGCGACCGGAACAACTCCAGCCCCGGCGCCCAAACCAGGTGTTGTCGGAGCGTGGGAATCGGCGTCGTGCGGAAAACGAAAATATGTGCGCACGATTGAATTCGATGCGGCTGGTGGTTTCCAAGCCCGAGAGTTGGTGTCTCCGTGTCCCGCGGGCAAACAGTGCATTTGGTCGGGGATCCTCGATATCAAGGGGACGTACGAGATCAAACTCGATAAAATCGACCTCAAAATTACGCAGCCGGCAGCCCGTTCGGGTGTTGGCGAGCCATTCCCGACCACACTAGGGATTGACAAGGCGACATCGGCGCCCACGGAAACTGCAGGTGACGGCCCGTTGTGCGTCTATACGCGCGCGGCTGCGCCAGCGCCGGCACCGACGACCACGCCGAAGAAGTAGGTTCTATCGATTGCGCAGCGATTGCGGCGCAAGGAATACGCGACCAACAGGCCCGCCATAAAGCGATAACGCATAGCAGCCCGTTGATTTATCTGCTCACACCTGAAATCGTCGGTCGACGTCGCTCGAAATACTGCAGTATTCCTCGCTCCGTCGCCTTGGCTTTCGGGCGCTCGCGACGATAATTCAACGGGCTGCTAGCCAGGAAAAACTGGTTCAAGGCGGAAGGAATGCGTTCAGGTAAAACTCACGCCGCTTCCACCTTTACGACCCATTTCAATCCTGCCTCGTCGACCAGTTCCTGCAAAGCCAGCCGCACAAACTGCTTTTCGCTGTAACCCAGCGTTTTTGCAAGCTGAGCGGCCCGCGTGAGGCTCACGGATTTTCTCCCTTTTTCGATATCACACAAATGCGACCGCGACATACCCAATCGACGCGCGAATTCGGCCTGGCTAATACCCTCTCCAACTCGAATTGCCTCGAGCAACCTTCCGAATGTCAATGGTCCGCCCGTCAAATCCTCTAGTAATCGTGTTGCGGGTGATTTGATGGCTCTTCCCCTAGTAGTCATGTTTGTTCACCTCTTCAACACTGACGAATTCAATCCGGCCATCTGCACGCACTTCATAAATTGCCCGGTAGGCCTTGCTAAGACGTATCGAACGCTGTCCTTTGCGCTGACCATGTAAGGGTTCGTCATGGAAACCAGGGATCTTGCGGACTTCTTCGAGTCCATCATGTTCCACGGATTCTACCCAAGCGGCGAGCTTCAAGGCTACATGCTCGGGAACCTTGCGGAGCTGTTTTTGCGCAACCCTCGAAATAACGACAACCCGAATCACGTCGGTACTGTACTCCTGCAAGGTGAACGTCTCAAGCTTTGCTTGAATTTGGGCTCGTTTCCGTTTTACTCCCCAAACTCCCCCTGTCCGCTCCTAATGTGAGCCATCCACCAGTTGCGACCACATCGTTCGTCGCGACCCCAACTTCATAATTCGCCCCGGTGCCCCACGGCTAACTTTGCACCCGGACGAACAACGCTATACCCTGCGCAGCCACGAAGGAGTTTCTCCAACTAGGGCGCGATGGATACCGACAATTCCGAAACGCTTGCCCCACGAGAGCCTTTTTGCCCACTCGTCGGCCGCGACCGCGAAATCGACATACTCGTCGACACCCTCCGCGCGACCTCCGATCGCAACGAGACCCGCATCGTCACGCTCGTTGGCCCCGCCGGCATCGGGAAAACCAGGCTCATCACCGAGTTTGTCTCGGCACATGCTTCCGGCCCGGGCAAACCTCGTGTCGTCGCCGGAACATCGCGAAATGCCGCGGTCTCGTTTTCCCTCTTCGCCCGTCTTTTCCGCGCCAGGTTCCACCTCGAGCGCGGCATGGACCCCGACGTGTGCCGTGCAGCCCTCAAGCGCGAAGCGGAAGCTGTCCTCGAACCGCATCGTGTAAACGACGCCGTCACGTTCCTCGGACAACTCCTCGGTTTGCCCGTTGAAGAGAGTCCTCTCACGCGCGCCATGAGCGACGATCCGCATGAAGTCGAACTCGTGCGTCGCGCCGTCGTGAAGTCGTTTTTCGAGGCTGATGCACAACGCGGGCAACTCGTTCTCGTCTTCGAAGATCTGCACGAAGCCCATGAAGATGCGATGTCGCTTTTGCGATATCTGCTCGAGTACCTCACGGGTCCGATCCTCGTCATTTGCAGCGGTCGTGATGGGGTCGTCGATTGGCAAGAAGATTGGGGTCGCGTCGGTGAACGACGGCATAAGGTGATCGAGCTCGGGGCACTCGGTGATCAAGATGCCGAGAGCGTGGCTCGTTCGATGCTTGCGCGTTACGCCGGAGGAGCCGAAGTTCCGGCGGCGCTCGTGTCGACGGCGTGTGTTTTTGCGCGCGGCAATCCGGGCCTCATCGCGCAGATGCTCGACATCTACAAGTCGGAAACAGTCATCGAAGAAGTGGGTGGTTCGGAAGAAAAAACCGAGTTTGTCCTGCACGCCGATCGTCTGGACAAAGCTCAGCTTCCCGCGACTGTCGAAGATGCAATTGCTGCTCGCATCGCGTCGCTCGATGAAGAAGAACGCACGCTCCTCGAGCACGCGGCGTCGATGGGGGGAACGTTTTGGAGTGGCGCGCTCGTGGCGCTCGCGCGTATGGGCCTCGAAGCTCCGGATTTGTGGGTGGATGAAGCTTCGGGAGAAGTCGCGCGCATCGAAACATTACTCGCGGGTTTGTCCAAATTCGCGTGGATTGAACGTCGGGCTGGAACGATCTTTCCTGGCTCGGTGGAGTA
The DNA here is from genome assembly GCA_035437985.1 of Polyangium sp. (in: bacteria). Classification (GTDB taxonomy): domain Bacteria; phylum Myxococcota_A; class Polyangia; order Polyangiales; family Polyangiaceae; genus Polyangium. The sequence goes on along the minus strand of DAOMZH010000077.1, from coordinate 1,582 downwards.
CGCGTGGGTTCGTTCGGAAGAACGTGACGCCATCACCGCCAACATCGCCGCGGACATACGGAATCGATGCAACGGCGTCATCGCGGATTGGATGGAGCACCAACCGGGCGTCCGGACAAACGAGGAACGAATCGCGGCGTTGGCGCGTCATCGTGAGCAAGCTGGAGAGGCGATTCAGGCGGGTTTGGCGTACCTCGAAGCTGCGGCGGTTGCGCGTCGCCGGTACGCGAATGGTCGCGCGTGCGAGTATTACCAGCGCGGGCTCGAGTTGCTTGGCGACACGCATGATGGAGCGCGCATCGATGCTCTGCATGCGTATGGCGACGTGCTCCAATCGATGGGTTACGTCGACGATGCGATGGCTGCGTTCCGCGGCATGCTCACGCTCGCGTATCGCCTCGACATGAAGTCCAAGGGCGGAGCGGCGCACAATCGCATTGGTCGGTTGTTCCGCGAGATGGGTGTGCTCGATGAAGGCGAGCGGCATTTGACGACTGCGTTGGCGCTGTTCGAAGCAGCTGGTGACCATCGTGGCGTCGCGTCGACGATCGACGACCTTGGAAAAATCGCGTGGCTCAAGGGCGAATACGTCCAAGCGCTGACGATGTTCCGCGATGGTTTGGCGCGACGAAGGAAGCTTGGTGATCGACGCTCGATTGCCTTGTCGCTCAACAACATTGGTTTGGCTCTACAAGACTCGGGCCAGTTCCGCGACGCACTCGATGCATTTGAACAGTCGCTCCAGTTGCGACGTGATGTTGGCGATCTCGTTGGTGTCGTGACGACGCTGAACAACCTCGGAACGATTGCCGAAGAACGACGCAACTATCAACGTGCACTCACGCTCTTCGAAGAGGCGCTCGACGTTGCGCAACAGATTGGCGACCGCAACAAAATTGCGCTTGTCTTGACAAACATCGGCACGACGTATTACCGCAGTGGCGAACCGGAGAAAGCGATCGGCGTGCTGATGCGGGCCGAGGGGCTTTGCGACGAACTTGGTGATCGTTTGAAGTTGGCCGAGACGTTGCGAGCGCTGGGCAAGGCGTATCTGATGCAGAGCGACCTCGACAAAGCGCGTGAGTGTATTGGTCGAGCGGTTGACTTGTTCGCTTCGGTGCGGAGCAAAGTGCATCTAGCGGCGGCGTTGCGGACGCTTGGAGAAATCACGGCTGCGGGTGGTTGGGGCAGTGCGCACACGACGAGTGCTCGGGAGTATTTTGATCGGGCGGTGGCCATCTTCGAGCAAAGCGGTAACGAGGTGGAACTTGCGCGGACGTTCAAGACGTACGCGCGGTTTCTCCAGAGAAACCCCGAGCTTGCCAAGGATTCGCAAGCGCAGCGCGAAGCGACCGAGATGGAGGCGCGGGCGGACAGCATCTTCCGGCGCCTCGAACACACGAGCTCCAGCAAGTCAGAAGTGCCTCCGCCTCCGCCGAAGTGACGCAGGTGCGCGTGCGCGCGTGCGCGCCGTACAAACCTGCCCCTGAGTTCGACGGTTCAGGAAAGTTGGGCAAACGGTGCTCGAAGTGGATGCCTGAACGGTTGTGTTTCGGGTCACCACAAAGGTAACGCTGGACCC
>DAOMZH010000076.1:0-21067 GCA_035437985.1 Polyangium sp. (in: bacteria) | reverse complement strand
AAAATTGGTCTCTCGCGACAAGATTTCCAAGGCTTCCGCCGCAGATGACGCGACAATCGGACTCATACCCCACGATTGACACTGCAAGGATAAAATGCGCCGATTCGTGGCATTGTCGTCCACCAAGAGGACACGCAAGCCATTGAGCCGAAAAACCGCGCTCCGTTGGGGATTGGGCTCGACGACATCCGCTGCCGCTTCGAGTTCCAATTCGACGGTGAACGTCGAACCTTCCCCCACTGTGCTCGTGACGAAGATCGCTCCGTGCATCAATTCGACGAGGCGTTTACAAATGGCCAAACCCAACCCCGTTCCCCCGTAGCGTCGGCTGATTGACGAATCGACCTGGCTGAAGGACCGAAATAGCCGCGACAAACGATCGTCGGGAATGCCAATTCCAGTATCACGCACTCGAATCCGCAAAGCCACACCTTTTTCGAATCGGCGGCGTCGCCCCATATCGCATAGTGAAATCTCGCCAATGACCTCGCCTTTCTCGGTAAATTTCACAGCATTGCTCAACAAGTTCACAATGACTTGCCGCAATCGGGTCACGTCGCCAAAAAGTCGTTTGGGAACTTGCGGATCCACGAAGAAAGCCAATTCGAGTCCCTTGACGATGGCCCCGTGCGAAACGAGATCGAGGGCATCCTCCACGCATTGCCGAATATCGAATGCCTGACGCTCCAAATCAATTTGGCCCGCTTCGATCTTCGAGAAATCGAGAATATCGTTGATAATGGTCAATAAAGCGTCGCTGCTCGTGCGAATCGTTTCGACGAAGTCGCGTTGTTCGTTGGTAAGGGGCGTGTCGAGCAAAAGGCCGGTCATACCCACGACGCCATTCATGGGCGTCCGAATCTCGTGACTCATGCTCGCCAAGAACTCTGATTTTGCTCGGGAACCTGCTTCCGCTGCTTCGCGTGCGCGAACCAACTCTTCTTCGAAATGCTTGCGGTCGGTGATGTCGTGCATGGTGGTGACAGCACCAGCTACGGTACCATCGTCGTTTTTCACGAGCCCAGCTGTGGACACAATCCAACGTCCTTCGGGGCGCCGTGCATTTCGGATGTAAATCTCCATTTCATCAACGCGTTCACCCTGAAAAGCTTTGCGCAGGGGCATCTCCGCAATAGTCAAAAGGGTCTTTTGGTCCGGCCGGTAATACCCTAGGAGCGCCGCACGCGCAGCTGGTGGAGTCGCACCCACTTCCTGCGAGCTATAGCCACAGATGCGCGTAGACGCCGGGTTCGAGAACCAGAATTGCCCTTGGTGATCGTAGAGCGCGACGCCATCCGCAATGCTATCGAACGTTGCGCGTAAAACTCGAAACTGGGCCTCGAACTTTTTAGCATTTTCTTCGAGCAGACGCGCTTGCGTGAGCACTGCCTGGTCTTTCTCGGCCAATAGATCCCGCAGTGCCTCGATTTCGACACGGGCATAAGCGAGATCAACAAGCGGTTCGGGATCGGACGAAATTGGTCCACCGGCGATGAAAATTCGCCGTCCCAAGGGCAATACGGCAATACGCGCTGCCAAAGACAAGGTTTTGAAAAGATCCGCAACCACCTGAAGAATCTTGACTTTAGAGAAAATAATGATCGCGAAAAAATCGCCCTTTGGTAGCACTCCGCCAAACCCCAAAACGGATTCAATCCCATATTTTTCAACGAATTCGGCTTGCGCCGGGACATATGCACTGCCACGCGCCTCGGGCACATGGAATACGTTCGTCGTGCGTTGAACGTCCTGAAATATCGAGATGTCGTCATTGTCGAAAATCGGTCCCAGCTCGACTCCAAGTTGTTGCACCAGCCGCGCGACCATGGGCAATGCTTCTACCGCGGCACGATCCCGTAGTGGAATCGCCTGATGCCCACGCGATTGCGTCACATCGTTCCATGCGGACTCGTCCCCCCGGGTCGCCAAGAGCGTCAAGCACGGCGTATTATGTGCCAACGTTCCGGCGTGTTCCTCGACAAACTGCCGCCGCGAGTCATCCAAGCTACCAAATTTGTGCGTCTTGTAAAATCGCACCAAAGCACATGCCTTTTGTTCCGGTCCCGCACTTCCATTAAGCGAGTCATAAAGATGTTCCACGATCGCGCGCGCCGCTTCCTCCATTGTCGTCGCCTGCATTCCAATGGCGCGAAACTTCGCCGAACATTTCACCAAATCGATCAAAGAAAACGCGAGTACGTCGGGCATGGGACCTCTCCAGCAAAGATCCGCATCCTAACCTCGAGCATCCACGTCCCCAAGAGAAATGTGTCGAAATTTCAATGAGAACCGGATCGCCAATCCGTTACACCATGCCCAAGACACGATGGCTGACGAAAGTAACCCGTCGCGACTGCGGTTATCCCTAATCGCAAGTCGCTCCGTCAGCAAAACATTTGCCGAAATTACACCGGCAACGAATGGTCTTTCCGCCGGGCAAACTCGTCTCCCAGCCTTGCGTCGAGCAATCACCGAACGAGCACCTCGTGGTCACCGTTTCGCCCCCAGGTAAATCAGTCGACCAGCCATCTTTGAGGCAATTCGAGAATGAGCAGCGCGTCGTTGCTTGCATTCCGTCGGAATAGGAGGTTGTCCATCCGTCTTTGGCGCAATCGGAAAACGAGCAGCGCGTCGTCGCCGACGTTCCATCGGGAAATCGCGCCGTCCAACCATCTTTGAAACAATTCGAGAATGAGCAGCTGACCTCGACATCGCCATCGGCAATACGCGTCGTCCAACCGTCCTTCAAACAATTGCTAAATCGACATCGACCCGACGCAAAAACTGCCGCGGCCACATAACGATCCACTTTCGCGCGCGCAACCTGGGCTTTCTCTGCAGCGACCGCAGCCGCGAGAGCTTTTTCTTTTTCTTCCTGCAAATACGCGGCGACGTCACGGCGCGCATTCGGCCAAACCAGTTTCGTCGCGTCACCTCCAGCGCCATCGAGGCACGTGCCCGTAAAATCGAGCACCCCGTCATCGGGCACGAGCGGGCGAATAAGCGGGCACGCCGCGAGAACAGCGCGATCCGTGCCTGGGTCAGGCGGCAATGCGGCGAGCAAGTCGAATAGTTCGACCGCCGGACGTTGACGAATTGCCAACTCGAGATAACTCGCGGCCTCCGCATGCAGCTTGGGCATTTCGGTATTTTCGGCTCGGGCGCGCGTCGTGCGGGCAGCCTCCATGACTTTTTCCGCAAATGGTTTGGCCAATTCCGCTACGTTTTTCGTCGTAGAAATTTCGTGACGCAATCGATCAATTTCGTCAAATATGGCCTTTTCTGCAGCCTCGACGACCGCGGCCCGTTCTCGCTTTTGGGCCTCGAGGGCTGCAAGCCGTTCTGCCCGCCGCCGTTCGACCTCGAAGCGCGCATTCGTGGACGGTCGCGGTTCAGAAAATTGCGTCGACGACGGCTCGTGGGCCATTTCCGGCCAAAACAGCGAACATGCGGGGACCAAACCCAGAGTCGTTACAAAAAGGTACCTGCTTTGCGTGAATATCTTGGTCGTACTTCGGAGCGTCGGCATCATGTCCCCTGTTCTGCAGGACGTTCGGGAATGACGCAGAATGCGCCTTCACAGAATCCCTGGGGCGAAATCACGAATGCGCGATTAAATCGGGCGCGAAAATTCTCCCAGGCAATCGTCGCACAGATCTCGACCATTTGCGCTTCGTCGAAATGGGTACGAAGCTCCTGAAACAACTTTTCTTCGACGTCGACGGGCGTTCGCGTCATACCCACCGTGAGACGCAAAACGAGTTTCTCCACGGCACTGAATTCGTCCGCGGATTCGAACGTCGGCAACGCCATCAACTGCGCTTCGGTAATTCCTAACGATCTGCCGACCGCAGATCCAATATCCATTCACCACGCACAGCCAACGATCGATCCGGCCTTGATGCTCGCCAGCGCTTTGATACGTTTGTCGACGCGGCTCGCCTTCTCCATGCCTAATTCGAAGTTTCCATACGCACAAAGAACCCACGGATTGTGGGCATAAATCGTCATTGGATCGGGTACACGACCAATTTTTTTGCGGGCAAAGAAATACCCAAGTCGAGCAAACCACCCTGCACGTTCCGGTAAAACACCTTCCATGCGCGCCATTACTCTACCCTCCAGTGATTACTTGGCCGGATTTCCCGAACAAAGCCACTCGCATCCGCAGATCTCGAGTCGATATCCCTTGTCTGTGCACGCATCTTGAAATGCTGCACTTGCCTGCGGGGGCGAACAATCATCCTTCGGCTTTGCGCAAGCTTTCGGCCTTCCGTCGGAGTCGAAAACCATCTTCTCCGCCGGTTCGGGTTTTCCCATGCAAAACATCTCGCAACCACATTGCACCATACGATATCCAGCGAGAGCACATCGCGATTGCAATTCGGGATCCGACTTTGGTGCAGCACACTCTTTTGCCGGAGGCTCGCACGTTTTTGCTTGCCCCGCAGCATCGAACACCTCCGCGTCACGCCCGGTCTCGGGGGCTTTCGTTGCCTCTCCCGATGAAGTCACTGCCGACGCACCACATCCCACGAGCCCGAATACGAGCACCCATTGCGCTTTGATCATGCCTAGAGTCATGCCTAGAGAAAAGCGTGAGTGCCAGCAAGCGTCAAGAGCCGATTTGGGCGCTCCGAACGGGTGCTTCAAGGGCGATTTCATGCTACTGCAAAAACGACGGAAACGATGAGACGTTCTTTTCCCTTTACCGCCGACGAGCCAGCCATCACGTTGAAGCGGCAGCCCTATTATTGCGAAGAAAATGCCTGGCATTTGTGTCAGGAATCTATTTTGAAGGATCGTCCTCGTCATGTCGTGTTCATCTCGAACCTCGAGCGCGCCGTGCCGATGTGGAATCAAAAAGCGGGAAAGGGCAAACCCATCGTTTGGGATTATCACGTCGTCGTATTGGCCGAAAGCCCGGCCGAAATTTGGGACGTCGATACACTTTTGGGCCTTCCCGTAGGACTTGGTGAATACGTCGACGGCAGTTTTCACCCGAAAATGCCCGAGCCTTATCAGCCGCTGTTTCGCGTTGTCGAATCACAGGTACTCGTCGATCACTTCGCCTCGGATCGCTCCCATATGCGCCGCAAAGACGGGAGCTACCGGAAACCGCCTCCCCATTGGCCAATGATCGGAAAACCAGGTGTCGCGTCGAATTTGATGCAATTCGTGGACATGGGCCTTCCGTACGTGGGCGAAGTCTCGAGCCTGAGGGAATTGCTGAATAGGTTTGGCGTAGCATAACAAAGTCGGCTTCGCGCCGGCATTTCGCTTGACCCAGCCCTTCCTGTCTCGGCCTGATTTCCTTGCGCACGCCGGCGAAGCTCGATAAACGCCCAGGGACACAATCGTTGCTACATCCCTCGCTCGCCTCTTGCTTTCGCACGTCGAAATGCCATTCTGTCATCATGCTTGACTCCCGAACCTTAAAACGCTTGTTTCAATCCATCCTCGTCGCTTCGGTCGTTCCCGGATGCGGAGAAACGATCGATCGCGACCAATTCACCTCCAACGCTTGCGCGGGCGTGAACGACCTCGACGGAATAACTCCGGCCAAAGCCGTCGACTTCATGGAGCTGCGACAAACCGTTCCGTTCTCAGACCCGCCAATGATTGACGCCATCGCTACCCAAGGCGTCTTCTGCTCCAAATCGACGAGCGCAACCTGCTCCGAAACGTTCAACATGTTGAACGTCACCACAGGCTGGTCCATCTCCCAAGGTCAATTGGGTACGTCCACTCGTTTTCTCGTGTTTACTCGTGGAGACGAAGTCGGGACAATCACGACCCTCGCGGACTTGAAAACATTTCTCGCCCCAATCGACAACCCCCGCGACGCCGTGTTTGTCATCACGAACGAATTGTCCGAACACAGTGTCATCTGCGACGAACTCAATGCCACCAAATCAGGCGATGGGTTCAACATCTTGACGACGAGCGGTTTTGCTTGCGGCGAAGGGTCTCACCGAGACGAACACGTCGTCCACGTCTCGTCGACAGGTGAAGTCACGATTGAAACGACGGTGATCGTCGAAGAGGGGGACCCGGGATGTGCCATCGGGCGCCGACCGGAGGGATTGTTGCCGACGAGTTCGCTCCGCCAAACACGTAACGCGGGAACGTTCTTTGCCGATGCAGCTCGTTTGGAGGCAGCATCGGTATTTGCCTTCGAACAGCTCGAAAACGAATTGCGCGCGTATAGCGCCCCGCGGACACTCGTACGTGACGCACGACGCGCACGAAACGATGAAGTTCGGCACGCACGCATGACGCGTCGTTTGGCCAAGAAAAACGGTGGGCGACCCATGACCGCGCGAGTTCGTCGCCCCGAACCTCGTCCCTGGCTCGAGTTCGTCAAGGAGAACGCGGTGGAAGGTTGCCTTCGGGAGACATTTGGAGCGTTGGTCGCGACGTACCAAGCGCAGCAAGCGACGGACACGCAGATTCGTAGCGCCATGGACGTGATTGCTCGAGACGAGACGCGGCATGCGTCGTTGGCTTGGCGAATTGCGAAATGGGCCGAAGCACGCCTGAGTGTGGAGGAGCAAGCGCAAGTGCGGGCATTGCAACGGGCGGAGTTGCAGCGCATGGCGTGTCGTTTGGCGCAGGAAGATGCGCCCATTGCAGAGGCAGGTTTGCCCGGGCGAAACGAATCATTGCGGCTGCTGGCGGGATTTGCGAAGGGTGTGGGGTTGGGGTGAAGAGCCTCATTCTCAGAGCCGAAACACCAGCTCAATCTTATCGTCAGATCCTACCGGCAATCTTCTCGCCTTCTCGACGTGCGTCCACATAGCCAACGGGCCATTGCTCTCGGGCATGCGTGGCCCCTCCGGCAACATCCGTTGGCAGAATGCGCCGCGCGCCGATACCTGCGATAATCTTTTCGATCTCCTCCATTGCGGTTTCACGCTTGCACAACACATGGGCTATTTTTCGCTGCCAACGATCATCCTGATCCTTTGGCGCTGGACGAGGCCAGTCGTCAAGCCGCAGTAGTTCTTCGACGACCGCGGAGCGTAACATTGCCAGCACGAATGTTGCGCAGGTAAAACCATATTGGGGATCGGGTGTAGGTGCGATCAGTTCGCCTGTTGGAACTGCGAATCGAGGTCGCCATTCGTTGAACCGGTACCGGAGGTCCTTGGCATGCATGAGCGCCACACGACGACAAAGTGCACACAACGTCTGTGCATCGTCGTCGTCGAGAGACAGCGCCATGAGACCGTGCGTTCCGTCAATAAATAGCTCATCAGGCGCGTCATTACAAAGATCGCGATCGTCTGCGAAATGAAGCACTCGTGGGTCTCCATAATCGCGATGGTACAGCCCAGCATGAAATTGATTCGGTAACGGACGCGTCACCCACACTGCGACGACAAGTTCCGCGTCTGTCCCGCGAAACCAATGCACACCGTCGCTCACGTTTTCAGCTCCTCAGTGAGCCGGCGAATCGTTGCTTCTGGCGTTCCTCGGGTTCGAAGGTCGTCAATGAATCGCGCGTAAAATGACTGCCTTGCTGCAGATCGAAAACCATCCAATCGCGTGCCGGCGAGTAATGTTTGCCCCACTGCGCGTCGCAATTTGGACGGATCCAAGTTTTCAAACAAGGCGTCTACCCGATCTGGCGCCAAATCGACCCAATAATCGACATATTCGAGCAAACGATCGAGAGCCGGACCAACCTTCGAACGATCTTCGTGAGCCGATGCCTCGTACAGAAGCGCGAGCAACGCATCGCGTTCAAGCGGGCTGCTGCGTGCGAGATGCTGCAGGTCGTTCGAGATATCCAGACGATCCTGGTCCGTGACTTGATCCGCAGGGACAGGCGAACCGTCCTCGGCCATGATTCGATAGGTGCAAGATGCCCCTAATGTTTCAAACGCAAGCAATTCATCCAGTGCCCGCCGGCGAGCACGACGCGACGCAACGTCAAATAGCGCTTTGGTTGGTCGTGGTACATCAATGATTGGATTGACGTTCATCATCACGATTCACCAAAGGTTGAGTCCGCGAAGCAAATCGGTAACGAGATCGACCCGCGATGCCCGAAACGCCTTAATCATGAGTTCCGCTTCCTCATCGCGCAATCCGCGCCAATGAAGGGTTGGCTCACCGCCCTGGGGCTGAGGTCGCGACTCACAAAGGACAAACCCACGGGCAAGTTCATTTTCACTGTGGAAAGGCAGCATGTCGAGCAATTCGCGGTTTTGGCTGGTGAGAAAAACCTGTCGCCCTTGAAGCTGCGATACTAAAAACTCGACCCATGATTCGTGCAAGCCATTGGAAGGTTCGTCGAGAATAGCGATTTCTTTATTGCACGCTAGATACCACGCCAAAGCAAAGAGTCGCCGTTGACCGTAGGATAATTGATCTCCGCGACGCGCCAAGCGGCCATTACGATGAAATGTAAATGTCGGTTTGGAATAGACAAACGTATCACTACCCCATTGCCGCTCGACACGCGGCGGACCGAAAAATAGCCGCGCTTCGTCAAAACCAATCTCATGAACGAATTTCGCAAGCATGGGTTCGCCCTCGAGCGAGGCATCGATTGGAGAACCGTCGGTGGGTAATGAAACAAGTATGTCATTCGGAAGAACTCTTGGATAACTTTGTATTGATTCCCTAATGCAAACCTCAAATTTGTCTGACTCCACCGCTTCCAACAGCTCATCGCTTTCAAACATTCGGACGAGAAACGCAACATGGGCCGTCTCAAAAGGATACTGCTCGAACAGCTCGGCAACTGCAGCTTGTCGAGCCCAAAAGCGCAACCAGAAAACGGACATCGAATTCCAAGTCGGAGCAAGCGGCGGCGTTTGATGGAGGCGTACTGGTACGTCGTAAGCACCATACTTCGCCGCATCGACTTCGTTGACCAAACGCTTCGGCAATTCATTACTCGCCAGAACAACAGTTATTTCTAGCGCGCCCGGCGCTCGAACCGTATATCGCCCTTCTTCACGCATCCCCGAATCTGGCGTTTCTTTTCTTCGCACACCTCGTCTCGGCGTCTCCGGATTCACGATACGCTTCACTGCGGCCTCGATCTCATAAGGCCCCGCACGCAAAACAAACTCCAAATCCAACGGCTCGTGACGAAATCTTGGTTGGTCGAAATCGAGGTCCAACGCCGCGGCAATCAAATCCAAAAGCGTGCTCTTGCCCGTCGCGTTTTTCCCGAGCACCACGTGCAAACCATCGCTGAAACGCAATTCCGTCCCCGGTTCGACCGAACGGAATTGATTGATTTTCAGGCGTTCGAGCCAACGACGCGGAGGCGCACTCGTCTCGTCGCTCGTTACAGGTTGCTCAGGCGAACTCTCCGTCATCCGCGCCGTCTCCTATCCCTGCGATTACCACATTCGCACCACATTTGGAACCCCCAAACAACGACCCCCTCAGGTCCCCCACCGTCACCCCAAACATCCCCGCCAATCGCCCGAGCACTACGTGATTGATGCGTCCGCCCCGCGGTCGCGCCACGTCCCGGACAAAGGATTCATCCACGCCAAACCCAAATTCTTCCTCGAGTCGACGGACCAGAAAAACCATTCTCTCCGCCGTAACACTCGGGTCTTTTGCCGTGCGCATTTTCACCCACAACGCCATACGCAGCAACGCATGATACGCCACCATCCAGCGCATCCACGGCTCGACAACTCCCCCATTCGTCGCCAATTCCAACTGCTCCCGCCGCCGTTGAATCACCTCCATCGGCAACGTGTCGAGCTCCCGCAAAACCCCCGGATATCGCTCGGCCAAACGCTTGAACACCGCCCGCTCCGGAATCGGCTCCCCACGCTCGCGCGCCTGACGCAACGATTCCAATTGCGCATACTTTTCTTCGAGCCCGCGCAAATCATCCCGCGTCGGCTCGGGCCAATTCATAACCATCCAAACGGAAAACTCGTCACATCCGCAATGGTTTTCCTGGACAATCCCAAAGCCACCAGCCGATCGAGTCCCAGCGCATTACCCGCCGCCGGAGGCATTCCTTCTTCGAGCGCCGCGAGAAAACGCTCATCGAGCGGATACACCGGTTTTCCTCGAGCTTTTCGATGCTCCTGGTCGCGCAAAAAACGCTCCCGCTGCTCCACGGGATCCGTCAGTTCGCCAAACCCATTGCACACTTCCAAACTCCCCACATAAAGCTCGAATCGTTCCGCAACCCGCGGATCTTTCGGCGACAAACGGGCCAGCGAAGCAAATGGCGCCGGATACTCCGTCAAAAATACCGGCCGACCCAGTCGCGCCAAAGCCGGCTCGACTTCATCGACCAATACCCGGAAAAACCTGTCTTCGTCCGTCGTCGCCCAGGAAATCGCTTCGTCCGCGGACACCCGCGCATGACGCGCGAAAGCTTCACCCACCGTGAGCCGCTCGAAAGGCGGCGAAAGATCCACCCGCACACCTTCAATGAGAACCTCGGTTTTTCCCGACAGTTCCGTAATCACGTGCCGCACCAATTCTTCGGTATCGTCAATGACGGCATCGACCGGCGCAAATGCCCGGTACCATTCCAACATCAGAAATTCGGGGTTATGCCGTCCGCCAACTTCACCGCGCCGATAACAGCGCGCCAATTGGTAACAACGCGGAATTCCACCCACCAAAAGCCGCTTCATTTGGTATTCGGGCGACGTAATCAACCAATGCGGACTTTCCGCGACGCCATAGGCGTCCAAGTGCAAGTCGAGACCCGGACACGGAACCATCGACGGCGTATCCACCTCGACGAACCCACGACGATCAAAAAACGAACGTACCAAACCAAACGCGCGCGCCCGAGCTTCGAGCGATCGACCGACGCCCCGCAAAACGAACCGCTCCGTTTCGCCCGTAGGTTCCTCCGCCGATGCACCACGCGAAACCTTGGGTTTGGCTGGACGAAATCGTTCGACCACGCGCCCCGAAGTCAGTTTGTCTTGCACGAACTGCGCTTCGACAATCACGTGATCGCCCGCGAGAACGTCGCCGTCGTCGAGCGTCACCGTCACGCGCTCGAAGGCATCCGCAAGAATGATGTCGCTTCCGTGCACTTCGAGCACCCGACCTGCTACCCGCAGTGATCCTGGTGCGCCAACGATCGCCTTCAGATCACTCGGCGCATACGGCACATCACGGGCACGTTTGTCGGGGTCGAACATCGTTCCCGACACGTTCATCCACCAGTGCCACCCGTACCGCCCATGCCGCCCACACCACCGGTTCCGCCAGCACCGGCACTGCCGCCCGAGCCGCCTGCGCCCGCTGCACCTGCGGCTCCTGCATCACTATCGCCACCACTACTCGACGACGAACTTCCCCCCAAATTGCCGGGAATACACGCTGGATTCGTACTGCCGCTCGGCTTGCAACAAATGTCGACCTGCGTGTTGAGTTCGGTCTTCGGAACGCACACCAAGCCCGATTCACAGTCCGCATTGACGTTGTCGACACTGCATGACTGACCTTCTGCCTGGTTCGAACAACCCGCGACGTTCACGAGAATTGCCGAGAGAGTCAGGCCCACGAACGCAAGCGCAAATCGAGACATCACGGTTTTTCCTTCTAGAATATTCACGCCGGAGGCTCCGCCTTGTTGTCGGGGGTTGCGTTGTTTTTCGCGTCGATCGCGTCGACGAAGAGACTCATGTACTGCCCGGCACTCCAAATCGAAAAGCCGAGCGACGTGTATACGAGAAGTCTGCCGACATGCACGAGATCGACGCGACCAAAGTCATAGATCCCGATCGTGAAGTTGTACGGATAGCCAATGAGCAAGCAAGCAATGCCGATCATCTGCAAGGCCGTCTTCGTCTTGCCATCGTTGCCTGCCGCGATGACGATGCCTTCCGTCGACGCGATCGAACGTAGCGCCGTGATCGTGATCTCCCGCGAAATCAGGAGCACCACCGCCCACGCTGGGATTCGTCCCATCGGCACGAGCCACACGAGCGTCGCCGTCACGATGAGTTTGTCCGCGAGCGGATCGAGAAACTTGCCGAGGACGCTCACGAGTCCCTGTCGACGCGCGAGCCATCCATCGAGCATGTCCGTCAGAGCCGCGAGCGCATACACGCCAGCTGCCCAAAAACAATCGCGCGGGCTGCCACGATCGAGCAAAAAAAGCACGACCGGAATCATGATGATTCGGCAGAACGTCAGCAGATTGGGGATGTTGCGTGCGTCCTGCCAAAGCGTCTTGCGTCGCGCAGCCTTGAGCTTGCGCAGCGCTGCACGTTCCGCTTTCGCCGATGGGTTACCAGCCACGGCGCGAAGGGTACACGATGATCGCCAAGTGAAAAGGGACGCCCGTGCAATCAGGGTTCGGCACGGACGACATCCAGCGCTTCTTCCAGCGTAAATGCCCGTTCATAGAGCGCTTTGCCCACGATCGCCCCGACGATCCCCGGGACAGACGAAAGTGCCCGCAAGTGGTCGAGCGTCCCGACGCCCCCGGACGCAATGACGGGAAAACCTCCATCTCGCGCAAGAGCAGCAGTCGCCGGCACATTCGGTCCCGTTTGCGTGCCGTCACGAGCAATGTCCGTGTAAAGCAGCGCCGCCACGGGCGAACCTGCGAGTTGTCGCGCCACATCCAGCACCGACAAACTCGACGTCTCGAGCCAACCCTCAATCGCGACCCGACCATCTTTGGCATCGAGCGCCACGACGACACGTTGCGGATGAGTTGCAGCTAGATCGCGCACCATGTCGATGTTGCGGATCGCCGCCGTTCCCAGCACGACGCGTGCTGCCCCAAGCGCCAGATACGCTTCCGCTGTTTCAACAGAACGAACCCCTCCACCCACCTGTACGCCCGCGCCAAACCCCATCACGATCGCGCGCACGAGGTCCGCTTGCACGGGTTTGCCCGCGCGCGCTCCTTCCAAGTCCACGACGTGCAGCCAAGGCACTTTCCCCCGCAAGCTCGCGGCCAAACCTGCTGGATTCTCGTCGTACACCGTCACTTCGTCGTAACGACCTTGGTGCAGGCGCACTGCTCGCCCCTCAAACAAATCGATCGCCGGAAGAATGTGCATGATCGTTCGACCTCGGAATACTCTTGCTCGCGACGAGTTTTTCTCGGGCAGCGTGTCGCGGCACTACCTTGATCCGAACGCTGCCGTTAGCAGTCTGTTGAGGTATCGTCGCGAGCGACCGAAAGCCAGGGCGAGGGCGCGAGGAAGACTTCAGTATTTCGGGCGACGTCGACCGACGATTTCGGGCGCGCAGCAGATAATTCACCAGACTGCTAGGCTACGCGCATGCGCGAACGCATCGCGGAAACGAAAGGGCCAGTGTTTTGGACGGATCTGCAAGCGCACGTCGCTCGCGATGCCGTGATCATCGCCGACGAACACTTGGACTTGGTCGACGTCGGCATGGCCCTCGCAACGAACGACACGAAGTCCGTCGAAGCGTGGATTCAATCGGGCAAACTGCAAAAACCCGCCGCGGAAGATCTCGCCCGTTGGTCCCTCGCGACAAACCTGACGTTCACGTCGGTCGTCGTGCAACCGTTTGTCGTGATTCACCGGCCCACGCTCCCCGAACCAAACTGATTCGCTACGACAAACCTGGCACGATCACGGACCACCACCTGCGCCACCTGCGCCACCTACGCCACCTGCTCCGCCTGCGCCACCTGCGCCACCTGCTCCGGGTGAACCACCACCTTCGAGCGTGCCGATCCAGGTCTTGATGCACTCGATTTCATTCGGCGCAAGGCTGGCCCCGAGAGGCATCTTGTTCCCGCACGGAGGAGCATCGTTCAGTTTTTTGTAGAGCAAACTGCCCTCTGGATCCGCTGGATTTGCGATGGTTTGTCCACTGCACGTGACGGATGCGGCTTGTCCTACGATCCGTGTCTCCACGCCCGAAGAAGCAAGATCGAGCGTGCCACCTTGCGGATGACATCCGGCAGTACCGCACTTGGCAGCCAAGAAACTGGGTACGTCCGGACAACTCCCGCCGCCCTGGAACATCTTTTTCTCTTCTTCGGTGAGCGTTCCAGGACAACCGCTCGCCACGACGATCCATGCGGCGATTGCGAAGAGTCCGACGAATGATCGCAACGAGCGAACGTGATGCATGGTCTCCCTCATTCGACGTAAGCCCCCGAGAGCCGGAGACCAAGGTAATGATCGAGCGCTCCGCCGGCGACGTAGGAGTCGCCAAGAACCGGATCGAAGTCCGAGAAAAACCGCGAGTATTCAGCCACCATTCGCAGCTCGAATCCACTCGCGATCTTGATGACGAAGCCGAGTTTGCCCCCGACGCCGTGCACCTTCGCCGCCGTGAAACGATCGTACAAGGTGCCGGAAGACAAGGGTTCGATCCAATCGAACCCGAGCGTGAGTGCAGTTCGTCCGAGTGGAAAACGTGCATCGGCACCCGCACGAATCGCGCTGTAGTTCACGTTGGGGATTTGTCCTTCCAGCTCGGGTGGTTCGTCGACTTGGAACGTGTGGACGTAGTATTGTCCGGACACACCGAAGACCGGACCTGTGGGTCGCGAGATCGGAATGCGCACGCGCAGGCCCACGGAATAACGTTGATAGACCGTGTTGATCGGGGTGCCGTCATTGGTCTTCGACTGCAGACCGAACATGCGGGAGTACGAGCCGATGATCCCAACATCACGAAGAACCGGAATGGTCGTCATGGCTGCGGGATACACTTCAGCAGCCACGAAAAACGCAGGGGCCGGAAAAGCATCGTACTTGCGCAGGTTGTTGGTGATGCCGTCGGAATAACGAAAGAAACGACCAGTAGCTTCGAGCCCGAGCTCGACTCCAAAGATCGACGAGCTCACTTCGTGACGAACACGCTTGGGTTTGTCACTCGAATCTTCTTCTTTTTCTTCTTCTTCGGGTTGGTCGGAGGCGTCCGAGTCGCCGCCTTTGGATCCGCCCTTGGGTTTGTCGCTCTTCTTGGTCGGCGTATCGCTCGGCTTCGGAGCAAACTGCTCGACCGTGCTCGCGAGCGCGCTTTTGAGGGCACTACGGCGATCTTCTTCCGAACCTTCGCGGGACACAGCTTCGTCGATGAGCAGGTCGTCGCCGTCGGGGCTGAGCCACACGACGTACACGCGCCACTTGCCGGAGAAACGTTGCACGATGCCTACGATGAACCCATCGGCGCCAGCTTCTTTAGCCGCCTTGCGCAAACGCGGAACGAGGCCGCTGCGCGTCTTGGCTTGCGTCATCGCCCCGCCCATTGGTTTTGTCAGGCCAAACTTGCGCATGGCCGATGTCGTGTCGCCCTTGTCCACGATGGTGATGTGTTCGGGCAAAACCGACAGAATGTCATCCCGCGTATCCGACGCGAAATTGCCCTCGACGTACACCGCGAGCGTCTTGCGTTTCGCAGGTTCGGCGAATGCGTTCGACGCGACGAACATCACGGACGATGCAACGACGGCAGCTCCGAGATGCGCGACGACCGCGAGTGCGGCCTTGGTTCGTCGAATGGCAAAACGGCTTGCGCGCAGGCGGGCAGAAGCTTTCGATACAAGCACGCGCGAGAGCCTACAGGGGCCCGGGCGCACGGGTAAAGCCCCTCGTGGTTTTGAATGCAGGTCGCTCGGAGAAGTACAACCATTGCCGTGGTGCGTCTGGTACAACGACAGGCATGCCGACATTGCCCGAGCGTATCTTTCAGCTGTTTGCCACGTACCATCTTCGAGGAAACAAGGTCCTTGACGATATCGACGTCTTGTACGCACCGGACATGCGATTCGTCGATCCATTCAACGACGTGCATGGACGCGAGCATTTCAAGCGGGTAACCGAAACCCTCAATGCGCGGGTCAAAGAAATGCGTTTCGACGATTTGGAGCTCGTCGGGGACGAACCGCATTTCGTGCTGACTTGGAATTGCACGATTACGCCGAGATTTGGTCCGACCATCATCACGCGCGGCGTAAGCGAGTTTCGGGCGCATGACGGACGAGTGACTTATCATGAGGATCACTGGGACGTCCTGCGTGCAATGGCCAACAGCATTCCCCTTGCCGGGCGCGTGTATGCCCTGATTGCTTCCAAAATCTTCGGGGATTGAGCGAGATCCGTCCGGAAATGGACCCATTCCGTTGTGGCGGTGAACCCCTACTTTTTTTTGACAAACTACGGGCGTGATCGCCATTTCGGTGTCACAACCCCGTCCCCCCATGGCGACTGATTCCGCAGCTCCGTCTGCGCGACAATTGTTGACACTTGCCTGGCCGATTATTGTTTCGAGATCGGCCCAGACGGTCATTAGCGTGTCCGATGCGGCCATGACGGCGCCGCTCGGTCAAGATGCTCTTGCCGCAACGACGACGGCCGCGCTCAACGTCTTTGGCCTCATGATTTTGCCCATGGGCACGGTCTTTATCGTTTCGAGTTTCGCTTCGCAGCTGTTTGGACGAGGTGATCACGGTGGCGCTCGCCGATATGGGTTTTACGGAGTCATATTTTGTTTTTTGCTCGAGATTGTTTACTTGGCATTGCTTGGTTTGGTTCCGGCAGCAATCGGCAAGCTCGATTATTCGCCGGAAGTCAAAGAGCTGATGATCCAGTATTCCGAAGTGCGGCTGATTGGCGGCGGAGCGGCCATTGGCCTCGAAGCGCTTGGAAACTATTATGGTGGTTTAGGCAATACGCGTTTGCCCATGGCGATGCAAATCGTCTGCATGGTGCTGAACGTCGCCCTCAATTGGGTCTTGATTTATGGGCATTTGGGCGCTCCGGCCATGGGGGTCAAGGGGGCTGCGCTGGCGAGTACCATTTCGACCATCATTGGTTTTGCCATTCTGTTGGGATGTTTTTTTCGCGGCTTCGGCGAAAATCCGTTGGCCCGAACAAACCTGGGCAAGCTTCGGGCGAGCGAGTTTGTCCGGATGCTCCGATTTGGTATTCCGTCGGGCATCAATTGGTTCGTTGAATTTGCGGCGTTTGCTGTTTTCATCAACGTGGTGCTCAATGATTTGGGCACGACGACCTTGGCGGCGTTCATGGCGGCGATGCAAATCAATCAGGTATCGTTCATGCCTGCGTTTGGCTTGACGAGCGCCGGGGCCATCATCGTGGGTCAATTGATTGGGGCCAAAGCCTTGGACGATGTGCCCAAAGCGACGCGTTTGACCGCGGTGGCCACATGTACTTGGCAAGGCACGGTTGCCTTGATTTATATTCTTTTTTCCAAATGGGTCATGCTTCCGTTTGCTCCGCCAGGCAGTGAGCAAGCTGCATTTCTCGAATTGGGGGCCCACGTGCTGGTTCTGTCGGCGACGTGGCAATTGACGGACGCTTTATCGATGAGTTTTTCGGAGGCGTTACGCGCAGCCGGCGATACGACGTTTACCGCGTGGGCCCGAGGAATCGTGGCGTGGGTGATTTTCGTTCCGGGGGCGTACCTGAGCGTGCGCGTGTACGGGGGCGGAATTGGCTGGGCCGTATTCTGGTTATCATTTTACCTGGGAATACTGGCGGCGATCCTGTGGTGGCGTTTCCGCAGTGGAATATGGCGAACGCTCGATATGACGGGACAGGAAGTGCCGTTGGAAGAAGCGGCGTAGAATTGCTCCCGAAAGCCGATGCGGCTACAATGAACATGCAAAATTCGTTGACAAGTATATGGCATACCGGCAGCCTGGCAGTTCTACGCTCTCATTGACATGAGCGGAGGAGAAACCATGCACCAACGTAGCAGCTCGCTCGTATCATCCGCGTCACTCGTATTTGCTGGGGCATTCGTATTGGCTGGTTGTGGGGAAACGCCTGTGCCTCAGGAGCCAGCGCCCGATCTTTCCAATGCTGTGTACGACGAGGCGCACATGCTCGAAGTAGCCATTGAAATGGCGCCTGCCGATTGGGAAACACTCCGTCATGAGGCCCCGCCTCTCGAACATTTTTTGAACGCGAACTGTCAAGATGCGCCTCCGACGAACAACTATGTTTATATGTCTGCAACGGTGACGGTCGACGGTCATACTTTGTCGAATGTGGGAGTGCGAAAAAAGGGAAATCTTGGTTCTGCCTCGTTATCGAAACCGTCGCTCAAGGTCGATTTTGGCGAATTCGTGCAAGGTCAGGAGTATTCGGGGGTCGAAAAACTGACGCTCAACAATTCGGTGCAAGATGCATCGTTTACGAAGCAATGTTTGGCGTACAAAGCGTTTGGAGATGCAGGCATTGCGTCGCCACGTTGCAACCTTGCCCATGTCACCGTCAATGGCAATGACCTCGGCATTTACGTAAACGTGGAGGGAGTTGGGCGGCGTATGTTGCGACGGTTTTTCCAGGACGATACCGGCAATCTTTATGAGGGGCAAGCAAGCGACTTTCGTCCTGGTTGGATGGCGACGTATGAAAAGAAAACGAATGAGTCGGATCCTGATCGCAGCGACCTCGATGCGGTCACCAACGCGCTCATGGCGAATGATGCGGAACTCGAAAGCAAATTGGGAGGCGTCGTCGATATCGAGCATTTCATGCATTATTGGGCGACGGAGGCGCTCGTTGCGGCATGGGACAGCTATTCGACCGACGGAAACAATCACCTCGTTTACCATGACCCAACGTCCGGCAAAATGTTTTTCATTCCCTGGGGCCAAGATCTGACCTTCGATGCGTTCGATCCCCTGAGTGCGCCGGACAGACCGCAATCAGTATCTGCGAATTCGGCGATTTCCCGTCGTTTGTACGGATTGCCCGCGACTCGAGCCCAGTACATCTCGACGATGAAAGAACTATTGGCCAATTCCTGGAAGGAGGACAAACTGCTCGCGCGCGGGGACCAATTGGTCGCGCAGGTCAAAGAAGTCGTACCGGCCGATATCGCAGCCAATGCCGATACCGCTTATGCGCCCGTGCGTGATTTCATCAATGGGCGTCAGGCGGTCATCGAAGCTGAAATCGCCAAACCCGTCGATTGGCCGTATCCACCGCCAACTGATCTGTGTATGGAAATCATGGGCACGGTGAGTGGTTCGTTTTCGACGAAATGGGGAACCATCGATAACATGGACCTATTTTCCGTGGGCCAAGGCATGATGGACTTTGCCGCGCCCAAAGGAAGCATGCCCGCAACGGCAGCCATGGTGGGATCAGGCGCAGGCATTTCCGATGGTAAACTCGGAGCGAGCCCCGCAGTGCAAATTCTGGCAGCATTTCCCGATGGAAAAGCGCGGCTCCTCATCATCTGGGTTGATAAAGAAATGTACAAGGCAGGCATGGACGTACCCTTCGATTGGCAGTCTTCTTTTGGGTATTTCCTCGACGTAACCACCAGCCCGAACATCATGCCGCTCGGGCCCTTGTTCCACGGGAAGATCCATTTCGATCAAGCCAGTACGAAAGACTTGGATCCCGTCACTGGTTCGTTTACCGCCGAATTTGGCAACTAATCTTTCGACGTTCCGCACTCGTCGCGTTTGTCCGAAACGTTCAGCCCCCTCTTCGAGCAATCGATGTCCCGGCCATCGTTCTGCGCATCTCGACTTCAACATTCACACGCAAACGGCTTTGATCCTTCCGCACGGGCATTGCTCTGATGGAGCGAGTTTCCAATGCATTCAGCGCAACAATTTCAATTCGAATAGATTCCGCTTGAGTATCTGAAAGTGTTGCAAAACAACGTCAGCCGCAGGTAGAATGTTCGCTCTCTTGTTCGCCAAGGAGACTCCCCATGAATCGATACGCTCGCATTTTCGCAAGTTTTACCCCGTTTTTCCTGACCGCGTGTGGCGCTGAAGCTCCGGAGGGCACGGCCGATCCGAACGTCGTGCACCTCGACTTGGGCACCTTTACTGTGCCGCAGGGCGAATCTTTCATGTGCTACTACACGGATACCATTACGACGAAAGAGCTTAGCGTCATCTCGGCCACGGGGCTTCAGGGACCTGGTGGACATCATCTGAGCATGTATTATGTCGACAATGAGCGTCCGGTCGGGCCTACCCCCTGCTCGGGGACGAAAGAAATGGTCGATTGGCATTTCGTCGTCGGCGGTGGCGGTGAAAATGGTGCCGAGGGAATCATTACCTTGGACAAAGGACTTGCCATCAAAATCCCCGTGGGTAAGCAGCTCATGGTCCAAGCGCATTACATCAATACACGGGGGGTCGAGGAAACCGTACACGACACGATGGATATCCAATTGACGGATCCTGCCGATGTAAAGGCTTATGCCGCCGATTTCGTCGTTGATAACGACGCATTCGAGATTCCCGCCCACGCACCGCTCGAAAGCACGTCTGTCTGCAAAGTCGACCAGGACCTCCAGCTGGCGGTACTGCTGCCGCATATGCACGAGCACGGCAAGCACTTCAAGCTCGAAATGCTCGACGCACAGGGCAATTTGTCAAAAACGCTCATCGACACCGATTGGTTTGCGAATTATGCGTCCCATCCACCCGTGCAAGTGTTCACGATGGACAAACCGCTCGTGATCCCGGCCGGTTCGCAGCTGCGCCAGACATGCATGTGGAACAATACATCGGATACATCTTTGATCTTTCCCACGGAAATGTGCATTGGGTTTGGCTACTACTTCCCAGGAAACACGAGGATTCTGTGCGAACAAACGCCCTGAGGTTATGGTTTTTCGGTGCGAGCTTGTCGCTCGCATTGGCTCTCGGGGGAGCCTGTTCGTCGAAGACGAATGAGACGTCGAGCAGTTCGAGCAGTTCCGGTGGTGGCGGCGAAGGCGGAGATCGCACGCCTGCGCAATCGTGCACGCGACCTGGCGACAAAGGAAACAATAAAGGAGTCGGCGAATATTGCACGCCATTGGGCGGGCAATGCACGGGGTTTCCAGGAGCACCGTTATGCCTTGCCGATGTGGGACAAACCGAATGGATGTGCACGCGAATAAGCTGCAATGCGACGACAGATTGTGGTGAAGGCGCAGGTTGCTTGATCGAAGGCGCGGGCTCCGCATGCGTGCCGTGTCGATGCGATGACCGCGGCATTGGATGCACGGACGGAGGAATGAGCGGTAATGGCGGTAATGGCGGCAATGGCGGCAATGGCGGCACCGGCGGCACCGGCGGCACCGGCGGCACCGGCGGCGCGCCCTGATTCGC
>DAOMZH010000075.1:0-21078 GCA_035437985.1 Polyangium sp. (in: bacteria) | reverse complement strand
TCTCTTTGGCTGCGCCAAAGAGACTGACCCAACGGCTCTGCCCCCAAACCCCCGGATTTGACCTTGAGCAAGACGAGGGGACAATTCTCTTCCCTCCGGACCACGATCGGCCGATCATGTCCTGCACGCGTTTGTCCAGGGGGCGGAGAACTTATCGCGGTCTGCTCCGTACTCCTAAGCTCTCGCGGACCTGGGAGTGAACATGGGCGGCTTTCTCGATCGGCTGAAGACCTACTGGAAAAATAACCCGCTTTCCGCACGCGCCGTGCTCGGCCTGCTCGTGCTGCTCGCATGTGCGGGAGCGTTTGTCTTGACGCAACGCGTGCCCCCCGTGCGCGCAGGTGTCGTCGATGCGCGTCTCGAACTCGCCGCCGGCGAAGTTCGTCTCTCCGAGGGAGATCGCTCCTCCACCGTCATTTCCGGCGTCGCATTGCCCCAAGGCGCCGATGTGGCCACCGGAAGCGGCGCCCGCGCCCTCGTTCGTCTCTCCGATGGATCCTCGCTCTTTTTGCGCAGCGACACCAAGTTGAAGCTGCTCTCCGAAGGAGCCGACCTCGTTTCCGGTGAAGTTTGGCTCGACGCACCACCTTCAGAACGCGCTGCTCTTCAGCACAAAGCCGGCAACGTCACGATTTCCGCAGCCGACGCTGGTTTGTCAATCGTGAACAACAACGGCGAGACTCGCGTCGTCGTTACGCGCGGTCTCGCTGTCGTCACGTCGCCCGGTGGACGTGTCGAAGTCAACGCGGGCGAGCAAGTCGAAATCAAGGGCTCGGACAAACCCAACGTCAAACCCGTCGTTTTCTGGGACGATTGGACCGGCGGCATGGGCGATGGTCGTCCACTCGCCGGAAATGCAAGCGGCGCAGGGCGCATCTACGGCGTGGCGCTCAATGATCCCGGAGCCAAAGCCAAACTGCTCGAAATCAATCGCCAATCGGTGCGCGCAGTCATTCGCGACGGTCTCGCCGAAACCGAAGTCGACCAAACGTTCGGCAATCCCGGCGGCGGAGTCCTCGAAGGTTGGTATTGGTTCAGCGTTCCCGAACGCGCGATCGTTACATCCTTCGCCGTCGAAACAAACGGCGTTCTCGTCGAAGGCGAAGTCACCGAACGCAAAGAAGCTGCGGCGAAATACACCCAAGCCGTCGCCAGCGGCAATTCACCCGCGCTGCTCGAATGGGTCGATGGCCACACGTATCGCTCGCGCATTTATCCCATTCCTGCCTCGGGATCGCGACGCGTCGTTTTGCGGTACCTCGAAGTTTTGCCCTCCCAAGACGGCAAACTCGAATACCTCTACCCGATGCGTTCGGACGAACCTGCGCGTATTGGCGAGTTTTCCCTCGAAGTGGATTTGGGTCAAATCGGCCCGAAAATGCGCATTTCGAGCCTCGCTGACGCGGTGGTCGAAGAGCGAGGTCGGCGCGTGACGATGCGGCGCAGTGGTTATCTGCCGCGCGCTGATTTTCAAATCGAAGCAACGCCCGTCGAAAAAGCAAAAATCGAGCCTTTGCAGGTGGCTCGTTGGTCAGCCGGAAGCGATCGCGCCGATTACGTGATGGCACGCTACATCCCGGATATCGATTGGTCGACGATCCCCGAGCCTCCGGGCGATGTCGCCGTCGTCGTGGATACTTCCGCTTCGGGCGATGAAGCCGTTCGGCAACAAAAGTCGGTCGCGGCCGAAGCCACGCTGCGTTCCTTGTCGAAAAAAGACAAATTCGTTCTGATCGCCATTGATTCAGCGCCAACTGTTTTGTGGCCAAAAGAAGGTTTGGCGGAAGCCAGCGATAAAGAAATCGCTTCGGCCTTGGGCAAACTCGCCGAACATGCCTCGGCAGGAGCTACGGATCTCGGGGCCATGTTCGATGCGGCCCTCGGGCGTTTGCATGGCACGGAACAACCCGCTGTCGTGTACATCGGCGATGGGTTGGCGACATCGGGCGAGGTTGCTGCGGATCGTTTGTCCGAGCGACTCCGGCGGTCCATTTCGACTTCGCGCGCGCGACTTTTCACAGTAGCCGTTGGAGCTCAAAGCAATTTGGGACTCTTGCGGGAATTGGCACGTCAAGGTGGGGGACAGAGCTTTAGAATTGATCGTACGGAGACGGCAACGAGTGAAGTCTTGCGTTTGGCCAGCGCCATCAAGACACCCACGATCACGGAATTGAGCATCGATCTTGGAGCGGGGCTCGATGAAGCCATGGTCACGGCGAGTGGGAAAATCTCGCGTGGCGAAGAGGTCATGCTCGTGGCGCGAACGCATCACGCCTTGCCGAAAGAAGCGACGATCAAAGGTCGTGTGGGCGGCAAAGATTTTTCGCGTCCTTATCCGATCGTGATGATGCAAGGTCCAACCACGTCGTTGGTTCCGAGGTTATGGGCGGCGGAAAAAATTCGTCGGCTCTTGGGTGAAGCAACAGACCCGGACGAACTGCGTGGAAAAATTGTCGAAATCGGTCTCGAGTATGGGCTCATGACGCCGTTTACGAGCATTCTGGCGCTCGAAAATGAACAGGCGTACATGCGTCAGGGCATTCGGCGCAGAAATTCGCCATTGCGGGGCACGCGCCTGACCATGCTCGATGCGGCAACGGAACGGATGTGGATGGATGCTGCGGCAAACCCGGTTCCGGCAATGATGTTCGGTTGTTCGAAGAGCGAAGATGCGCCAGCAGCGGTGAGCCAAGCGGCGACGCCCGTTGCCGAGGCACCTGCGGCCATTCCGGTAGGGCCTACGGACGAACAGGCGAATATGGCGGATCAAAAAGAACGGGCTCAAACGCCAATGCCCTCACCGCCACCGCCCCCAGAACCACTTGCGGCCAATGCGCCAGGGGATCCTTTATCAGCGTCCGATACCGATAATGCCCCGACAAACGCGAAAGGTGGATTTGCGGCGGGAGCGACGCGAAGTGAGATTTCGGAAGGGAACATGGGCGCAATAGGGGCCAAACGTAGTCCAGCCGCACCACCGGCGGTTGCCTTACCGCCAACTCCGCAACCAATGCCGCGTGCAGGCGAAATTCCGGCGCCAGCTGTTGGTGGTCGATTCCGAGGACTGGATGATTGGGGAGGAACGGTCAAGGCGGACAAACCCAAGCCCAAACTCAATCTGGCCCTGGTAGACAAGGAATCCGCGAAACCCACACCTCCGCCGCATGTTTCCATGGTTTTGCCGGCAATGCCGTGCAGCGACGTGGCCCGAAGGCCGCTTGCTGATCGTATCGTCATGTGGTCGAAACGATTAAAAGGCGAGCTCGATGGTCCAACCTTGGTTTCGCGTTATGAGGCTGCTCGAAATACCTGCGAAATTCCCGATTGGCGGGCCGAACAAGCGTTGCTCGACCTCATTCAGCAAAAAGCACGTACTGAAGAAGCCGTATTGATCTTGCTGGGGCATTTGGCGCGGACGCCCGATACGCAGCGTTATGTGGCGCAAGCGATATTGCGGCGCACCGTCGATGCGCGCATTACGGCTGCCGTGCGCCGAACGCTTTTTGGGGAACGTGTGAATTGGGAGGCCGTCGATGGGGAACTCGCGGCTCTGACCGATATCGAACAAAAACTCACGCTCCTGCGCGAACGCATGCTTGTGGCCCCGGGTGATCCGGAAGGCGAATATCGAATGGTTCGTCTTTTGGGCGAAGCTGGGAAACGTGACGATGCATTGGCTCATGGGCGTCGTTTGCGGGACCGTGGTTTGATGAGTCCTCAACTCGCCATGTCTTTGGGCGACGTATTGGCGCAACAAGGATTCGAGGACGAAGCATTACGCACATATTCCGAAATCGTGGAATTCGACCCGCAAAGTGCGGATTCGCGGCGTCTGCTCGGCGATGTGTTCCTGCGTCATCATTGGTATGCGGCGGCATATCGCCAATACAAGACGCTCACCGATTTGCGGGCCAATGATCCGTCGGCATTTTTGCGTTTGGCCTTTGCGGCAGCAGGTTCGGGTCGTGTTGACGAAGCATTGCGCCTCGAACGACAAGTTGCTTCGGCCGAAGGCACTCCAGGACCGCGGGATCCGCGGCTGTGGGCGCGCTTGGCGTCGGCAGCCCAATTGGCCAAATTGCTCGACGGCGAAGGCAAACCCCCCGAGGCTGCGATGGCCGATGGTTTGTCGAGAAAAATGAAGGAGCTGTCGTTGTTTAATGGGCCGAGTGCCATGGCGATTCTCACGTGGGACGACCTGACCGTCGAGCTCGTGTTGGTGGGCAAAGAAGGTGACAAGGATGCGGCATTGCCGGAATTGTCGGAATCGGCATCAGTAGGCATTTCGGCGCTCGAGGTGCCCCTCGGCGATGAATCGCGTTACGTTTTTTCGGCGCGGTGGAGAGGGAAGAAGACCCGCGAGGTTAATGTCACGCTGCATTCGATTGCGTGGGACGGAAAAGCATTCCGCGTCAAAATCAAGTCGGCGAAATTGGTCCTGACCGACGACGCAGTGGCCTTCTGAAGGTTGGTCGGAGCATTGCATGATCGACATCACGTTTCTCGGGCAACTCGTAGCAACCTTGGCGTCGGGCTGGGCATTTCTGGCGCTCGTCGGAGTCTTGGGAGCAGCGGCTTATGTCCTGGCGACAGCGGTGGTCGCCATCGAACGGTTGCCAGGAACAGGGGCATTGGTTGTAGCTGGACAAACCAAAAATGCCGTTCAAGGAAGAACGGGTTTGTCTTGGGCTTTGGGCACGATTGCCGGCTTATTGGCGTTCGTTACGGCATTGGCGACCATGCAGGTCGGCGGCTGGTTGGCGACATTCGTTTTCTCTGCCGTTTTAGGGGCCTTGGCGCGTTCTTCCGTAACGCTCGTGAGCGTGCTGGGTGCGCGCGTGGGCACGCGAATGGCGCGGCGGCGCGCAGCGCGCGTGCAGGAGCTGGTGGCGTGGCGTCAGCAAAAAGCTGTGGAAAGGGAACAAAATGCGCGCAAACGATTGGAAGGTGAGGACCTAGCGTCGGAAGTGGCGCGGGCAGAAGCGGGTTTGACCAAATTGCGAACAGCTTTGGAGACGCTCATGAGTACGCGCCAAGCATTGGGTGAAAAACTCAAAGCCGCGCTCGATTCAGGGGGCAACGTGTCGCTCGTCGCCGACATGGTGAGAATGCGCGACACCATGGATATCCGCATTGACTTGGGTAAACGGGTTTTGGCGGCAGCCGAGGCCGCAGTCGCGCGATTGGCATATGCCTTGCCCGTGAAGAAGCTCGTTCGTCGCCGGCCACCTGAAATTTCCGGCCTCGATCCCCGAATCCCTGGTGATTATGCGGCCCGAATCGACACGGCCATGGCCGCAATCGATGGGTATTTGGTGGCAATGGGGCAAACTCGCGCGGAAATCGATCGCCTGCAACGAGAAAGACCGGGGATTGAATCTGCCAATGGTGCGGAATCATTGCCGGTTCGTGCTCGCCGCGAAATCGATGCCCTCGAAGCAGCATATCGGGCCGTGCGTGACCGGGCGGACCTCGTGCGCTTGGGATTGCGAGCGCGTCAAGGTATGGCGCAAGTCGCCAATGCCGCGGGCGAAGTTTCCGTGGGTGCGGCTGGACAAACACAGGATCGCGACGCGCAATTGCTCATCGATGACATTGCTCGGGCAACTCAAACGACCGCCGAGGATTTCATAGGCGAAGACGCGCATATCAAAACGCTGTCGGCGGCGCTTGCGCGAGGGACGACGGCCTTGTCGGGCGGCGATCAAGCTTCGCTCGGGGAAGTGGTCGACGCATTGCAATCGATGGGTTGAGGCGTATGAGAATCACAAGTGCTGTTTGTCTCGGATGTATCGCGGGCGTCTTCTTGGCCTGTGAACCTCCCGCAAAGCCGACGAATGCAGCACCAGTGTCGAGTGCGCCGGCGGTGAAATCCACCGTATCCCCAGATGCATCCGCATCCAGAGTCAATTCTGCAAAAGGGTCCGAGTCTGTCGCGGCACAACCATTGCTTTCGGCATCGGCGGCAGAACCCGCGCATCCCCCATGTCCGCCAGAGGTTCCCGAACCTGCGGACGGTTTGGCCTGGGTGAGTGGGTGCAAGATCCTCATACGGCAAAAGATTGTTTTCGACACCAACAAGGCCACGATCCGACCGGCGAGCTTTCCGATCATCGATGCGGTGGGAGACCTCTTGTTGCGTAATCCGGATTTGCGGGTCGAAATTGAAGGTCACGCGGGCGATTTGCGTCGCGAAAGTTATGGTCGGGTGCTTTCCCGGGATCGGGCCAAATCGATTTTTCAATACCTCGTGGCCAAGAAAGGCGTTCCGTCAGCACAACTCTCGTCCGTAGGTTATGAGAATGAGAAACCGATAACGTCCAATGCAACGGAAGAGGGGCGCGCAAAAAATCGCCGAATCGAGTTTACGATCTTGCGGTGGGGTGGTCGGATTCAATGAACCGTGCCTAGCAGTCGGTCTCGGCAGAGCTGGGGTATCGTAGGGTGGGAATTCGGCACTTTGTTTGAATTACGAGTATTTTTCGTTCACACGGGGTCGGGCGGGTCGTCCAACTGGCGTGTGGTGACTACTTTTTTGTAGCCAGCGCCTAAAATCTGGTGCAAGAGTCGCCCGCAACCACCAACCCAGTTTTCGGATCGGCGGCGAAGTCCTTCGCCCTGACCTCATCATTGACCATGAAACGAACTACCAGCCTCTTCAGTTTGTCCGCATTGCTCGTTCTGACCGCGTGTGGCTCGGCGCCTCCGCCTCCGCCGAATGATAAGCCTCTGGAAACGGCGAAACCTGCCGAGACAGCGGAACAAAAGGCGGCTTCAACTGCGGAGCCGGAGGCCCCGATGGCCCCGCCATACCAGGGCAAACCAAGGTTGGGCGTGTTTGGCGTGGACCTCGACGGAATGGATACGTCGATAAAGCCCGGTGCGGATTTTTATAAGTATACGGGTGGAAACTGGATCAAGAAGAATCCCATTCCGGCGGATCGGTCGCGTTGGGGTACCTTCGACGCATTGCGTGAAGAATCGGACACCAATGTGCGCAAGATTCTGGACGAGCAAGCGGCGAAGAAGCAAGAAAAAGGGACGTCGGCGCAAAAAGCTGGGGACATGTACGCGGCGTACCTCGATACGGCAGCGATCGACAAGAAAGGGTTTGCCCCGGCAAAAAAGTCGCTCGATGCGATTGCGGCCGCGAAAACGACCGATGACATTGCCAAGCTCATGGGGCGGGATGATTTGCCCACGAATGCGCCGATTGGCATGAGCGTGACCCTCGATCAGAAAAATCCCGACAAATACATCGTAGAAATCGAGCAAGGGGGTCTTGGGTTGCCGGAGCGGGAGTATTTCCTGAACAAGGACAAGCAATTCGTCGAGATTCGCGAAAAATACGAAGCGCACATTGGTCGCGTGCTCGCAATGGTGGGAGATAAAAACTCCGCAGCGAACGCGAAAGAGGTTTTGGCGCTCGAAACGAGGATTGCGGAGGTGCATTGGCCCATTGCGGACCGGCGGGATCGCGACAAGACGTATAACTTGCGCACGGTCGCGGAGCTCGAAAAGGAAGCGCCCAAGTTCCCGTGGAAGGTCTACATGAAGGCCTATGGGTTTGACAAGGAAACGTCTTTCGTCGTGCGGGAATTGACGGCAATGCCGAAACTTGCCGAAGTTTTCGCTTCGACGCCGGTGGCGACCTGGAAAGCGTACGTGACGTACCATTTCCTGCGCGCGTCGGCCGATGTATTGCCCTCGGCGCTCGATAGCGAAATTTTCGATTTCGCCGGCCGAACCTTGAATGGTCAGCCGCAGCAGCGGGATCGTTGGAAACGCGCGGTGGCGAAGCTCAATGGGGCGCTTGGTGACGCCGTGGGCGAACTTTATGTGGCCAAGCATTTCCAGCCGAAGGCCAAAGCGGAAATGGATCGATTGGTGGAGAATCTGCGCAAAGGATATGCGGCTCGGATTCAAAAAGTCGATTGGATGACGGCCGAGACGAAAAAGGTTGCGCTGGAAAAACTAGCCGCATTCCGGCCCAAGATTGGGTATCCGAGCAAGTGGAAAAACTATTCGTCGCTCGAAATCGTAGCTGGCGATGCGTTTGGAAATGCGCGCCGCGCGGAAGTATGGCATCACGATTACGACCGCGCTCGTTTGGGCAAACCGACGGATCGGGACGAATGGTACATGGCGCCGCAAATGGTGAATGCGTACTACAATCCCACCTTCAACGAAATCGTGTTTCCGGCGGCCATTTTGCAACCGCCATTTTTCGATGCCGAAGCCGAACCGGCCGTTAATTACGGAGCCATTGGTGGCGTCATTGGGCACGAAATGGGCCATGGATTCGACGATCAGGGTGCCAAATCCGATGCAAAAGGAGTCTTGCGCACGTGGTGGACGCCCGGAGACGTCGATGCATTCCAGAAACGCACGAAGGTGCTCGTGGATCAATATGCCGCATTCGAGCCATTGCCGGGCATCAAGGTGAATGGGCAATTGACGCTCGGGGAGAACATTGGCGACGTTGGTGGAATCACAGTGGCGCACGAGGCATATAGGTTGTCGCTCGACGGCAAACGAGCCGAAGTGATTGCCGGATATTCGGGCGACCAGCGATTTTTCTTGGGCTGGGGTCAGGTTTGGCGGTCGCTTTATCGCGATCAAGCCTTGCGTAATCAAGTTCTCTCGGATCCGCATTCGCCGGCGATGTATCGCGTCAATGGCGTCGTGCGGAACATCGACGCTTGGTATACGGCATTCGGCGTGAAAGAGGGCGATGCCCTTTATTTGGCGCCGGAAAAACGCGTGCGGATTTGGTGAACGCCAGCCCGGTTTTTTCCCGCTGAACCTCCCTCCACGCTCGTGTTTGTCTCGTCCGGACGGGGTGGTCTTTCGAGCACCTTTCGTGCTACTCCCGCCCCGTCCCATGCGCCGCCGCACTCCCCACTCCATCTTCGTCGAACAAGTCCAACGCCGCCTCCTCGCCCGCCTCGCGGAACTCGATGTCGACGTCATCGTCCGCGAACTCGATCCGTTCCTGACAAACGAACGCCGCGCCCGTTTCGAGTCCGTCTTTTCGCAACGCCTCGATTCCGTCACCGTTTTGATGGATGCGCCCTACGATCCCCACAATGGCGCCGCGGTGCTCCGCTCATGCGATGCCTTTGGCGTGCATCGTCTCCACGTCGTCGAACGCAACGGACTCGAGTTTCTCGCGGCACGACAAGTCGCCCGAGGCTCCGAACAATGGGTTCATGTCCGCACGTATTCGGAGAGCAAAGGCGCACTCGACACGCTCGAAGCAAGTGGCCATGAGCTTGTCGCGACGCACCCCATGGGCGAGCTAAATCCGGAAGATTTACGGCAAATTCCCAAGGTTTGTCTGGTCCTGGGTAATGAACGAGATGGCATTCATCCCGAGTTGTCGCCGGCGTGCAAACGCAGCGTGCGCGTGCCCATGCGGGGCTTTGCCGAAAGCCTCAATGTCAGCGTGACGGGAGCGATTCTTTTGCAACACGCAACGGCTGGAAGGTCGGGCGATTTGTCCGACGCAGAGCGTCTATTCTTGAAAGCCCGCGCCATGATCCTCACCATCGATCACGCAGCCGAGATCTTGTTGGCGAAGGGAATCGAGCTGCGTCCCGAGATCTTTGCGCCAGTTGAAACGTAGAGGCCCTGATCGGCGTGATCGGGCATCTTGCGAAACGCATCGAATTTCGATAGCGTTCTGATCGCGACGATAGTGGCTTTCTTCGAACCATCGTCGGGAGAATCGTTGTGTCAGCGCCTGTGCCTCCGAAGCCTGCTGCTCCGCTAAAACCGCCGCCCCCTGCTGCTGGGCGTGCAAGCGCTCCGCCCCCTCCACGTCCTGCCGCTGGTGCACCTGCGAAGTCACCGTTTCCAAGTCCGCCTACGACTTTGCCGTTTCCCTCGGAAGTTGCACCACCACCACCAGCACCTCGTCCTGCCGCTGGTGCGCCTGCGCCTCCGCGCCCCGCTGCTGGCGCTCCCGCTGCTGCAGCCGAAGTCCAGCCCGAGCCGGAACTCACGCCCCATGTTGGTGGCGATTTGCCCTCGGGCCTCGTGATTTCCGGCCGTTATCGCGTCGAAAAAATCATTGGTCGCGGCGGAATGGGTGCCGTGTATGCGGTTCGTCACGTCAATACGGGCGAACTTTGTGCGCTCAAAATGTTGCTTCCTGCGCTCGCGGCAAACCCTGCAGCCGTCGAACGTTTTCGCACGGAAGCCCGCGCGCCCGTGGCCATTGGCAGCGAACACGTCGTGCGCGTCATCGACGCCGATGTTTCCCCAGAACTCGGTGATGCGCCGTATATCGTCATGGAGCTGCTCAAGGGCCGAGATCTCGGGAGCGAACTGAAAAACCGTGGCGCCTTGCCCGCCGGCGAAGTCGTCGTGTTCATGAAGCAAGTCGCGCGCGTGCTCGACAAAGCTCACGGACTCGGCATCGTGCATCGCGATCTGAAGCCGGCAAACCTCATCGTCACGCAACGCGAAGACGGCACGCCGCTCGTCAAAATTCTCGATTTCGGTATTGCCAAACTCCTGGATCAAAGCGGCGTTGGCGAATTGACTCAAGACGGCGCGATCTTCGGAACCCCTTGGTACATGTCCCCGGAACAAGCGCGTGGACAAGCGTCGAAGGTCGGTCCCTCCGCGGATCTCTGGGCCCTCGGCCTCATCGTGTATCGTTTGCTGACCGGGAAAAACTATTGGTCGGCCGAAGGCATGGCCGCACTCGTGGGACAAATCCTGTACGAGCCGATGGTGCCGCCAAGCCAAATGTCTCCCCACCTTGGGCCGCGCTTCGATGCCTGGTTTGCCCGAGCGTGTTGTCGCGAAGTCGAAGGACGTTTTGCGAATGCCGTCGAGCAAATTCAGGCCCTCGCGCACGCGCTCGGCGTGAATTACGCAGCGCAACCGACAAACCTCGACATGCCCAGCCCGGCGGACTTGTCGGCCTCGGCGCAAGGGCGGCAAGCCGTTGCAGCCATGCCCCTGTACGGTTTGTCGATCCCACCTGCCGCAGGTCCGATTCCTGGAACGAGCATTCCCGGAACGAGCATTCCAGCTGCGGGCATTTCACACGCTGGGATGCCAATGCCGCTTGGAGTTCCAAACGCGGGCGGAATTTCGCTTTCGGGCGTACCCGTGCCCCAAGCGGCCTTGCTCGGTTTGTCGCAATCAGGTGGCGCCATGCCCGCAGGTATGCCCGGAGCAACCACGGGTGCGCCGCTGTATTCGACCCAAGCTGGCACGCCAGGACCAAAGAAAAAAGTGCACCTCGGCGCAGTTCTCGCCGGCGTACTCGTCGTCTTCGGTTTGGCCGGTGTGGGTGGACTTTACTTTGTCCTCAAAGGAAATGAAGCCAAGCAAGCGGCGGCCAAAGCTGCGGCAGCTGCGGCGGCGGCAACGCCAGCACCAACGCCCACGCCCGAACCTGCGCCCGCACCACCTCCGCAAGTGACCGCGCAAGCAGTACCATCGGCCGAACCGGCCGCGAGTGCCGCGGCGTCGGCGGAGGCGATCAACCTGGACGAACCTCCGGCAGCGAGTGCGTCCGCGGTTGCCGAAGCTCCGCCCGCACCTGAGCCGCCAGCAACGGCACCAGCAGCGACCACGGCCGAACCTGTTGCAGCGGCGCCGAAAACCACAGCGCCCACAACGACGACGCCGACGAAGACCGCTGCTGTTTCGACGACGACCAAGACGAAAACGACAAGCACTGTTGCCCCCAAGATCAAAGGCCCGATCAAATTCTGATGAACACCCTACGTCGGCGTTCGATCGCCATTGCCCTCTCCACCCTGCTCGGTGCTGCCTATGTTGCCGCGCCAAACCCCAGTTTCGCGAACGATCCGCCCGCTGCCGGGGCTCCTTCGCAACAGCAGATCACGCTGGCGCGTCAAGCAGCTGCCGAAGGCTTGGGCGCGTATCGCTCGGGTGATTTCAACAAAGCGTTGAACCTCTTCGAGCAAGCGAAAGCGCTTTATCCGAGCGCCCAGATCTTGCGCATGCATGGCTATACGCTGCTCGCGCTCGAAAAGTGGATCCCCTCGGTCGAAGCCATGGAAGCAGCGCTCGCTTCCACGACCGGCGCTCTCGATGATGGCGACAAAAAAGACGTCAACGAGCAAATCGCCAAAGCGATGATGCACATCGGCAGCGTCAAGGTCACCACGCAGGTTTCAGGCGCCAAACTCGCCATCGACGAAGTTCCCGTGGCGGACTTTCCCGTGGAAAAACCCTTTCGTTTCCAGCCGGGAAAACACAAATTCACCGTCAGCGCGCCCGAGCACGAAGACGCGACGCAAGAAGTGGACGTCGAGGCCAACAAGGAAGTGACCATCGCGCTCGAGCCGAAAAAGGTCGAAAAGGCGCCGCCGCCCCCACCACCACCGCCGCCGCCGCCGCCGCCTCCCCCGCCCCCTCCGACGAAGAACCTATTCGCGAACCAACGCCTCATCGGTTCGATCATGGCGGGCACGGGAATCGGCGTTGGACTCGCCGGTCTTGGCGCAGGCGTGATGTCCGAATACTTGGCGGTCAACCTAGAGCGGGATCAAAAAATTCACGAGCACCTGTACGGGACGAACTGCTCGCAAGGCAACGTCCAAGACTGCATGCTCGATCGCAACGTCCACAACGCGGATGCGAGTGACGCGAAGTTCTTGCGCACGCTCGGGATCGGCCTTGGAGTGGGTGGGGCTGTCGTGGGTGTGGGTGGGTTGGTCTTGGCCATCATTGCCAAGCCGGAAGTCGAAAAACCGGCCGATGAAGCGAAAATGGAAAAAGCAGCTTCGGCCAAGCGCGTCTTTCAATCGATCGGTTGTGGACCGTTTGGCGATGTTGGTTTGTCCTGTGCGGGGAAGTTTTGAAGGTTTGTCTCTTCCACATTCGTCACCCGCTCAGCGTCGCGTTTGTCCTGTTTCTCACCGCGTGCATCGACGTGCCTGCAGCGCCTCCGCGTGAGGCGCTGAAGGTCAAGGACGTCAAAGCTTCACCTGGCGTGGTGCTCGAGACGGCGTGTGTGCCCTCGGGCATCGAGAAATGTTTCGACGCTCATGACGACAATTGCAACGGTGTGATCGACGAAGGATGCGGGCTGCATACAGGAATCCTGCAGTTCGCGATCGCGTGGGAAGCTGTCGAAGCCGATGTGGATCTGAACGTGTACGATCCAAGCGGCGAACTTGCGCGATTGGGTGAACCGACGTCCTCGGGGTTGGTCAAGGATCGCGACTGCCCGCAAATGAGCAACGAGTGCCAAGGGCAGAACATCGAGAACGTGTACTTGGCCGAGGGTGATCCGAAGCGGGGTAACTACCGCGTGGTTTTACGTCTGGACAAACTCGGCGGCGCGGTGGCTCCTGTTCGGGTGCGTCTTGGAGCGCGGGTAGGGCAGAGGCCGTTCGGGATGGTGGTGGATTTGTCACCCGGACCGGACACCGAAGAGAAGTCCTTTGAATTTACGCTGTAGGAATTGTTGACGCGCTGCCCCGTCGACCCCTACAACATCGCCCGGGGTTTGGTGCGAACGGTGCCGAACGCAGCCCGTAGCCCCAAATGCTCGAACTCGGAGAACAGCCGCGATGAACCCCATGCTCATGTTCCTCGTCATCATCGGACTCATTGGCGCCTTCGCGTACAGTGCGGGCAAGCGCTGGCAGCTCATGCGCGTAGGCAAGGACGAGGATCGTTTCGACGACATCGGCAAGCGGCTCCAAGGGGTGGCGATTTACGCGCTGGCCCAGAAAAAGATGCATTATTACCGGCTGGCTGGGGCCGCGCACATGCTCATCTTTTTGGGCTTTGCGATTCTGCTCTTGCGGTCGGTGATTCTCTGGGGTCGCGGATTTGATCCCTCATTCAATCTTTTCATATTCGGGCCCGAAGGATTCATGGGTTTGCCCCTGGGGCCGGTTTATGAATTCTTGAAGGATACGGTTGCGACGCTCGTCATTCTGGGCGCAGTCGTCTTCCTTTATTTCCGCTTGGTTCGTCAAGAAGCACGCATGACCAAGTCGGGAGAGGCCATTTTGATTTTGGGCATCATCATCACGATGATGCTGGCCGATATGCTTTACGACGGTGCAGCCATGGTGCTGCATCATCGGCCGTTCCCGAATTGTTATGGCGGAAATCTCGAGGACGCGGCTTGTGGTTCGATTCGCGCAATCACCGCGCCGCTCGGACCTGTGCCCACGCACCCGCTCGCGTGGGAGCCATTTCCGGCGCCAGCTGGTTCGGCCATGGCCATGGCTCTTGCGGGTTTGTCCACCGAGACGCTCAGCGTTCTGGCGCGAATCGGCTTCTGGACGCACTCGACGTTGGTTCTGCTGTTTTTGAACCTGCTCCCGTATTCGAAACATTTCCACATCATCACGTCGCTTCCGAACGTGTTTTTCCGGAGCATCAACCCTCCGGGACGTTTGCCGCTCTTGGCGCCGACCGCGGAAGCGATTGGTGAAAAAGTCATGGCCGCCGCGGAAGATCCGGCCAAGGCGCCTCCCGTGGGCGTGAACAAGATCCAAGACTTTTCGTGGAAAGCGATTTTGGACTTCTACACGTGCACGGAATGCGGACGATGTTCCGACAACTGCCCCGCGCACAAAACCGGAAAGCTCCTTTCGCCCAAGCAATTCACGCTCAATTTGCGCGATCACCTCTACGACCACGGCGAAACGCTCGTTCGCGAAAAATCCAAATTGGATACGGCAGGCGAAGGTCTGCCGCGACTCGAAGATGCCTCTGTCGACGCCGAAGGTGCTCCGGCCGAGACAAATGGTTTGTCTAAGGACCTGGCGACGAACATCGTTCATCCGGACGTACTCTGGGCGTGTACGACATGCCGAGCTTGTGAAGAGCAGTGTCCGGTGATGATCAGCTATGTCGACAAGATCGTCGACATGCGTCGCCACTTGGTGCTGGTGAAGGGCGAATTCCCGTCGCAGCTCAATGGGCCGTTCCAAGCCATGGAAGTGAATGGAAATCCGTGGAATTTGGCGCGTATGGACCGGGGAAACTGGACGGAGGGGCTGGACGTCAAGATGATGTCGGACCATCCGAACGCGCAGGTTTTGTATTGGGTCGGATGCGCCGCGAGTTACGACGATCGAGCCAAGAAGATTGCGCGGGCCACGGCGCGTTTGCTGCAAGCCGCGGGCGTTGATTTCGCGATCCTCGGTCAGGAAGAAACGTGTACGGGTGATCCGGCGCGCCGAGCTGGCAATGAATATCTATTTGCGATGCTGGCCGAGCAAAACGCGGCGACGCTCAATGGATACAAGGAGCAGGGCGGAATCAAGAAAATCATCACGGCCTGCCCGCATTGCTTCAATACGATCCTCAACGAGTATCCCGATTTCGGGGCGAAATTCGAGGTCGTGCACCACACGGACTTCTTGCTCGGTTTGGTCGCTGAAAAGAAGCTGAAGCCCACGCAGCCGGTCAATGGCAAAATGGTTTTCCACGATTCGTGTTACCTCGGCCGATACAATGGCATCTACGAACAACCTCGGGACATTCTGAAGAGTATTCCTGGGGTGGAGTTGGTCGAGGCGGAGGGGTGGAATCGCAACAAGGGTTTGTGTTGCGGAGCGGGCGGCGCGCAGTTCTGGATGGAGGAGCAGAACAAGGATCGCGTCAATGTCAAGCGGACGTTGCAACTGTTGCAAACGGAGGCGAAGACGATCGCGACGGGATGTCCGTTCTGTCAAACGATGATTTCCGACGGCTTGAAGGCGCATGGCAAAGAAGAAAGCGTCAAGCAGTTGGATGTGGCGGAAATTCTGCTCGAGAGCTGCGCTTTGGATGGCGCGAAGAAAGCCAAGTCCAAGAAGTCCGTGGAACCTTCCGACGTGCAAGCGGACGCGTGACGAAGCGTCAGCCGGCGGTTCTGATTTCAGGATTGTGGGCGGTGTTGATCGACATGCAGAAGTGGATGCATCCGCGACGGACCTGAGCTACAGTCGGGCCGTCGCGGAATAGAGGACCCCGGAAGATGGATGAAACGCGGAGCGTAACGATTTCGCTGGCCATCGATTCGTTTGCTGACGGCGCATTACGGGCGCGGATGGAGGCAAAGGACGAGGCGGAATTCGAATGCGACGCTTGTGGGGAGATCGTCCTGGGAGAACCGTCCGGGAGAGGGCTCTATATTTGGCCGCGCGGGGACGAGGTTCGATATGAAGAACCGCCGTTGTGTGCGAAATGCGCAACGGCAATTGGTTTGACCGCGCTGGCGCTTTTCAGCATGGAAGAGGAAGAGGGTTAGAACGCCTCCCCAATCGCGATTGTCGTGACAATCGGGTATTTGCCACCCGTATAACCGAAACGCGCGGCATCGAGGTAGATATCTGCTTCGTCGCAAAATCCAATGACTTGCGCGCAAGGGAGACGAACACCCACGTCGACCCGGACAGGTCCCACGGGCGTTGCATACCGGAGCCCGAGACCGCTCGATAAGTGCGGACGATCAAAGCGAATTTCGGCGACGCCGCTCCGTACGTCACTGCCGTCGAGGAAGAGAATCGCCCCCAGGTTCGTCGTAAAGGAAAACCGAAGTTCCAGCGACGATTCCCATAAAGTCAAACCACCTACGGGCGACCAAGGCGGCGATCCTCCTTCTCGCAAAGGCACGTTCGCGTGCAGGCCAACGCCATTGTAGATGTATCCGCGATTGGAATTGGGTCCGCCACTGTAAAACCCGCGGAATTGAAGGCTCTGCAACGTTCTCTGCAACTCCGTCAAGGGTACGTCCGTGCCTTGAACCTTGCGTGAATCTTCGACCACGATTCCGGGGCTACTGTCTTTGGACTTGCTGGCGACGGAATTGAGAAAATCGAGAGATCGGGCGTAATCGTCGTGGAGCGGAAATAAAAATCCAGTATTGAGATGAAAAGCCAGCGTTATTCGTTTGGCAATCGGTAAATAGGCCCGGAGCTCGGGACGGAGGCGAATATCGTTGGCATCACCCGGCAAGAAAATTCCGGCCACTTGCGCATTCAGTCCCAAATAAACTCCTTTGCGCGGGCTGATGCGATCGATGTTTCCGCGATCATCGCGCCGGAAATCCAAATTGCCGACGGTCTCCAGGTACGTCAACAAAAACCGCTTGTAACCATCGGGCGTTTTTCCGCTCCAAATGGGATACAAAAACGGATCGTCCACCTGAAGGTGAATGAATTGTCCCAAATAATGCTGCGAATGCGAAAATCGTCGTTCGATGCCGAGCGTCGCGGAATATTCGCGATACCCGAGGGCTGGTTCGCGGGCCTCGGGCGTGCCCGGAAGTGGCGCCGTGATGATGTTCGTCGGGCGATAAATATTGACCGCGCCCCGTAAAATCGCGTTCATGTGCGGATCGATGACGCCAGGCTGACGCAATTCGAAGCGCGAACGTACTTCGGGCAAAACCTGATCCGGCGGCGCAACGAGGAGCGTAAACAAACTGTTCGGGTAAAACACGACCCCCGGCCGCGCTTCGATCGCAAAGCGTCGTAAGCCCCCGAGAAAATTCCGATCTTCCCAACTCACCGAACCATGCGCCTCGACGCGCGCCCCAACTTCGGCACCCACCCCGAGTTTGACCGAACGCAACGGCGTCCTTTGCAAGGTGATCGTCACCGGAACGACAGGATTCTGGGGTTTGTCCGGAGGTGATAACTCGGGCTTGATGTCGATCGCTCCAAAGACGCCAAAGTCACCCAACGCTCGTTCGGCATTCGCGAGCGTTTCCGTGGAAAACAAATCCCCTTCTTTGAAGTCCAACGATTTGCGCAAGAGATCTTCGGGAAGCTCTCCCACGCCGACGAGTCGAATCGGGCCAAACTTCGCGCGTGTGCCGAGCTCGAGCGTGTACGTCACGTCCGCCGTGTGCGCAACGAGATCGACTTTGACTTGACCAACCACGTTTGCATAGGGAAACCCGCGATCCGTCATCGCTTGGAGAAGTTCTTTTTTTGTTTTTTCGTAAGCTTCCTCCTCCATGGTTTGTCCGCGTTCGAGCTGATTTTTCGCGTCGGTGACGGTCTTGCTCACCTCACCCGCTTCCGGCATGCGCCAGTCGTTCCACTTGAGGTCGACGCGCCGAATGAGCACAGGTCGCCCCTCTTGCACCGAGATTTCGACTCGGACGCGTTTGTCCGACTTGCGGCGCATGACTCGACCAGCCGTCACGTGCGCTTCGTAATACCCCCGCGCCCGGTAGTAGCGCTCGACACGTTCGAGATCCCGATCAAGCACGAAACGATCGAAGTATTCGTACTCGACCGTGAGCAAATCGGACAAACCGATGACCGGAACGCCGTAGAGAAGTCCACCAACGGCGTGCGCACTTTCAGCCGTAGCAATGCGCTCTTTGATCGCGGAATCGGGGATCTTCTCGTTCCCGAGGACCTCGACTTCTTCAATGATACATCCTGAGAGATCCTCGGTTCGGCACGTCGGTGTCTTGGGTTTCGGGGTGTTCTGACAACCCACCACCACCGTCGAGAGGATCAACGCGACCAGTGCATGACGGCGAAAGTTGTGAAGGCGTTGACCTGTCACGCGACGACCTTTGGAGCTCCAACGAGTTCGGACCGTATCTTCATCGACGGCTCGGCTTGGCGCAACGATTAGCGTGCGTCGAGGCTTTTTGGTGCTTTGCGAAGCTAGACATGGTCAGGAAATTTCGATATGGAAGGAAGGCAACGTCCGGAGCCGTTTGCCGAGGGGTTGGACGTTCGGGATGGCGCGATGCCTTATCAGGGACAATTCATTACATCGACGATCCGGCTGCTTCGGCGTCTCGAACACGGCGTAGGTGGGATGGGCGAGGTTTGGGCGGCCGAACATTTGGCATTACGAACCCACGTCGCCGTGAAGTTCATGGTTTCGAAGCATGCGCGTAGTGACGCGTCACAGCGACGTTTCACGCAGGAAGCGCAAGCCGCCGCGTTGCTCCAAAGTCCGCACGTCGCCAAAGTTTTCGATCACGCGACGACGGTCGAGGGCGAACCGTACATCGTGATGGAGCTGTTGCGGGGCGAGACGTTGCGCTCACGGCTCGATCGGAGTGGAGCATTGCCGATCGAGGACGTGTGCCGCATGATCGAGCATACGGCGAAAGCATTGAGCGAAGCGCACCGTATGGGACTCGTGCATCGCGACATCAAACCGGACAATCTGTTTGTCTTGGATGTCGAGGGAGAATCATTCCTCAAGGTGCTGGACTTTGGCATCGTCAAGCAAATTGATGGAGAGGTGACGACGTCGAGCGGCTCATCGCAATTGGGCGTTGTGAAATACATGAGTCCAGAACGTCTAGGTGTGCAGACGCGGGCGATCGATCACCGTGCGGATTTGTGGGCCTTGGCGATTGTTGCGTATGAATTGCTGACGGGGGCGGTGCCTTTTGCCGGAAAAACCGATTTTTTGGTGGCAAAAGCGATTGAAGTTGGAAAGTTCACGCCTCCGACGCATCGTCGTTCGGACATTCCGGTATTGGTCGATGCGTGGATGGAGAAAGCATTGGCGCCGTATATCGACGATCGTTTTGATGCGGCGATGGACATGGCGGACAAACTGCACATTGCCATTCATCGTCGTCCGCGGCTTTCGTCGATCAACATCGACGCAAAGATTTTCGTGGAAACGGCGCCGTTCATCGATTCCGAGCCTTTGCCCGCGTCGCAAAAATTCGTTCATGAGCCGCGACGTTCATCGGGCATCGTCAAAGGCAAAGAAACGGACAAACCTTCCCGTCCTTCGCAATTGCGGGGTGCGGGGAGTGAACGGGCTGGGGAATCAGGTTTTGTCGAAGGCCGGCGCACCTTGCGTTTCGACCCTCGATTTCCGCGCGTGCCGGGCGATCTGCAAGCCGATAATTACGAAGAAAATGTCTGGTGTGCGATGGCGGCTGACGAGTGGCCGCGAAGTGTCACGTTCGATGTCGATGGTCCGCATCTGTTCATGGCGTCGTGGAATGGCGATGTCTCGGGCATCGACGTGCATTTTCACAAGCGTTTATGGACGACGAAACTCGTCGTGCGGGTCAATTGCATCGTTTCGGGACCAAACTTCGTGGCGCTTGGTTGCAGCGACGGACGATTGCGATTACTCGACTCGGCCACGGGCAAACTCGTGCAATTGATGGCTGGACATCGGGCTCCCGTGCGCGATTTGGCTCTGAACCAAGATGGCTCCACGCTCGTCTCGTGCAGTGAAGACAACAGCGTGTGCTCGTGGCGCGTGAGCACGGGGGAGCTTGCGGCGATGCTCCCGGACGAACTCAAATGGGTGCGTGCTGTTGCCATGGTTGGAGATGGTTCGCTCATCGCGACGGGAGGCGATGATGCTTCGGTTCGGCTTTGGGATGCGCAGCTGCGGGCAGTGACGACGGTTGGTGATGGGTCGAGTCCGGGGCTTGTGCGTACCGTGGTATTTTCTCGGGATGGTCGCCACTTGGCGGCGGGTTTTGGCGATGGTGCCGTGCGTGTTTGGGAAACGCGCAAATGGGAGCTTCTCCGCACGTTGCGCGGCGATGGGAAACAAATTCATTCGTTGACGTTCGATGGGGCCGGCACGCACATCATTGCAGGGCTCGTCAGTGGGGGTATTCGGGTTTGGGAGATTTTGTCGGGCGTTTTGGAACGCGACGTGATGGGTCGAGGTCGTCCGATGATCAGTTTGGATATCGATTCGAGTGGACATCACTTGGCGTCGGCATGCAACGAAGGTCGAGTCAATGTGTACCGATGGCCGCTCGACTCGCGATTACGGGAGGTACCAGGAGACAAACGCGCGGCTCGCGGGTAGAGCCCCCCTTATTTTCCCCCCATTCTCAAAAGAATGGTATGTTTTGCCGATGCGTACACATTTCCTCTTCAGTTTGCTTGGCATTTTCTCGATCGGTCTCTGGGCTTGTGACCCCTCTGGAGGCGGAGGCGGCAGTGGCGGTACAGGGGGCAGCACTGCGAGCTCTACTTCCGCGGGTGGCGAAGGCGGATCTGCGGGCACCGGAGGTACGGGCGGCTCGGGCGGTGCAGGCGGTGCCGCTGGGGCAGCTGGTAATGGCGGCGCCGGGGCGGGGGGGGCGGTCAGCCTGAAAATGGGCTT
>DAOMZH010000074.1:3655-21171 GCA_035437985.1 Polyangium sp. (in: bacteria) | reverse complement strand
CGCTATTCCGGTCTCTGCAATTTCGGCATGTGCCCGTTTAGCAACAATGGAGTTTGCGACGAACCGCAAGGAACAGGCCAATGTCCTCCTGGAACGGACTTTAATGATTGCAATATCGGCATGTGCCCGTTTACCAACAATGGGGTATGCGACGAACCGCAAGGTACAGGCCAATGCCCTGCTGGAACGGACTTTAATGACTGCGCGACGATGTCATGCCTGAGGTGCGCGGACTTCATCAGCAATGGAGCGCAAGGCACATTGTGTCCGGAGTCGAAGCTGGTGTTCGACAACTTGCTCATGTGCATGTGCAGCGGTCCATGTCAAGTGGAATGCGGGAACAATTTTTGCATTGACTTCAAGATGGTCACGATGGAGTGCCAGAATTGCGTGAATGGGCCATGCAGCATGGAATTTGCTACGTGTGCCAATGATATTTGATGTGGCGGATTCGGCCGCATCGAGCGCATCACGCGTGGAAAAGCTTTTGTCAAGACGTCGTGACCTGTGCTAACCGTGCCTGAATGGCCTCCGAACCGATAGAGCCGCTCGATTCGCCAATTCCAATAAACGCCGACGCGCCCATTCGCCATGTCGGCTTTGAAGCTCGCGGCACGACCACCCGTTTGTTATGGCTGGCTCTTGCCCTTTTGCTGATCTCCTTCGTGGCGATTTTTCTCACCGCATTTCTTGGTGGTCCGGGCG
The DNA here is from genome assembly GCA_035437985.1 of Polyangium sp. (in: bacteria). GTDB lineage: Bacteria > Myxococcota_A > Polyangia > Polyangiales > Polyangiaceae > Polyangium. The sequence goes on along the minus strand of DAOMZH010000074.1, from coordinate 20,466 downwards.
AACTTGCTGCGGCTTGTGGCTCGACATTCCTCGGCTCGGCCCTCTTGTCGTTGTTGTCCGTTGCGTTTCGCGAAGTGCGTTTTCCGATAGGCCGGTCCATGAAGTTCGAGCAAGACGCCCTGCGGGTATTGTTGCGGACCGGGAAAACCCTTTCGTTTGCGCCCGAAACGTTTGTCGAAGGATGGTACAGTCCCGAGACGCGACGGGTACACCTGCGGAGGCGTGATGGCAACATTGTAAGTGCAGACGTTCCCGACGCCGAAACAGCATCGCAATTGCTGCAACAACTCGGCGTTGATGCGTCGAAGCGGACCATGCGCATTCGTCTAGGCGCTGTCGACTTCTTGAACGCCATGGTGTGGCTCCTGGGGCCGATTGCCGCTATTTTCATTGGCGAAGCGATTGGAAGTGCGGTCCGCATGAACGGCGCGCTTTCGATTCCCATTGCTGTAATCGTTTTCATTTTGGAATTTTTTGCCGTTCGTAAATTGTTTGGCCCAGCGCACCTCGTGATCGGCGCGGACGGCATCATCGTCGAAAAGCGTTTTGGGAAGCAATTCGTCCCCTACGGAGAGCTCGAGTCTATTTCGACAGCCGATAGTCACGTCACGTTGCACCTGGTCAACGGTTCCAAGATTCGGGCGAAAGCTCGACATCTCGCGCAGGAAGAAAGCGACGTCATCGATCAGCGTGTTCGAGACGCGTTGGCGCTTCGGGATCAACGTCTCGCAGATCCTGCAGCGTTGGCGGCGTTGGATCGCGGTAAACATGATGGGAAAGCCTGGCGCGACGCCTTGCGGGGACTGTTCGACAAGGATCGCGGTTATCGTCAAGCCAAACTCACGCGGGAACAAATCTCCGCGGTGCTTGTGGACCCGGCAGCCCCCGTAGATCGCCGCATTGGTGCGGCGATGGCTTTGTCGCAATCGGGCGATGTCGATTTGAAATCAAAGATTCGCGTGGCTGTCGAATCGAGTGCCAATCAAAAAGTGCGCGTAGCGTTTGAAGCGATTGGCCGAGGTGACTTGGAGAATGCGGCCATTGAAGAAGCAGCCGTCGCCGAAATCGCGCAATCGGGCACGAAGAGGGTGCGTTGATCCAAGCCACACTCTCACGAGGCAATGGGCGAATGCCGCGACAATGGCCCCGCGATATGCAAACGGGGCAGAAGTGGACGATGCGTAGCGATTGCAGGAGGCCCGGCGTCACCGCGGACCATGCCCCGGAACAACACACGGAACACGGCCATTGTAGGGAACGGGCGCCGGTGCGCCGAGGTGCAACACGGTGCCAGGCGCGTTACGGGAGAACGGTTTCAGCTCCCCACGAGGCGAATGCGTTTTCCGTGGTAGTCGACGTCGCGTTGATAGAGTTTTTTGTCCCATTTCAAGCCCTTGCGGCGATCGAAAAGGATCAGCCATCCTTCGGACAATCCCAGGTGTTCGAGGTATTGGCCGAGCTGGGCGAGCGCATCTGGTTCGGTATTCGTGCTGCGGCGAATCTTGAGTTCAATGGCATGTCGAGCGCCTTTCCATTCGACCAGCAAGTCCAAGGCGCCGCGACCCAAGCCGTATTCGCGATGGATTTGTCCCCCACCATTGATGACCCGTTGCAAAAAAGCCATCATCATCAAGTGCGGACCTGATTCCCGATAATCGAATCCAGCCGCGGCGACGTGACCATCTTTGCGCCAAAACGCTTGCCAATCCGTCATGAGTTTTTCCATGTCGAGCGACCCGTCGTTCCGGACGTACCATAGTGGCTTGTTCCAAATTTGGTACTGTTGGGCATTGTTTAGCGTGCGAGGGATCACTTCCGAGTAGATGGGATTTGCGGCTTGATATTGCCCTTTGATTTTTCGAATGAGGCCCAACCCCAACACATAGGAAAAATCGTCATCGACCACATCATTCGAAGCGAGGGTGCCTGCGATCATGGGATCCAGTACCCGACGAACCCGTTCTTCACGCAACCTGGCAATGAGCGAATCGATATGTGAACGCCTTTCCAGAATAATCGTTTCTTTGGCGGCTTCGACATGAGCGGCCGTAATGGGCAAACTGCGATCTTTCAGGTCGTGACGCACGATCTGATCGGCCAACGCATTGGTGAGCCAGGGATGCCCTTGACCCAATTCGTAAATGAGGGCTATCGCTTCGGGCTCGAATCGTTGTCCCGTCTTCGCCGTGTGTTGCAGCAGCAATTCTTCCACCTCGGCGGCGGTAAATGCCGCCAGCGTCATGGCCTCGGCGTTGATGTTGAACGGCGAACTGGTGCCCAGCCACGCGATGGCATGACGATCCTCGGCCCGCACCACGAAATCGCGCACTTGCCGACGCCCGACGAGCACGACGCTCGCGGGAAATGGCTGCTGGAATCGGTCCAGATAACCATCGCGCAACTGCGTCAAGAAGAGGACCATCGTTTCACCAACCAAACCATCGGCTTCATCAAAAAAGATGACCCAAGGCCGGTCGCTGGACTCCGACAGGTGCTTTAGATAGGTCACAAGCGCCGTTGCTGGGTCTTGCAACAAGGGCTCGGGATCCAAAAGTGGTATGTCTGGATGAACCCGCTTGTGCGTGGTTGTGAGCTTATTGAGAATCGTCCGAAACCCCTTGGCCGGATCGGGTTGCTCGCGCGCCGTTTGCAGGTCGACCCACATGGCTCGCCACTGCCCCGTTGCATTCAGATGCTGTTGCAGCCACTGGGCGCACGTCGTTTTTCCCGTCTGCCAGCCCCCCGAGATCATGAAATACTTGTGCGATTCAATCAGCTCCAAGACCTCCCCCAACCGCCGTTCAGGCGGGAGCATGTAGTGCACCGTGGGGTTACACGGGCCAGCAATGTTGAACTCTTGTTTCATGCGCGGCACTTTGGCACGTAGGCGCTACGTGTGTCAACTCGAATGGGTGTTCCGGCAGCTGCGGCATTGCCACCCTTGAAAATATCGTTGACGCTCGGCTGATTATGGCGTCTTCTGTAAGGCTCATCGGGCCACCTATTTCCATTTCGGAGGTTCCATGCGCACTCGGTTATCGCTTCCTTGGCTTTCCGTTGCTTCTGTTCTGGCTCTGGGCATGCACGCCGCAGGCTGCGGCGACAATGGCTCGACCACTTCGACCGGGTCGAATAGCAGTTCGAGTTCCAGCAGCGGAGATGTGTCGAGCAGCAGCTCCTCGAGTTCAACAGGCGGAATGGGTGGCAGCGCAGGGATGGGCGGTAACGCGGGAATGGGCGGTAATGCGGGAATGGGTGGTTCGGGCGGCGCTGGAGGAGCTCCAATCATTTGCCAACCCAATATGACCACGTCGTGTTATTCGGGGCCCATGGGCACACAAGATGTGGGTCTTTGCGTGGGAGGCAAATGGACGTGTAATGCCGAAGGAACGGCGTATGGGCCGTGTATGGGGGAGATCGTGCCCATTGCGGAGAATTGTGCAACCCCTACGGACGAAAACTGCAATGGAGCCGGCCCCGATTGCGGCGTGGCGATTTGGAGCAAACGATTCGGCGATTTCGATGGCCAATACGGCCGCGCGATTGCTGCAGACGCAGACGACAATGTCTACGTGACGGGCGTATTCTACCGGAACCTCGATTTCGGAATGGGCCCGTTTACAGCAACCTCGCTCGATGGATTCCTCGTCAAATTCGATCCCTTGGGGAATGTCCTTTGGACCAAACAAATTGGCGGAAGCGGCAGTGAGCAACCAATCTCACTGGCCATCGATGGTGCCGGAAATGTGGTCGTCGCCGGCAATTTCAGCAATACCGTCGACTTTGGAGGCGGGCCACTGGTGGCAAGCGATGTCGATATGTTCGTCGCCAAATACGATGCAATGGGACAACATCTATGGAGCAAACGCTTCGGCAACCTCGATGTGCAAAGCGCGCGGGCGATGGCCATCGATTCCCAAAACAATATCCTCATTGGCGGCGATTTTGCGGGTTCGATCAGTTTCGGCGGACCGACGATGATGGCCACTTCTGTGGACCTTTTCGCCTTGAAACTCGATTCCAATGGAAATCACGTGTGGAGCAAACAGTTCAGTCACGCGGATCCAAACCAACCCGAATTGCTGGACGTTGCCACGGATGCCGCCGGGAACTCGGTATTCGCCGGAATCTTCTTTGGAACCGTGAATTTCGGCGGAGTTCCGCTCACGAGCGCAGGTTCCTACGATACCTTCTTGGTCAAACTTGGACCAACTGGTGATCACCTTTGGAGCAAGCGGTATGGCGATGGGCTCGACCAAAGTCCCAACGGGGTCGGCTTCGATGAAATGGGAAATCTCTTCGTCGCCGGGAGTTTCAAGGGCAGCATCGACTTGGGCGGCGGCACGTTGACGAGCGCCGGCAATGATGATTTTTTCGTGGCCAGACTCGACGGCAATGGCAATCATGTGTGGAGCAAGCGTTTTGGTGATACACAACAACAATTCGTCACGGATCTTGGGGTGACCAAGAGCGGTGATTTGACATTTGTCGTCACGATGGGCGGTACCGTGAATTTTGGAGGCGGTCCTTTGACGAGTGCCGGAAGCCTCGATATCGGGTTTGCCCGATTCGACGCCAATGGCAACCATCAATGGAGCCACCGCGTGGGTGACTCAGCGCAGCAAACGTCACACGCCATAACTTTCGATCCTGGAGGCCATATCTTGCTCACGGGAGAATTGGCCGGCAGTGTCGACTTTGGAACAGGTGTTTTGACGAGCGCGGGTTCGTCGGACCTCGTCGTCGCCAAGCTGGCTCCGTAGTCCAAAACGAAAATAACGATACGGATTGGTTTGCCCCGAGAGCACCTGAGGTCATCGGACAAACGTTGCCGTCAAGAGCCGCGGCTGTCTGCCATTGCTGGGCTACTTTTCCAAAGCATCCACGTGAAACTCGATTCCTCTTGGCAATCCCCCTCGATTGTGCAAGAAAGCGCCCATGAACAAAAGTGACTCTCCCGAACGTGCGGCAGATGGAACGCCCATTTTGCGCCATCAAGCGGTTTCTCAGGACTTCCAGTCTCCGGTAGAAACCGCGTGTGTCGATGAAATCGAAGCCCACATGACCAAATATTTTGGCAAACCGACCAACGTATTTCATGAGCTGGTTTCGGACAAGGTGCATATCGACGTCCACTTCATTCCGCCGAGCAAGGAGCGTAATCAGTGGACGCTGTTCACGACCGGCATGAGCGCTTTGATCATGAATGTGCCCCCAGGAGCCGACGATTTCGAGTATGCCGAATTGATGATTTCTTTGCCGCCCAATTGGAACGTGGATGCGTTGGCAAAATCGCCGCCGCCTGCCGACCTCGAACGCTGGTATTGGCCGATTCGTTGGCTCAAACAGCTGGCGCGATTGCCGCACGATTACAATACATGGCTTGGCCCCTTGCATACGATTCCCAATGGGGATCCGCCACGACCATTTTCACCGGAAACGAGGCTTTGTGGCTGGGTTCTGCTGCTTCCTTTTTCCGTTCCCGAAGAAGGGCAATCGATTGTCTTGTCCGATGGACGCGTCGTGCGTTTGTATGCCTTGTACGCGCTATATGCGGAAGAAATGGAATTGAAGCTCCAGCACGGCGGACAAGCATTGCTCGACGCCTTGGCCGCGACGCATGCGACGGAAGTCTTGAGCTTGACGAGGAAATCGGCAAAGGCGAAAAAGAAGCGGTAGCCAAACGTCCGGGATACGCGTGCGGCTTGTCGCAGCATGAGGGCGGACAGAGAGAAATATCGAATAGCAAAGTGCTCATCGAAGCTGGTCCGGGTCTGGGCTGGAAGCTCATCGAAACGCTGATCAACTCCCTCGAAGCAAGAGCAAACGGCACGAGGGACACCGAACGTCAATGCTGCGTCGAATTGCGCTCGAATGCTCTGGCCACACGGGCCTGACAAGTGGTGACCTGTTCCGCCGCTTCTTGCTCGCTCACGCCAAGCAGCTCCACGCGCAGCTCCACAGACGGACAATAACGAGTTGCCAGCCAGAGTTCGTCGTCGTTGGGGCTTTTCAAAGGCTCGAAGCTGGGCCAAACCGTGGCCCAATACGTGGTTTTGCCGGTGGTCGGGTCGAGCTGGCTATGGGACACGGTAACGATGTGTTTGCCGTCTGGACTGAAGGCTGCAGACGCTGCGTCGCTGTCCGGCATGCGCAGGATCGCAGGCTCCCCGATGCCATCGGCGTTCCACACGCGCAGGGTCTTGTCGTCGGAGATGGTGACGATACGCTGGCCGTCGGGAGTGAACGCACCTGTCCCGTCATGACCGCCCGCGGCGAGCGCAGCGGTGTGCCCTCTGAAGATCAGGGGCGTGCCTGTACCATCAGCGTTCCACACACGCGCTGTCTTGTCCCACGAGGTGGTCACGATGCGCCGGCTGTCCGGGCTGAACGACGCCGTATAGACGACATCCTGGTGCCCTCTGAGGACCAGGGGACTGCCTGTGCCATCGGCGTTCCACACGCGCGCCGTCTTGTCCCGGGAACCGGTCACAATCCGCGCTCCGTCGGGGCTATACGATGCGGAATAAACGAGTTCGTCGTGACCCTTCAGGATCACAGGTTCGCCGGTGCCATCAGCGTTCCACACACGCGCAGTCTTGTCCGTCGAGGCGGTCACGATGTGCGCTCCGTCAGGACTAAATGCTGCGGCATTGACAACATCCTGGTGACCTCGGAGGATCAAAGGCGTGCCTGTGCCATCAGCGTTCCACACGCGTGCAGTCTTGTCCCACGAGGCGGTCACAATGCGTCGGCCATCGGGGCTGAAAGAAGCACAAGCGACGAGATCCTGGTGACCCTCGAGGGTCAGAGGTTCTTCTGTGCCATCCACGTTCCAGACCCGCGCCGTCTTGTCACGCGAAGCGGTCACAATATGTGCTCCGTCGGGGCTATACGATGCGGAAATGACGCGATCCCGATGCCCATGAAGGTATACAGGCGCACGTGTGCTCTCGGCATTCCACAATCGCGCAGTCTTGTCCAACGACGCGGTCACGATGTATCGACCGTCCGAGCTGAATGACGCGGAGTAGACAAGATCCTGGTGACCGTCGAGAATCACTGGCGTGCCTTTGCCATCGGCGTTCCACACGCGTGCGGTGTTGTCCCAAGAGGCGCTCACAATTCGCGCTCCGTCAGGGCTAAACGACGCAGAATAGGCGGGATCCTGGTGGCCTTTCAGGATCAAGGGCTCGCCGTGGCCATTGGCGTTCCAGACCCGCACGGTTTTGTCATCGGAAGCGGTCACAATTCGTCTTCCATCGCGGCTAAACGATGCGGAATTAACGCGATCCTGGTGCCCCGCGAGAACCACGGGCGTGCCTTGGCCATCGGCGTTCCAGACCCTTGCGGTCTTATCGTGGGAAGCGGTTACAATCCGTGCTCCGTCAGCGCTAAACGACGCAAAATTGACGCGATCCTGATGACCCGCGAGGATCAGGGGCGTGCCTTTGCCATCGGCGTTCCAGACCCGCGCGGTCCTGTCGCGCGAGGCCGTCAAAATCCGCGCTCCATCGGGGCTAAACGACGCAGAATTGACGCGATCCTGGTGCCCCGCGAGGATCAGAGGTTCGCCTGTGCCATCGGCGTTCCAGACCCGTACCGTTTTGTCGTAGGAGGCGGTCACGATGCGCCTGCCCTCTGGGCTAAATGATGCGCTCACGACGATGTCCTGATGCCCCGCGAGGATCACGGGCTCGCCTGTGCCATCGGCGTTCCAGACCCGCGCCGTCATGTCATTACAAGCGGTCACGATGCGCTGGCCATCCGGACTAAATGACGCGAAGTAGACAGCATCCTGGTGGTGCAGGACGACGTTGGTGATGCTTTGAAAGGTCGCCCAACGAGCAAGCTCGCCCCACCTGGAAGGCAGCGAATTCGTAGGCTCCAGCTCACGTACGAGGGACAGGACCAGCGTCGGGTCCGAGAGATGCTCGCGCGCACTGGCCATACGCGAGGCATTACGGGCATCGGCGGCCTTCTTGTGGGCATCTTGGGCGCTTTTTTCGGCATCTTGTGCGTTTTTTCCGGCTTCACTGGCGTTGGCGTCCGCCCGTTTCGCCTGATTTCGAGCATGCAGACCGAGCACGGACACCGAGAGCGCAAAGAGGCCCAGAAACGCAATGACCGCTCCAATCGCCTGCCTTCGCCGCCGTCTCGTGCGCTCGGACAAACGGACGACCGTCTGCAAATAGAACAACTCGCGCTGGCCAATGCCCAGGGCACCTTCCTTTCCCGCTTCCGCCTTGTTCCGCTCGAGCCACCGCCCGGCCTCGATTGCCGCTCGATCGCGCCACAAAAGACCTTCCGCTCGATCGTTTTTCTCCCATTGCGCTGCGGCATTACGCAATTCCGCCACGAACTGCGCGTCATGTTTGTTTTCCTCGAGCCATGACCGAAGCTTCCCCCATCGCTCGATCAACGATTCGTGAACCAGCTCTACTGTTTTGCCCGCGTGGTCGTCGCCTGATTCAATCGCCAAAAGCCGCGCATCGGCCAATCTCTGCACCACGAGCTCCACCGCCGTTTTGTCCTCGCCCAATTCACCGAGCTCTTCGAATAAGACAATCGCCCGCGTACGCTCTGGCGTGACGAGCCGCATGAAAATCGCCCGCGTCATTCTTTGTTCCGCCGACGTCATGCTCGCCAGCACACCGTCTGCATGCGTCGACAAAGCTCCAACGACGCCGCCCAAGTTTTGATATGCTTCCCTCGTCAACAGGCGCCGCTTTTCGTCGCGAGCTTCCCATAACTTCGTGGCCATGAATTGCAGAATCGGGAGCGGACTCTTCATCTCCGCCAAACCGCTCGAGATTTCGTCGATCAGCTGTTCGTCTTCGAATTGGTACTTCGCCGCTTCGACCGGCTTTTTCAGCGCATCGCGAAGTCCCCCGCCCGACATCGGCGGCAAAAAGTACAATCCTCGGGTCACTTGGGAAAGAAATGTCCGATCCTCGGCCAAACGATCCAAAAAGTCCGCTCGTATCGATAGAATCACCCGCAATGGCGAAGATGCATCATCAGCTACGCCCAATAGGCTTGCACAAAACGCTGCGCGGTTCTGGGGTTCGATGCCGAGCGTGTACAACTCCTCGAATTGGTCCACGAATAACAGCACACGATGGTCCGAACCTCGACGTCTACACCGAGCCCGCAACAACACGCCCAAATAACCTGGTTGCTCCAGCAATTGTCGTTCAATCGCCGCAGGCTCGATACGCTCTTCGCCGTCTGTGGTATCCATCAAAAACGAGAGGGCCTCGACGAGCGCCGCGAGCGGTTTGCGACCCGGCCGAATCACACACGTTTCGACGCGTTGTCCCGTCGTCTTCAACGCTGGGATCACCCCCGCCCGAACGAATGACGATTTTCCAGCGCCCGAGGGACCCGTAATCGCCACGAGCTCTCGATTGCGCAATTGACCAATGACCGCAGCAATGTCTTGCTCGCGACCGAAATACCGCCCCGCATCCGTCTCTTGAAACGCCGACAAACCAGCGAAAGGACAATCGTATTCCGCGCGAGCCGGGTTTCGCTCATGCTCCGACAGAGCTTCGAGCGCGGCGCGCAGTTCATCGGCTGTTGCATAACGTTCTTCTTTGCGCTTTTTCAGACAGCGATCGATGACGTCGCACAATCCTGCAGCATCGGGTCGTTTTTCCTTGGCGCTCGGCATGGGAAGCTCGAGGATCGCGGTTTGCGCAAGTGTGGCCATCGAGACTGGAGCTAGCGGATGCTCCCGCACCAGCATCTCGAATAGAATCAACCCCACAGCCCAAATATCCGTTCGACCGTCGATATCTGCTGCAATCCATTGCTCGGGCGCCATGTACATCAAGGTGCCCGGCGTTGCGCCCGCGGCCGTCAAATCAAAGCGCCCGATGTCTTCGATTTGCGCCAATGCCGTCGTGGGAAGCATGGGCGTATCGAGCTGCTTGGCAATGCCAAAATCCACGACTTTGATGATTCCGCCATTGGAAAGCAAAACATTTTCGGGCTTCAGATCGCGGTGGACGATATTCATTGCATGCGCGGCCGACAAAGCTCGGGTCACCGGGATCATCAGATCGATGATCCAATGGATATCGAGTGTTGCCGTAGGGCCTTCGGCTTGCCTTCGTTCCTGCATGGCCGCGAAAAGCGTGCGCCCTTCGACGTATTCGAGGACCATGTAGGGGTAGCCGTCGAATTCGTCGACGTCATGAATGACGACGATATTTTCATGTTGACAGAGAGCGGTTGCGCGGGCTTCGACGAGAAAACGTTCCTGCGCCGGCTCACTTTGCTCGTGGAGAAACTTGATGGCCACGCGGCGGCCGAGCCGCGTGTCTCGCGCAAGGAAAACGGCGCCCATGCCGCCCTGACCCAGTTTGCGAATGATTTCATAATGTTTGATGAGTACACCGGGTTGCGCTGATGCGCTGGCGGTCGAGGCGATGTCGGCGGGGGCGGCCGCTTGGGTATCGGCGAGCGCGGTTTCGGCGAGCGCCGACTCCTCGAAGGTGTCCGATCGTGACGGGGGAGCGTTCTCAAAGGACGTCATGGTTTCAGCGAATAGATATCGACGGCCAGAGGCGAAATGTCGAGCACGAATTCGCTACCAGTCGGTCATTCCGGTGGTCGTGAGCAACATGAGCATCGGCACAATCCACGTGGCAACGACGGTCCCCAAGCTCTCAGGGCCGCATCCTCGCGGGAAATAACGTCCCTGTCAAACCTCGGGATTGAAGATGTACCGGTAAAACTTCCAGGCCCCCTTGATCTTTTTGACGACGAACACCTCCCGATTACCTTCGGAACGTTCGGGCGTCTGGCCCTTTGGCACAATGGTGCCGCGAGACTGGGTGCGGATGAAGCCAAGATTTTCGCCCAACTCCACCTCGAGAACCTTGAATTCGACTTTGAAGTCGAGTTTTGACAGGAAGTCGGCGTAGAGGGCCGCAATTTCATCAATACCTGTTGCGGTGGGAAATGGTTGACCGATGAAAATCGCGTCATCGGCGTATACGCTTTTGACCAGATCCACATTGGCTTCGTTCAGACTGCGTTGATAGGTATGCAACAGGGTTTGGATTTCGTCGTTCATGTTCTTTCCTCGCTGTTGTTTCTCGCGAATGCGTTGAACGTGGTGGTCGCTGCAGCAGCTTTACCGGCATGTGTCGAGGCACTGCCGAGGGCCAAGGTCGCAACCGCGAATCTCGCCCGGCGACTCTTGGCCTTGCGGTGGCAATTGCTATAGTCTTCTCGAACTTGATTTGGTAGAGACAACAATGAGAAACACCCTCTCAAATTCGAGAGGAAGCTTGGCGGCTATATGGACCTCAACGCGGTGAAGCTATTCGTTCAGGCGGCGGAGGCGGGCAGCATTTCGGAGGCTGCTCGTCGAACCGGGATCCCCTTGCCGACCGTCAGTCGTCAACTGCGCAAGCTCGAGGACGACCTAGGCATGCGTCTGCTAGAGCGAAGTTCCCGAGGGCTTGCGCTTACCCCGGCTGGCAATCAGCTTGTCGCGGATACTCGGGAGGCGCTTGAATTCCTCGCGCAGGCCGAAAAACGGCTTCACGACGCATCAGGCATGGCTGGTCGGTTACGCATCTCAATGCCCCCTCACCTTGATCCGTTGTGGCAAGTTTTCCAAGCCTTTCGTTGTCGGTACCCAGCCGTGACGCTCGAGGTGTTCGTCACGGAGCGACGCGTTGACTTGGTCGCTGATGGAATCGATGTCGCGCTCCGCGTTGGTGAACAGGGTCCCGTAGGTTATGTCGGACGCACGCTGACCCGCTATCGACATCGGCTCATCGCCTCACCCAAGTTCCTCGCGGCGCATCCGCTGGCGACTCCGCAGGATCTGAAAGGAGTCCAGTGCGCGTGTTTTCGCAGTGCCGGAGCGAGCGTCTGGCACGTTGGCGGGACGGCGGTGGAGCTCGAGCCTGTGCTCGTGACGAACGATTACTCCCACCTTCTGTGGCTCGCCGAAGCTGGTGATGTCGTCACCGAGGTGCCGCCTTTTCTTGCTATGGAAGGCCTCGAGCGCCGACGTCTGGTCGAGCCACTCCCGGAGCATCCGCTGCCCGAGACACCCATGCGCGCCCTCGTCGTCGAACGACGGTCGATGTCACCTCTCGTTCGCCAGTTCCTCGATTATGCCAGCGAGAACGTCGCCAAGGCCTTAGGCGTGCCCCTGCGCGAATCAATTCCGGCCGTCAACAAGCTCGATGAGCCCAACGTCCGAAGTTGGGCTAAGGCGGATCAATAATTTCAACCACGTACGGTCCGATTGGAGTGATAATAAAATCGACCTGCACATAGAAACATGCGTTCAAACGTACACAAGCTAACGCAGTTTGTCAGGGATTTGGACCCGCGCGAAGTTCGGGCCACGTGCAGCTGCTTCTTGCTTTCGTGACCGATTACCGTCTATACAAAGGCATGCGCCCTCTCGAGGTCCTCGTTTTCATCGTCGCGTTCGTAGCGCTCGTCGCCACCTTGCCTTTCAAAAAACAGCGGCCACGTGTGTCGCTCGGACTTTGGGCGGGTGCAGCTACGTTCGCTGTCGTCCAGACGCTCGTAGAAAAACCGCGCTGGCAGATGTATCCCGCGTACGGCATCATCGCCCTGTTCGCCATGGTCGCGTTTTTTTCGTGGCGAAGACAACCCCAAGAAACCATTTCGGAAAAACCTCGACGTTGGCCGCGGGTTCTCGCCGTTGTGCTGGGTGTGCTGATCATGGGCGTATCGACGGCCCTTGCCATACTCTTGCCGGTTTTTTCATTCGAGCCCCCCACTGGACCATTTGCGGTTGGCACGACAACCTATGAATGGGTCGATATGGCCCGCACGGACGAACATCCGCAAACGCCCACGGGGCATCGAAGGCTCGTTGTGGAAGTCCGCTATCCAGCAGCAGCTTCGGATGCGCCGCGCGAACCTTACATGGACGCGCAACGCGCCGAGGCGTTTGCGCAATCGATCAAAATGCCCGGGCTGGTCATGAGCCATTTGTCGCTCGTGCGCACGAATGCGCGGCGCGATATTCCGATCGCCGCGGGAGAGGCTCGATTTCCGGTGATTTTATTTTCGCACGGTTATCCTCTGCCCGCAGCAACGGGCACGTTTGCCGTCGAGGAGCTGGCGAGCCAGGGATACGTCGTCGTTTCCATCAGTCATACCTACGATACATCCAAAGTGGTTTTTCGTGATGGAACATCGGGACCTTTGGTCATGAATGGTGATGTCGGGCGGATCGACAAAGTGGAAAAGCTCCTTGGCCCCCGGATATCGGTATGGGTTGCGGATGCCCGATTCGTCGTGAATGAAATCATGAAACTCGATTCGGCGGATGCTCGTTTCAAAGGACGCCTCGACCTCGACCGTATTGGTTATTTTGGGCATTCGTTTGGCGGAGCGACGGCATTTGCCACGCTGGCCGCTGATCCCCGAATCAAAGCGGGAATCGATATGGATGGAGCTTATTTCGGGGCGGCTGCGCAAGCTCGACCGACGCAGCCTTTCATGCTGATGAGCGCAGACAAGATCGTGATTTCGGACGAGCAAATCAAACGTGCTGGACTCGATGGTTCGGGCGTGACGAGAAAAGACCTCGAGGCATTTCTCGACGGAATCGAAGCGGCGTGGTCCGCGTCTGTTGCGCCAGGAAAAGATCCGCGATATCGGGCGCGGTTTGCGGGCGTGTCCCATATGGGTTTTTCCGACCTGCCGCTCATGATCCCAGCGATTGCCGCCGGCAGTTTGCCGGTGCCCAAGGCCCATCGGCTCATCAATCAATACATCGGGGCATTTTTCGAAGAGCACCTCAAAGGTTTGTCGAGCCCCTTGCTTCGAGGTCCTGCGGCGGATCCTGCGGTGACATTTTCGGGGTCAGGGGCAGCGTTATGAGGTAAGAGCATTACGTATCGGCGGCGGGTCAAATATCGTTGGCGCACGCCTGAAATTCGTTCTTGCAGCCCATGGGGGCCATGTTTTGAAGACAATTCGTGCAATTCGAGGTCGGCGAATTGCCAAGACACAAATCATTCATGCAAGCACTTTTGCAAGCGCCCGTGCACGCGCAATCGGTGTAAGCATTGTAGAGCATTTGCGCATTCATTCCGAGGGAATCGCCGCAAAATGGCATCGATAAATTGCCCACGGGGTCAATTTGCGCATTGGCACAATGTGCGAAACACCCCGCGGCACAGGGATCCGGCGGCATTGGTGGCGACATGCCCACATTTCCAAGTTGAATGGGCTTCATCGTAAACCCAAGACCAATCGAAATGCCGTCACATATTTGAAACGGGTCTTGCGTGCCGTCAGCCATGATGTCGGCCGCTTGACGGATCTGATTCAGGATTGACACGAGCGTTGGCGAAGTCGGATCACAAAATGAAGTATCGAATGCCGCCGCTACACTGGCGATTCCACTGACCAGTTCCTCACGGTTCAAGATGCCGCCGATCATCCCCGACGTCGCTCCCTGGAGATTCGGGTCGATCTGCATTTGCATATGCGCATGATGCACAAGCAGCTTCATGGGAAACCCCGAGATGGTCATCGTAAGGTCGAGGTCGAACTCGCTACACGATGTATACAGGTCCCCGACAATCGCATTCGAGGGCATTACGATTTTGGCCGAAGTTGGATCGGCGGGGTTGCTCAACGATGCGGGATCGATGGGCCATATATCGGTGCCATCCCATTTCGGCATGGCCCCAAACGGTGCGCCGCGGAAGAATTTGCTTGGCGTCAAACACGATGGCGCCCCACCAAGGTCCGCGATGGAAAGGATTTGCGTCCACTCGCCCTCGGCAATGTCCTGATTCAGCGTTACACTCAAGTCCGACGCAAGGCCGAGAAAAATGGGCAAGACATTCTTTCCGAATGCGTTGTCGATTCCATCGTTGCCATCGGGATAAGCTGCGGCTTTCGAGCCGCCCTGGGCGGGTTGACACAAGTCGGTCGACGTTTTGGTCGATGCCCGTTCGTCGAGGTTGAATCCGTATTGCTTCCAGCCATTGGTTGGATTTGGAAAGTCATTGGGATCCGTATCGCCAAGGAAAATCTTGTCGATAGCAAACGCGACGTTGCTGTTGCCAGTGGCACATGCTGGGAGCGGATCGCATTTTGGCAGTGGCGCACCGGGGTTGAACACGCCGCCTTGACCGCCCATACCTCCTTGGCCGCCTTGGCCGCCTTGGCCGCCTTGACCGCCTTGACCTGCTTGCCCAATCTCGTCGGGTTGGGGTTTTCCTTCGTTGATATCGGCAACGAGCGCACAAGCGCTCAAGGCAAGTACGACCCCGTAAAACCCTAATCCAATTGCCTCGCGCATGATATCACCATGTCCCCTTCACGAATGCCGAGCCGAATCCGCCCTCGAGCCTTACATTCCAAATTCCTTGCACCGCATTCCGTCCCTGGTCAGATGCTCGCGGTGCCGTCGCAAGGAGCACGATGCCACCCGTTGCCAAGACGCCCCCGACAATGAGCGCCACAGTCGAGCCCGTTGCGAGAGCCACCGCTTCATTACGCAATTGGAGTCCGTAGGGATCACAGAAGTCTTGGGCGTCGCAGTGATTGTACTGATTGCTATCGTTCTTTTTGGTAATGGCTACGCCGCCCAGAATGGCTCCCGCGGCGATCCCTGCCCCACCCACGGCCATTGCAGCAATCCCTACCGACTTCTGCCACGGCCGCGCTGGAGCTTCGATATCGGCTTTCGACACTTCGAGCGTAGGCTTGATCGGCTCGGGTTTTACCGACGAGGTTACTTTGGGCAACTCGAGTTCCAATCTTTTCTTTTCGTTCTTCGCCAAGACGACTCGCTGCTCGGCTTTTTCGCCACTTGGCAATTGTGTCAGGACCATGTGCTCGCCGAGGTCCATGGGAACCTCGATCCCCATGGCTGCTGGTCCGAGCCTGATTCCGTCCACAGAAACCTGGAGGCCCGATGGTGGATTCGGGGGCCAGACAAGCGCGAGGGTCGGCACTTCCGCGGAAAGCGTATTTATTTGCGCATCGGCATTCTTGGCTCGCGATTCTTGCTTTCGTTTTTGTTCCGCGGGCAAATCCTGATACAAGCGGAGGTATTCCCGATAATGCGTCACGGCCGTGGCGATCTTGCTCGTCCGTGATTCACACTCGGCAAGAGTATAAAGCGTCCCTGGTGTCGGACTCATGCGTTGTGCTTCAGCAATCCGTGGGCACGCGACCTCGAATTGCCCGGCTTTCATGTCTTCGAGTCCCCGACTGAACAATGCTTCCGCAACCGCCAGGGGTTGTGGTTCGTCGGCGGTAACGGATCCCGTCGCGGCAACGACAGCGACGAACGAAATGGTTCCTAGAAAAACTCGCTTGAATGGCATCGATTCGTCCCTGTGCAATAGCGCCCGACTTTACAGGTCTGTCGTTCACCGACCCCAATCTTCGGAAGGTGGTTTTGTTTTCGTTGTTTTCGTGGGGTTCGTCGTATTGGTGGATTTGCTCGTCGTGCTGGCACCCGCACGTTGGGTGCCCGTCACCTTCGTTTCCGGTTGTCCTGACGCACTGGCACTCGCGCTCGCGGAAGGTGTTACGGCATCTGCTGTCGGCGCAACCGGTTCGACCTGCGGCACGTTCGTTGGCGTAGCGGCAGTTGCCGTCGCCGAGCTCGCAGCTGCATCGCGTCCACGTTTCGCGTCTTCCGCGGTTTTACCCGAAACAAACGCAAGGTAATATACGGCTCCGCTCCCGAGCAACAACAGGGGCAAGGTCATGGCCGCGATGACGCCCAAAGACGGTCGACGCACGGAGTTTTGCGAAGAGGTCACGGA
>DAOMZH010000074.1:1938-3555 GCA_035437985.1 Polyangium sp. (in: bacteria) | reverse complement strand
GCAGAAGACATGCTCAGTCGGACGCCTGGCGCGGTTGTTCCTGACGCACCATAACCGGGTCGTGGCCTTCCCAAGGCATCCGCCAATGCTTGCACGGCTGCGGAGGCGGTCGGAAAACGATCCGCAGGTGATCGCGCGGTGGCCATGGCAAACCAGGAATCAAATGCCGGAGGCAAAAATACGCCAGCTTTCGCCGCCCGCATCGTCGCCGGCTCTTTCGGTCCTTCTACCGCCTCCAGCAAGAAAGCATAAATGCTGCCGCTCATCGATTGTTCCTGCTGCCAATACGGCGCACCGACGAGCAGCGTATATGCAATCATTCCCAGAGCAAAAATGTCCGTGCCTGGCGATATCGCCGATCCAGGCCGAAATTGTTCGGGGGCCATGTACAATGGCGTTCCGATCGATCGCGTTGCATTGGCTTTCGTTGCTCCATCGGCAATGATTTTCGCAATACCAAAATCGAGAATCTTGATTCGGGGAGGTCCCTCGTCCCGCTCGCACAAAAATAAGTTTTCTGGTTTCAGGTCGCGATGAACGATGCGAGCTTTGTGTGTCTTGTCCAAGGCGAGCGACGTCTGATGCAGATACAGGAGCACGTCGTCTGGCGCAAAGCGTTTGACTCGCTCGAGGCACCGACCGAGTTCCTCACCACGGAGCAGTTCCATCACGAGAAACGGCATGGATGTTTTTTCATCGAAACCCGCATCGGATACATCGACGATATGTTCGCTTTCGACGCTTGCGGCAACCCGCGCTTCTTGTTTGAAGCGGGCGCGCAACTCATCACGCTCGACGATGTACGGGTGCATCACCTTGAGCGCGCGACGCCGTTCGGTTTCCGTGTGGATCACTTCGTAAACGGCACCCATCCCGCCCGCTGCAATACATCGGACCACCCGGTATCTGTCGGCAAAGATCGCCCCTTCTTCGAGCCCGCGGAGTGCATTCACAAGAGCTATCTACCACTCCCTTGTTCCACGGGTCAAGCCACGATCGAACGTCATGCGCAGCATTTTTTTACTGGCAGTGACGATAGCGCGCAGCGATATGGAGTACGAATGGCGACATGAACCTCGACGCATGCCGTCATCGGCTCCGTCGAGGGGAAAAATCGGAGTTCAGTCCTTCGTCACTTGCAGCAATAAGCTACGTCGTAAGCTTGGCCGGCGTCGATTTTGCCATTTTGCGCGCAAGGCGTGGTGAATGCGGATGTGCCGCCAATGAGCCCACAGGCCGGTAAACATTGGCCGCCCTTGACCCCCCATTGCGGTGATGGTTGTGTCGCCGGATCGCAAATTGGTTTGCAACAATAAGCCACGTCATACGCGGTGCCCGCATCGACCATCCCATTCTGTGAGCAGGGCGTGGTAAACGCTGCGGTGCCGCCAATGACGCCACATGCCGGGAGGCATTGACCACCTTTGACTCCCCATTGCGGCGATGGTTGCGTCGCGGGATCACACGTCGAGCCGGAATCTTTGCAGCAATACGCCACGTCGTAGGCCGGTCCCGCGTCGACTTTGCCATTCTGCGCGCACGGCGTTGTAAATGCCGATGTCCCGCCAGCTACCCCGCACGCCGGTAAACATTGACCACCTTTGATTCCCCATTGCG
>DAOMZH010000074.1:0-1838 GCA_035437985.1 Polyangium sp. (in: bacteria) | reverse complement strand
CCGCCAGCTACCCCGCACGCCGGTAAACATTGACCACCTTTGATTCCCCATTGCGGTGATGGTTGTGTCGCCGGATCGCAAATCGCCTGCGTCTCCTTGCAGCAATAGGCCACGTCATAAGCTTGCCCCGCGTCTACTTTGCCATTCTGGGAACACGGCGTCGTAAATGCCGACGTGCCGCCAGCTACCCCGCACGCCGGTAAACATTGACCACCTTTGATTCCCCATTGCGGTGATGGTTGCGTCGCCGGATCGCATCCGGGCATCGATGTCGACCCCTCGAAGCAACAATAAGCGACGTCGTAAGCCGGTCCAGCGTCGATTTTGCCATTCTGCGCGCAAGGCGTCATGAATGATGATGTCCCGCCTACCTGCGCACAAGACGCCAGGCATTGGCCTCCTTTGACGCCCCACGCGGGACTCGGCTGCGTGAGCGGATCGCACGCGCTTTGCGGCGCATCTTTGCAACAATAATCCACATCATACGCGATCCCCGCATCGACTTTCCCATTTTGCGCGCAAGGCGTCTCGAATGCAGACGTGCCGCCAATCACGCCACAAGCAGCCACGCATAAGCCCCCTTTGATTCCCCACAAGGGCGCTGGTTGCGTCGCCGGATCGCAGGTAACTGCCGGCGGCACCGATGCTTTTCCCCCAGCTGCCGCCATTGCTTCGGAAACCACGCGGTGCAAACCAAGAAGATTGCTATCGGCAAACCCCACATGACTCTCGTCCCAGGCATACCAGAGAATCACGGGCACGGAATCAGCGCGGAGCGCCGCAATGGTTTGCGATACCAAGGTCGCTTGTTCCTTGTGCGTCACGACCCGACCCGATCCGCTCAAGGCATTCAGAATACCCACTTCGGTCGCCCAAAGTGGCTTCGTGACCCCGTGCCTGGCCATTGCTTTGCGAAATAACGCCGTAATGTCCTTCGCCGTGGCCGGTTTCCAATTTTTCGGATACGGGTGGTATGACAGGGCATCGACAAACTTCCCCCCTCCCCGCGCAAGCCACGCGTCGACAGGACCCGTGGCCTGGTTCGCCGCAAGCCTATTCCACCCGCAACAAAGCACCGTGCCGAGTTTTCCCGAGGCGACTGCTTTGACCGAATCCCACGCCCGCTTGTGCAGATCGAAAAGCTGATCGTCGGACCCATCCCAATATGCAATGGGCGCCGTCGGTCCGAGGTTCGGTTCGTTCCATACTTCATAAACCGGCGATTCACCCCGAGATGTGCGGCGATTGATGTACCGTGCAGCCACAGCGCTGACGAATGCGGACCAATTCGCGGGATCGTCTGGATACTTGATACACGCTCCCGTATAATTGGTTTTGCATCCCGTAGCAGCCCACGGCGGCGTGCCATAAAGAACGTACATCGGACGCATATCCGCCGCCATGAATTGGTCCATGAGTTTGTCGAGCCGATCCCAGACGTAGGTATGCACTCCATTGACTGGAGGGCTCGGTTCGATATGCGCCCACGTCAGGTCCATATCCCAAATACGCGCCATATAAAGCGCATCCGAGCTTCCTGGTGCGGGCCATCCGCCAATCGCGCCACCTGGCGGGGGTGCTGGGTTTATCCCTAGACGAACCGGATTTCCTGCAAGCGCGAGGTCACTTTGCGTCGGGTCTTCGACTCCATCGGCGAGCTCGTCGGGCGGGGTCATACAGCCCGCAAAACCCAATGCAGCAAGGCCGAGAGCCGTGACAAAATAGCCAAACTGGCGAGATTGAATGAGTGTGGTCATGAGTTTTGTGTCTTTCGTTGGTCGAATTGGGGAGGGGCACGCGAACGGCGCACCCATCATGCCACGTCTTGCTGGAAACGA
>DAOMZH010000073.1:0-21234 GCA_035437985.1 Polyangium sp. (in: bacteria) | reverse complement strand
GATCAACTGGTGGTCGATCCCATGGACGCATCGCATCTCGTGTTGCGAACGACCTACGGAATCCTGAGTAGCTCTGATGCTGGCGCTTCTTGGGGATGGGTCTGTGAAGCGGCCGTGGGATATGGCGGCACTCAGGATCCAGCCATGGGCGTCATGGCTGACGGTTCGGTGCTCGCAGGCATCTTCGAAGGGCTCAGCGTCACGCACGACCGCGGGTGCTCGTGGGCGTTTGCAACAGCTCCTCTCGAGGGCGAATACGTCATCGACGTGTCCGTTCATCGAGACGAACCATCGCGAGCCGTGGCCATCACGTCGACGGGGGCAGGTTCCGGATTCCACGTGATTCTTGCGGAAACGAGCGACAACGCAGCGACCTGGACGCAGGCCGGTATTGCCATCAACAGCGACATGATTTCCCTGACCGTGGATGTGGCTCCGTCGCAAACGAACAGCGTCTACGTCAGTGGCATCGTCGGCAAGGTTTACGCACCAGCGCTCGAACGTACCGACGATCGTGGGCAAACCTGGACGCGCACCTTCTTCGATGCAGCGTACGCCGACGAGGTCCCGTACATCGCGGCGGTCGATCCGACGAACCCGGATCGCGTCTACGTACGTCTAAGTGGAACCGATACGGATCATCTCTTGTTCAGCGAAGACGGCGCCCAGACGTTCACCGAAATCTTCAGCACGGCAAGTGATTTACTTGGGTTTGCCTTATCGCCCGATGGCCAACGCGTCGCCATTGGTAGCACCGTCGAAGGCATTCTCATCGCGAGCACCACGGACCATGCCTTTCAAAAAGTGAGCTCCGTCGAATCGCGTTGTTTGACTTGGACGAACGCGGGAATTTATTCGTGTGCCAACGAATTCACCGACGGATTCACCCTGGGATTGTCCAAAGATGAAGGAAAAACCTTCACGAAATTGTACAAATTGGCGGAGATCTGTCCGCTCGAATGCCCCGATGGTGCCAAGTCCACCACGGCCTGCACTGCGTCTTGGCCCCCCCTCGCAGCGACGCTCGGTGTCGATCAATCCAAGTGCGGCATGGTCGTGGGAAGCTCCAGTTCGTCGAGTGGCGGGACAACTTCACCACCGTCAGATCCACAGGATGGATGCGCGTGTGACTTGACGAAGTCGTCAGGACAAACAGCAGCTGGCGTTATGGCCCTGGGCTCTTTGCTCGCCGCGCTCAGTCGAAAACGATCGCGAAAACCTTAGACGTTCGTCGCAGCGCGCACGCTCTCTTCCACGATGTGCAGCAACGTATCGAGATCGTCATCCGGAATGTTCACGGGCGGAGCCACGTACACCACATCGCCAAGTGGTCGCAGGTACGCGCCACGTTTGCGCGCTTCCGTGTACACACGCCAGCCAATGCCCCCCAGATAACCGGCGTCCGCCGACGTATCGAGCGCGCCGATCATTCCGCACGATCGCGTTCTCACGACCCCGGGCAAACCCCGCATCTTCTCGAAGGCTTGCGCGATGCGATTCGCCTTGGAAACGGCTAGTTCCAGGACCTGTTCATCTCGAAAAACCCGCAAGACTTCTCGCGCTACGGCCGACCCGAGCGGATTGCCACAATACGAATGCCCATGATGAAACGCGCGCGCTGGATCGCCCAAGAAGGCATCGAAGACGCGCTGGTTCGTCATCGTCGCGGACATGGGCAATACGCCCCCGGTAAAACCTTTCGCCAAACACATCATGTCCGGAGAAATCCCTGCACGCGCACACGCCCACATGCCTCCGGTACGTCCGTAGCCCGTGAACACTTCATCGATCACGAGCAGCACATCGTGCCGATCACACACCTCGCGCGCATGCTTCAGGTACGTCGCGTCGTACATCCGCATGCCCGCTGCACCTTGCACGAGCGGTTCGAGGACGACTGCGGCAATCGTGTTTTTGCCTTCGCGCACCATACGTTCGAGCGCGTCGAAGGCCTGCGCGTAACTCGCATCGTCCGAAGCATCACTGCGTTCAGGAGGCGGGACGAAAATGCATTCGAGCAGCGCACCCGCAAACGGCCGTCGAAAAACCTCCACCCCACACAAGCTCGAAGCTCCCACGGTTTCTCCGTGAAACGCTCCATCGAACGCGACAAACCTTTTGCGTTCAAACTGACCTTCGTTGTGCCAAAACTTCAGAGCCAGCTTCAACGCCGCCTCGATCGCCGTCGAACCGTTGTCGCTGTAGAACACCTTCTCGAGTCCTGGCGGAGCGATCTGCACCAATTCTTCTGCGAGAAGCGCCGCGTTCTTGTGCGTCACCCCTGCGAGCGACGTGTGACAGAGTTGCTGGGCTTGCTCCGTCAGCGCTCGGATGAGTCGCGGATGGTTGTGACCCAGCGTCGCGACCCACCAGCTCGAATTGCCATCGAGGTAGTTTGTCCCGTCCACATCGTACAAACGCGCGCCGCGAGCACGATGAATCACGAGGGGATCGACCTCGGCGATGTAATGATCCATCGAGGTATAGGGGTGCCAAACGTACGTTTTGTCCGCACGCACGATGTCGTTTCGACTCGTCGTCATCGCTCGTCCTTTAGTTTTTCTTGGTGGCCAAAGCTTTGCGCAACTCAGCGGGCATTGGAGGAAGTGAACTCGTCCTGATGGATTCGGGAGGAATCGAACGTCGTGTCGTCCCTGAATCACCTTGTTGGGGAAGGAAGACGCGCACGTCGGTTCCTGCTCCTTCGTCGCTGATGATCTGCAGGCGTCCTCCATGAGCGTTCACGATGCGCGCCACGATGGCCAAACCAAGGCCCGTGCCGGTCGCGCGCGTTGTGAAAAACGGATCGAATGCTCGATCGCGTACGGCTGTGTCCATGCCTTCGCCCGTATCCAAGAAGGAAACTTCCACGCCCTGCACGTCGTTCTCGACATGAGGTTTGATCCCCACCGTGATCGATCCTCCTGTCGGCATGGCTTGCATTGCGTTGTTCACGATGTTCTCGAAAACCTGTCGAATCAGCATCGGATCCGCCTGGATTTTTTCCGAGGGTTCCGCTTCGACCAACTTCACCGTCAGGTCGGTTTTGCCTTGGGTGAGGGCCAGCGCGCGATCGACGATCTCGCGTGCCGATACGGTTTGCCGATTGCAACGCACCGGCCGCGTGTAGACGAGCAAGTCACCCACGAGTCGATTGAGGCGCTGCGCCTCTTCGTCGAGGATTCCCAGCAGCGTTTGTCGATCGTCTTCACCGAGTTCACTGCGGCGTAACGTCGCCACGGCGTTCGTCATGATCGCGAGCGGATTCCGCACTTCATGAGCAATGACGGCGGACAGCTCGCCGACTGCCGCGAGTTGTTCTTTCCGAACCAACTCTTCTTGCGCGGCCCGAAGCTCTTCATACGAACGCGCGAGCTCCGTCGAGCGTTGTTTCAACTTGGTGGCCCGATTTTCGAGGCTCCAGCGCAGAGCCGAATAACGAGCGAGGAGCGACATCACGACCCCCATCACGAATGCTGCGTATCCATAGGGAATCGTCAGTGGTTTGTCATGACCACTCACGCCGCGCGATGCATCGTAGAGGGCGCTGAAGAAAAAACCCGTTGCCCCCCACATCGAAGGCAAGAGTTCCTTGCGACCGCGCAAGACCGAACGAATCAGGACGATGATCCCGAAAGAGGCCGCACCGAGCACCAACATCGACACGACCGTATCGATGAGACGCACACGCACGGCGACCTCGAAGACGCGCATGCCGAGCACTTCTACCGGTGCATCGATCTCGGTTTGCTTGTGCAAGAACGCATCGATCGCACTCGCTGCTCCGAGGACGAATGTCGTCACGTACATCCCCAGAAGGCGCGGTTTGCGCAGAGGCACTTGGGCCACTTGCGCCACGACATGAACCAAACACGCAGCGGCCATGGCCCGGCCAAACTCCGAGACGGCCAGCGCGATGCTCACGACCTGCGGCGCATGCGACATGTGCAGCGCGATCGCTCCGCTCGTGTGCACGGTCAGCGCGGTGCAAAAAATCCCGAAGAGCAAGAACTCGGAATCGCGTTTTCGTCCACGTCGCGAGGACAAACAGAACGCGATGATCGCGACATACGCGACCACCCAAGCGCTCAGAAATCCAGCTATCGAGTGCGCGTGCACGTCCGGGGCTTTCTTGGACTTCGAATCAATCGGCACTGACCGCCATGGCCGCGATTTCTCGAAATGCCGTGAATCGTCGAGCAAGCATGGGCGGCAGGGATGGACCGGACAAGCGAATTTTAACTCGCAAGACCGCTGTTGACCTGCGCTCTCTGGCGCTTCACGCTCGCCGCGTGTCTCAACGCAAACGCTACCTCTTCGTGTGTGTGAATCGCCGTCCCGACGGTACTCCGAAAGGCTCTTGTGCCGCGCGTGGGTCAGTCGAATTGCATGCAGCGCTCAAAGCGGAACTCCAAGCGCGTGGTCTCGCGCGTACCGAAGTTCGAGCGTGCACATCGAGTTGTCTCGACGTGTGTTGGGCTGGCCCAACGATCGCTGTCGAACCCGACGGATATTTTTATGGTCGCGTCACGACGAACGACGTTCCGCGCATCGTGGA
Organism: Polyangium sp. (in: bacteria); assembly: GCA_035437985.1. Classification (GTDB taxonomy): domain Bacteria; phylum Myxococcota_A; class Polyangia; order Polyangiales; family Polyangiaceae; genus Polyangium. The sequence goes on along the minus strand of DAOMZH010000073.1, from coordinate 16,676 downwards.
CGCATTCGTGAATGGCACACGCGTCGAGGAACTCGTTTTGTCCTCAAACGATTTCGATGAACCTGGTGCTGGAGGTTCGTCGTGAGCGGATTCGAGTTTTGGGAGACGATGGCGGGCGCGTTTCACTTCGTGGACAAACCTCATGACGAACGACCCATGTCGTTCACGATTTGCGCGAAAAGTCCGCCTCTGTTGCGGTTTTTGCGCCAGCCCGAAGTGGAGATCGAAGGCGAGGTGTTTGCCCCGGGGCTCGCCAATCATCGGCACGTGCGCGGCACGCTCGGCATGGATGTCATCCGCACACGCACGTTGCCGTATCGCTTCAAGTTTGTCGGGGACGATGGGCGATCGTTTGTGTTCCAAGGACAGAAGGACGTATCGGCGCTCGCGCTGCTCGAAACGATGACGACGCTCCCTGGTTCGATTCGTGACGAGCACGGGACGGAAGTGGCGGTTGCACTGTTGCGGTTCGATGCGCGCAGTGACTTGCTTACATTTCTGCGGAGTTTTCGGCTGGCCCGAGCGTGACAGTTTGACAATCCGCCTCGACAGACTGGACAGCGAGCGGTGTCGTGTGACATCTTGTCGGCATGACTGACGAGTTGTCTGGAACTTCGACGCCTGTTCCATCTGACGTTGTGCCCGGGGCTACAGCGGACGCGCCTACGGTGTTGGTGGTGGACGACGAGCCATCCAATTTGGCATCGATTGAAAAAATATTTCAGCGTGATGGATTGCGCGTGCTTACTGCGGCGGGGGCGCGGGCGGCGCTCGATACAATACGCACGCATCGGGTCGAGGTTGTCTTGACAGACCTGATGATGCCGGGGACGAGTGGAATCGAGCTCTTGCGGGCGATAAAGCAATTATCGCCGGACACGGAAGTCGTATTGATGACGGCGTATGGCACTGTCGAAACTGCGGTGCAAGCCATGCGCGAGGGCGCTTATGATTTCGTGGAAAAACCATTGAAGCGCATGACGATCATCAAGAGCGTGCGTAAGGCAGCGGAACGTCGCTCCTTGGTGGCGGAAAATCGGTCGCTCAAAAAAGAAATATCGTTATTGACGAAGCGCGAAATCATTGGTTCGAGTCCGGCGTTGCGACGTGTGCTGGATGTAGCCGGTCAAGCGGCTCCGTCGTCCGCGACGGTCTTGATTTTGGGCGAAAGTGGCACAGGTAAAGAATTGATTGCGCGTTACATACACGATCATAGTTCGCGAAAATTCGGTCCTTTCGTGGCGGTCAATTGTTCGGCCATTCCGGAAACGATTCTCGAGGGCGAGCTTTTTGGGCACGAGCGGGGCGCATTTACGGGTGCTTTCGCGCGCCGGGACGGGCGATTTGCCAAAGCTGCGGGCGGGACGTTATTTCTCGATGAAATCGGGGAGCTCACGCCGTCCGTTCAGGTAAAACTATTGCGTGTTTTGCAAGAGAACGAATACGAACCCATTGGTGGCGACACGGTGCGGGCAGATGTGCGGATCGTGGCGGCGACCAATAAAGATTTGCGGGCAGAAATCGCGGCGGGGCGTTTTCGCGAAGATCTCTTTTATCGCTTGAACGTCATTGCGGTCACGGTTCCGCCGTTGCGGGCGCGGCGCGAGGATATTCCGCTCTTGGTTGATCATTTCTTGGGTGTTTATTGCGCCAAGAACAATCGTGAACGTCTGAATTGTCCGCGGGAAGTCGTGGCTCGCTTGTCCGATTATTCATTTCCGGGAAATGTGCGCGAGCTCGAGAATATTGTCGAGCGGGCGGCGGTTTTGTGCCGTGGTGACAAATTATCGCTCGACGATTTGCCCGAGGGAATTCGCGAAGCTGCACCTGCTGCTCCTGGCCCCATTACGTTTTCCGTCGGCACGCCGCTCGACGAAGTGGAAAGACGCCTCATTCGCGAAACGTTGCAATATGCGCGCGGGGACAAATCCGTTGCCGCGCAATTGCTGGGAATTTCCACACGCACGATCTACCGCAAGCTTGGAGAAATCGAGACGTGAGGCGGTGCGTTTCGAGTTGTGCGATACACAAATTCAACCAACATCACCAGGCCCTCAAAATTCGGTTGTCAATTTGGCAAGGTCATCCGTTTTGGACCTTCGTCTTGCGCCACCTTGTCGATCCAGGCATTTCTGTGCTAGAATTCGGCCTTAAAACCCTGCTCGTGGCGGCTGGCACGACTCTCGCTACCAGCCTTTTGGCCCCATGGGACTCGACGCGATCCTCAAGCGATATTTCCCCGTTGTGATTTGCCTTTTCGTGGCAACAGCGGCTTATTTTCAGGCGTCTGGCATGGGGCAGCTCGTTGCGGGCAGCGTTTTGCTGGATCCTTCGGCGATGCCGCCGCCTCCCCCGATGCCCAAAGGTGGCTCGACGCACAGTCCGGGAGCAACGGATCGACCAATGAATGCGGGGCCGATATTGGCGCGTAATCCATTCGATTCGGTGACCGGGCCGCTCGATGGATCGAGTCAATCGGTATCGATTCCGCAGCAGGAAGCGGCTCCGGTCGATACGAGCAATCCGTACAATGATCCTGTTTGCGATGTAGCGAAGTGTTTGCTCATTACGCAATCGGATGATCCTGATTGGTCATTTGCGGCGATTGCGGGATCCGACGGAAAATCGCAATTGCGTCGTCGGGGCGATGAAGTCGGTGGACATACGGTGCATTGGATTGGTTGGGATCGAGTATGGCTCATTCAGGGGAGTTCGCGGTGTCAGATGCCGGTGCACGGCGAGAAGAAAGTGGCGGCAGCTCCTCCGCCCGCAGCTTCGGCGCCGCCCGAGGGCAAACCTTCGCGGCGGGGAAGCAAGATTCCTGCGGATATGGCGGCGAAGATTCATAAAATCAGCGATACGCAATACGACATCGAACGTTCTTTGGTGGATCAAGTATTGGAAAATCAAGGCGAGCTCATGAAATCGGCGCGTATCGTGCCGGAAAAAGAGGGCGACAAAGTCGTCGGAATTCGTCTTTTCGGGGTTCGTCCGGATTCTTTGCTCGGGACGTTGGGTCTCGAAAATGGCGACCGTTTGCAAAGCATCAATGGATTCGAGATGAGCGATCCGCAAAAGGCGCTAGAAGCTTATGCGCGCCTGCGTAGTGCGGACAAACTCACGGTCACGGTCAATCGTCGTGGTAAGCCGATGAACCTCGATTTCAGCATCAAGTGAATGACACCCGAGTGAATAAAGGAGATTGGTCATGGCCAAATTGAAGTTACCTTCATTCGAAGAAGCGTCGTTGCTCCAAAAGACGTTGCTTTATGTCGTGACATTTGTTTTGGGTTCTGCGGCATTTATCGCGATTACGAGTTTGCTCGTCGTGTCCGCGGCCAAAGCGGCCATTCCGACGCGGAATAATACCGATACCTCAGCGTCCGCGACCGACAAAGCAGGGGCGGAATTGGCGCCAGGGCCCACGGGCAAACCGTCGGGTCGTCGTGGTCGCCCCTCGAAAATCAAGGCTCCCGTCGAAGCGGAAGCGGCTCCTGTCGAAGATACGCATTGAGCGATTGGCGATATGTGGGAAACGTTTGGCCTAACCGGTGCAGAGAAGTTGAATATGCGTGAAGTACATCGTGGCCGTCGTGGATTTGGTTTGGCATTGGCAGCCTTTTTGGGTTTGTCGATTCCTTTGCAGGCCGAGGCGCAACAGCTTGGTCCCCGCGGCGCACCCGTATTGAAAACACCGGCAGCGCGTCCTGGGGCAGCAATGCCTCCGGCCGAGATTGCCCCGGCCAAACCCGATGCAGGCGCCAAACCCGATGCAGCGGCCAAACCCGATGCACCTGCGCCTAACGCCAAAGCGCCTCCGCCGCCTGGTTTTCCGCCGGGACCGCCGCCAGGTGCGGCAACACCCTTTGGTACAGCGCCCGTGGTTGGCGAAGATCCGATGTCCGCGGTCAAGCAGGGACCAAAAGAAATTGATTTCAAGCCCAAAAATGGCGGGCTCATGGTTTCCTTCAATCTCGAAGAAGCCGACCTCGCCGAACTCGTCAAAGCCATTAGCAACATCACAGGCCGACGATTCATTTACGGCGGCAAAGTTCGGCAAATCAAAGCAACTGTGTATTCGCCCGACAAGGTCACGGTAGGCGAAGCGTATAGCGCGTTCCTGTCAATTCTCGAAACGAATGGTTTGACCGTCATTCCGCATGGACGGTTTTACAAGATCATCGAATCGCCAGGTGTGGCGAGCCAAACCACTCCGGTGTATGGCCAAGGCAATCCGGTGCCCAATGAAGATCGTTTTGTCACTCGTCTTTATCGCGTCTCGAATGTCGATGCGACGGAAGCGGCCAATGTGCTGGGCAAATTCAAATCCAAAGACGGTGACATTACGGTGCATCCGGGCGGGTCTTTGCTGATTCTCACGGATACCGGGACCAATATTCAGCGCATGATGCGCATTCTCGAAGACGTGGATGTGGGCGGCGCGGGAGATCAAATCTGGTTCGAAAATATTCACTATGCGAGTGCGGCGGATGTCGCGGGAAAACTGGGCGAGATCCTCGATTTGCGGACGAGCGCGGGTAAAGGCGGTAAAGGCGGAACGGGCGGCGGAGGGCCTGGAGCCCGTATCATTGCGGATGATCGCACCAATTCATTGGTCATTACGGCGAACAATGGCGATTATTTGCGCCTGCTCGAGCTCATCAAGCGTATTGACGTCCCGCAATCGGGCGAAGGACAAATGCATGTTTTGCCTTTGCAACATGCGGGGTGCAAAGATTTGTCCGGAACGCTCAATCAGATTTTGGGTGGAAGTGGAGGATCGAGCGGGGGTGGTGCAGCAGGCGGTCGACGTGGCGCAGCGGCGGCGCCGCCAGTTCCGGGGTCGACGGACGATATTTTCGAGGGGCAAGTCAAAATCACGTGTGACGAAGGCTCGAACAAACTCGTCGTTACGTCATCATTGCGTGATTATGCGGCTTTGCGGAATGTGATCGATCAACTGGACCAACCGCGACGCCAGGTATTCATCGAAGCGGTCATCATGGACGTCAACGTGGACCGGACAAACGATCTGGGGGTGCGTTGGCATTTGGGGTATCCCATCGACAATCCTGTCAATATCGATGGTGTTGGCGATAAGGGAATCATCTACGGTGGTAATGGGTCGATTCAATCGATTGGTGCTCCATTCTCCATTGCTGATCAGCTTGGTGCATTGGCCGTGGGCGTGCGTGGCCCGACGATTACGGGATCGAGCGATTTGCTCGGTACAGGCATTACGATACCCGCGTTTGGCGTCGTGATGCATGCCCTGGCGACGGACAGCGATTCCAACGTTTTGGCGACGCCGCATATTCTAGCGACGGACAACGTGCCAGCTTCGATTGAAATCGGGCAAAACATTCCGCTTCAAACCAATGTTGGTGGCTTGAGCAGCTTGGCGGGTTTGGCGGGTGGAGCGGGTGGAGCGGCAGGTGCTGCGGGAGGACTTGGTCTTCTTGGTGGTTTGGGCGGATTGGGTGGTTTTTCCGCACCGCGCCAAGACGTCGGAACCAAGATTGAAGTGACGCCCCATATCAATGATTCGGATCAGGTCCGTCTGGAAATCACGGAGGGTATTTCCGAAGCGGGCCCGCCCCAAGGTGCATTAGGGGCCATTCCGATCATCAAGCGGCAGGCGAAAACGACGCTCGTCGTGCGTGATCAGCAAACGGTCGTCATTGGTGGACTCGTGCGCGAGGCCGTGACGAATGCGCGGACGAAAGTACCGATATTGGGCGATATCCCCATCATTGGTGCGCTTTTCCGAACGACGAAAAAGACGACGCAAAAAACCAATTTGCTCCTCGTGCTCACGCCGTACATCGTGCGCGATCAAGATGACTTGCGTTCGATTTTCGAGCGCAAAATGCAAGAGCGGCAAGAATTCTTGGATCGATATTTCGTATTCGGTGATTCCACGTGGGAGCCGCCGAAGGATTTCGAGCGGGCCAATGGGCTCGTTGAAGATATTCGTCAATCGCAATTGCAAATTGCGGAGCGGCAACGTTTGGACGACGAAACCAAACCCAAGGAACGGCGTACGCATGAGCCCGGACAACCCATTGCATTGCCGAGCATTGCGCGTAGTGGTGGCGGTGGTGACGACGCGCCTGCTGCATCATCGCCGGCCCCGGCGACGGTCACGGGTGCGCCTGCGGGAGGCACAGGAGGGGCTGTTCCAACACCGCGACGCGCGCGTACGCCAGCGGCACCCAAACCTGTCGATCGTGTGGAGTGAGTCATGAGTTCCGTTGCGCATGCGGAATATGTCGGCGAAATTCTCGTGCGGCACGGCGTTGTGGATGCCGCGCGTTTGGCGCCGCTCTTCGATACGGTTCGTGAACGCGGGCAAACCATTACGGAGTTATTGGTTTCGTCGAATATCACCGACGAGGGGAAGATAGGGCGAGCTCTAGCCAATGAAATGGGTTTGGAGTTCGTGCCGCGTCTCGACTTCAATTCGATTCCGTTCGATATCGCCACGCGTTTGCCGATTACCTACGCCAAACAGCACAAAATACTGCCCATTTCGGAGGACGATACGCATGTGTATGCAGTCGTCGCCGATCCCCTCGATACCACGGCGCTCGACGATGTGCGGAGCATTTTCGCCAAACCCGTTGAAGTTTCGGTTGCGACAAACCAGCATGTGCTCGATGCCATAAATCACATCTGGGAAAAGCGCGAGGCCGGACAATCGAATTTGCAGGGCGACAAACACGACGAAGAAGACAATCTCATCGATATCATCGATAGCGATGACGATGCGCCCATCATTGCCTGGGTCAATAGTCTGTTTGCGTTGGCCGTGCGTGAACGGGCGAGCGACATTCATATCGAGCCGGAAGAGCGCGACGTCGTCGTGCGTTATCGTATCGACGGCGAGCTTTATGTGGCGCGCCGGGCGTCGAAGCAATTCATGGCGCCCATCATTGCCCGTGTCAAAATCATGGCTAGCCTCGATATTGCGGAAAAACGACTTCCGCAAGACGGCCGCATTACGCTGAAAATTGCGGGCAAGAGCGTCGATATTCGTGTTTCGACCGTACCCACGAGCCGCGGATTCGAGCGCATCGTCATGCGTTTGCTCCATAAAACCAGCGTGCTTTTGGGCCTCGAGGACCTCGGTTTTGCCAAACGCGAATATGGGCTGATGGATGGCCTGATTCAACGGCCCGACGGCATCATTCTCGTTACGGGTCCGACGGGTAGCGGAAAAACCACGACGCTTTATGCGTGTTTGAATCGAATCAACGAGCCGAGCCGCAATATCCTGACGGCCGAAGATCCGGTCGAATACGAAATCGGGGGCATTCATCAAGTTCACGTGCATCCGTCCATTGGGCTGACGTTTGCGAGCGCGCTTCGAGCGTTCTTGCGCCAAGATCCGGACGTCATCATGGTCGGCGAAATTCGTGACAAAGAAACTGCCGAAATCGCGATCCATGCGTCGCTCACCGGGCATTTGGTGTTGTCGACGCTGCACACGAACGATGCAGCATCGGCGGTCACCCGTTTGGTGGAAATGGAGATCGAACCGTTTCTCGTGCGATCCAGCGTCATTGGCATTTTGGCACAGCGCCTCGTGCGTATGCTTTGCCAGCAATGCAAAATCGCGTACCAGCCGACGCAATATGAATTGAAGCAGCTGGGCCTCGATGAAGAGCGGCTGGCGTGGAAAGCGCGACGTCCGGTATCTCCGCGATATGCGGTGCATGGCTTCAATTATGAATTCATCGGGCAGAAAATGGGCGAGTCGCCGGTTTTCTACAAAGCTGGTGGATGTGAAGCGTGCATGAACAAGGGTTTCATTGGCCGTCGTGGGATTTACGAATTACTCGTCATCGACGATGCCGTAGGGCCGCTGATTTTGAAAAATGCCGATGCTTTGACCGTGAAACGGGTGGCGTTGTCGCAAGGAATGGACACAATGCGTGACGATGGGGCGCGCAAGGTACTCACAGGAATGACGACGGTCGAGGAAGTCCTTGCGGCGACGCAAGAAGACATCATCGTGGATGAATAAGGGAGGAGGCGCTCGTGGCGGTTTTTGAATATCGAGGCATCCTCGTCAGTACGGGAAAACAAGTCAAAGGTGTTCGGGACGCCGAAAATGCCAAAGTCTTGCGCACGGCATTGCGTAAAGACGGCATTTTGCTGACGACGGCCGCGGAAGAAACCTCTGCCGCAACGAAGAAAAAGTCGTCGGGGAGTTTATTTGCATTTGCGAGTCGTCCGTCGCTCAATGACGTGGCGGTCGTGACGCGGCAATTGGCGACTCTGATCAAGGCCGGCATTCCGCTTTTCGAGTCGCTCACGGCGCTCGTTGATCAAACGGAAAACGAAGCATTGAAGCGAGCGCTGACGCAGGTTCGGGAGCAAATTCGGGAAGGTTCGAGTTTTGCGAAAGCGCTCGAAGCGCATCCGTCGATATTTCCACCCTTGTACATCAATATGGTGCGCGCGGGTGAAGCGTCGGGTATGCTGCAGCAGGTGCTCGAACGCATTACGTCATTTTTGGAAGCCCAGGCCAAACTTCGCGGCAAAGTCACCTCGGCAATGGCATACCCGGCGCTCATGGCCTTGCTCGGTGTTTCCTTGGTTTCCGTGCTCATGGTCGCGGTCGTGCCGAATGTGACGTCGATTTTCGCGTCGATGGATCAGGCATTGCCTTGGTATACGGCATCGTTGATTTTTGTATCCGATATTTTGGCGGGTTATTGGTGGTTATTTTTGACGCTGATTGGAATTGGTATTTGGGCATTTCGGCGGTGGGTGCGCACGCCTGCCGGACGGTTGAAATGGCACGGAATCGTGCTGCGGATGCCCATCGTGGGAAAACTCGTCCGCATGATTGCCATCGCCCGTTTTTCTCGTACACTTTCCACGTTGCTCGGAGCTGGTGTGGCGCTGCTCGGCGCGATGGATATCGTGAAAAATGTTTTGGGTAACGCGGTATTGGAAAAAGTCGTTTCGGATGCGATTGGGTCGATCAGGGAAGGTCAGAGCATTGCGGAGCCTCTGAAACGTAGCGGGCAATTTCCTCCGATCGTCACGCACATGATCACGATCGGCGAAAAATCCGGGCAACTCGAAGAAATGCTCGAAAATGTTTCCACCGCGTATGATCTGGAGGTAGAAACGCGGGTGACGGTTTTGACGAGTCTTCTCGAACCACTCATGATCGTGTTCATGGGTGGAGCTGTCGGATTCATCGCGTTTTCGATTCTCATGCCGCTGATTCAGATGTCGAGTTTTGCCGGGTGAAACAATATGGCGCGCCGCAGGCAACGAGAGCAGACGATTTTTTTCCCCTGGGAGCGAGGGGGCGGAATTCTTCGCGGGCAGGGTCTTGCGCGGGCGAAATTGGTGATTGCGGCGCTGACGATGGCATTTATTTTGGGGGTTTTGGGGGCTCGCGAGCGGCGTAAGACGGGCGTTCGTTCGACGGAAGCGACGATTTCGGTGGTGCGGACGGCAATCGACGGATATCGGGCCGATCATGAACGGAAATGTCCTGCATCGCTGGAAGTGCTCAAAACTGAACGATATTTGGGGATTGACCCCATTGATGCTTGGGGGCGGCCCTTGCGACTCTTTTGTCCTGGCAGAAAAGACCTGGAGGGGTACGATCTGACCAGTGATGGACCGGATGGCGAGGTCGATGGTCTCGACCGTGTGGAGTGACGAACAATGAACGTGAATGTGGCGAATCGAATTCGGAATCTGAAAAAGGCCGCGCAACGTGGCGTGACGCTCGTGGAAGTGCTCATCGTGCTCGCGATCATGGCCATCATTGCGGGTGGTGCGGTGACGCTGGTTTTTCCGCGGCTCAAAGAGAGCCGAGTGAAGCAAGCGGTGCTGAGTGCGGGGGTCATCAAGACGGCCGCGCAATCGTACATGCACCTCGATTCTGCTGGCGGTTGCCCGACGATCAAGGATCTCGTCGATGGAAAACAAATTGACGGAAAAAAGACGGATGATCCTTGGGGGACGCAATTCAAGGTTGCGTGTGAGGGTGATGAAATCACGGTGTCGAGTTCGGGTGCAGATCGCAAAGACGGCACGCCGGACGATATCAAAGATGATTTCAAGGATGCGGACATCAAGCGTGTTGCGGGGTTGTGAGAGAAAAACTCGATGATGGTCAAGACTTCGACTTCAATCGTGTCTCGTCGGACTGCCCGCGCAGGACGTCGAGGCATGTCCTTGGTCGAGGTATTGATAACGATGGCCATCATGACGCTGGTCACGGGAACAGCGGTCATGGGCCTTGGGGCATTACGACGCGCGCGGCTGCGGCAATCGGCGGTATTGGTCGCCAGCGCTGTGCGCGTCGCGTATGGGCATGCGACGGCGACGGGCAAGGAATTGCGTCTCGCGTTTAATTTCGAGGAGCGAACGATTACGCTCGAGGAAGCATCGGGCAAACTCGGAACGCAGCGTAAGGGCAATACGGGGGGCGCGGCGGCGGCGACCGAAATCGAAAAGAAGGCGGAAGAAGACGCCGAACGGATTACAAAAGGGCCGCGGGCGCCCAAACCGACGTTTTCACCGACGACCGCATTTGGATTCGAAGGCGCAGGGGGGAAATCGGCGAAAGAATTGGCCGATAGCGTGCGATTTTTATCGATCGATACGGCCCATCAAGAAGCCGCGGTCGAAGAGGACCGGGCGTATCTTTATTTTTGGCCTGGGGGGCAAACGGAACGGGCATCGATTCAGCTCGTATTGGGAAATGCGGCCGAAGCGGACCCGGAGAGAGATATCATCACGATTATCGTTGCGCCATTGACGGGCAAGACGTCAATGCAAAAGGGAAAAGTCGAAATGCCCCGGCCGCGTGACGAATCCGAGGAATCGGAGGCCTCCGACGATGGTTGATCGAAGAATGCGCGGCGCTGACATGACTCTAGCATCTGCGTTGTTGGTGCTTCGGGAGGCTCGATTTCTCGGCACACGCGGCACCCCGAACTCGCCGCTTTCAGCGGCTCAGACAGCGGGGCCCCGCCGCGGCGCCAAGAAATCAAGCACTCCCAAAGCTGCGTCACGGGGATTTCGTCGAGGATTCACGCTGCTCGAAGTCATGGTCGCCACGGCCATTTTGGGCCTGGGTCTAACGGCCATTTTATCGGCGCAAGCGGGAGCATTTTCAACGGCGGCCCATGCGCGCAATTTAAGTGTGGCGACGACGCTGGCGCGTTGCAAAATGGGGGAAATCGAGGAACACCTATTTGTCGACGGCGTGCAAGAGCTCGAAGAGAATGAAAGTGGTCCTTGCTGCGAAGGCGACGAAACACCGAATTTGAAATGCGCTTGGAAAATCGAAAAACCGCAATTCCCGGAACCAAAACTCGGCGAATTGGATCTCGACACGAGCCTGGATTTGTCGAGCCCTGGAGGAGCAAAAGGTGCGGCGGCTGGGGGTGATCTCGGGCCGCTCGGGGCGATGATGGGCATGTCGAAACCGAGTGGGGATTCTTCGGGCGCATTACCTCCGGCGTTGGGCGATTCATCGGCAGGCGGATTGGGGGATCTCGCATCGACAATGGGTGGCGCGGGAGCGATGGATGCCTTGGGCGGCATGCTGCAAATGGTCGGGACGTTTGTCTATCCGCAACTCAAGACGATTTTTGAAAACAATGCGCGGCGCATAACGTTGACGGTGACGTGGACCGAGGGGTCCAAGGATTATTCGTTCGACGTCGTGCAATGGTACGTCAATCCGCAACCGAGTTTGCCCACGAACGAGCTGCTCGATGCTGCGTCAGGAACTGGTTTGGGTGGGTCTTCAAGCGGCGGAAGTAGCGGCAATACCTCTTCGGGCAAACCCAAGGGGCCCAAATGATGCGAACCTCGCGCCATTCCCAAGTGGGTGTCACGCTGATCGAAGCAATGGTTTCGATTGGCATCTTGGCGCTGATCGGCTCGCTCATTTACGGCGCATTCGATGGTATGTCGCGCTCGCGTAAAGGCATTACGCAAATGGCGGATCGTTACCAGCAAGGGCGATCGGCGATGGCGCGTATGGCGCGGGAGATTCAAACGGCGTTCGTTTCGAAGCATGGCGATTTCACGAATAATTCGACCATGATTTCGCAGCAGGTACGCAAAACTGGATTCATGGGTAAGGATAACGGCAGTTTCGACCGTTTGGATTTTACGTCGTTTGCCCATAAGCAACTTGGTCCGCACGAATCCGATCAATCGGAAATTGGTTATTTCGGCTCGCGTAATCGCGACACGGGGGCAACCGATTTGGTGCGGCGCGAAGACAAGTACCTCGACATGGACCCGAACAAGGGTGGTGTGGTTAATGTCATGGTCGAGGACGTGGATAGTTTCGAGGTTGAATATTTGGATCCGCTCACGAAAGAATGGGTTGGAGAATGGGATACGACGCAGGCGGCTGGTCAGCCGTGGCGTTTGCCCATGCAGGTACGTATCACGCTCGTGATCAATGGGGGTCCGGGCGGAAAAACGATAACGTTGCGCTCGCGCGTATCGCCAGCCATTCAAACGGCGCTCGAATTCGCCAATTGAAGGAGCAGGACGTGGACGAACTCGAACGCCAGAAGCAAGCAGCCAAGAAACGCCGAAAGCGAAATGCGGATCGGCGCGGCATTGCTCTGCTCATGGTGCTCGGTGCCATTACGGTGCTCACGGTTTTTCTGACGGAACTGCAACAAGAAACGAGCGCAGGGTTTGCGGCGGCATTGGCGGATCGCGACGCACTGCAAGCCGAATATCTGGCCAAGAGTGCCGTGAATTTGTCGCGGCTGCTCATTGCGTCCGAACCGCAGATTAGGACGAGCATTCCTCTACCCATTCCGTTCAAGCAAATTCCGGTATGGGAATTTACGGATATTGCGCTCGGCCCATTTAATGACGAAGCGGGAATGGCCACCTTTGGTGGAATGCTCAGCGTCGATACGACAACGGGCAAAGGGCTTGGGTTGAAGACTGGACGATTCGAGGTCAAGATCGTCGACGAAGATTCTAAAATCAACATCAATCGCGCGTCACCGATCACCGATATCGAATTGGATCGTCAACTCATCAGTTTGATGCAAAGTCCGCAAAATGCGCCATTGTTCGAGGGACGCGATTTGGATGATCAGTTCTCGGACATGAATACGGTCTGCGGGGCCATTACGGATTGGGCGGATCAGGACGAGAATTTGTCGACGTGTTATGTTGGTTCACAAGCGCAAGGAGCATCGGGGGCCGAAGACAATTTTTATCAGATGATTGGCCTCGATTATCGGCGCAAGAATGCCGCTTATGATTCGCTGGAAGAATTGCGCCTCGTTCGTGGAATGGGTGATGATTTTTGGGGGACGTTCGTGGATCCAAACCCCGAAGATCCCAAGGCCCGAGTGTTGACCGTTTGGGGGCAAAAAGCCATTAACGTCAACAGCGCAAATCCGCAAATCTTGTTGTCCGCGGCTTGTTCGGTGTGTTCAGGTGGTACTGGGGCGACTGCGGGCGGTAGTGCGCAGAGTTTGGCGTTGTGTATCGATCCCATGATTCAGGCGCAGTTTTTGTCGCTCTTGGGTATTTTGCGGAGCTTTCCCATTCCGATTTTCACCAAGAACAGCGATTTCCCCAATTTGCTCAAAACTGGCAATATCGGCGGGCCGCTCGGCGGCATGATTGGTCCGATGTTGGCCCCGCTCATGGCGCAAGCTGGTCTGCCGTGCACGCTCAATTCCGGGGTGAACAAGCAATTCACGGTCACAAGCCGCGTATTCAGCATTTACGCGGATGGCATCGTTCCCGGGCGCAAGCGCACGACGCGCGTGCGTATACATGCGGTCATAGATACGCGCGCATCGAATCCGCTCACGGGCGCAGGTCCGAATGGAACAGGCGGAACGATTAACGGTGCTCTTGGGCAACAGAATGGTTCGTCGGGGACAAATTCAGCGGATCCTACGGCTGTGGATCCCATCGCACTTCTAAACTCCAGCCCCATGGGGCGTGTCGTTTATTATCGCATCGAGTAACCAAAGGTTTTGTCTATGTCCAGAATTCTCGGCATCGATATTGGAAAAGCGGTCATCCGAATCGCGATTTTGCGGGCGAATTATCGCAAGGTGATTCTCGAAGCATTGGCGGAAACGCCGGTCGTGGGAACGGACATCGATGCGATTCGCGCAGCCGTAGGTAATCACAAATGCGATGGTATCGCGATTGCCATCTCCGGCGAAAAAACGTATTACCGCATGGTCGATTTGCCGGCCTCGGCACTCAAGGAAATCGAAAGCGTTTTGCCATTCGAACTCGAAGCGCAATTACCCTTCGAGATGACGGAAGCGGTATTCGATTATCGCATCGACAAGCGCGCTGCGGGAAGTGACACATTGCCGATTTTCGCCGCGGTGGCGCGCACGGGCGATGTGCGGGAACGTATTCATGTCGTCAAAGAAGCTTTGGGCCTCGAACCGGAACGAGTGGGAACCGGGGCGTTACCGCTGTCGAATCTCGTGTCCATCATGCCCGGAATCGAAAAGCCGTTTGGCAAGGACGCTGCGCCGGGAGAAACCATTCCTCCCGTGGCGATTTTGGATCTCGGCGAGACGACCAGCGATATCGTGATTCTTCGCGACGGCGAACCGATTTTCGCCCGCACGTTGTCGCGCGGCACCAATGGTTTGCCCGGGAGCGCTCCGGCCATTTCGCGCGAATTACGACAAACCTTAGCGGCGTGGCGGGCTTCGGGCGGATTGCCTCTGGCCGGTATGTATCTCGTCGGTGGCGGTTCTGCGGCGCAAGGCGCGGAAGTGTATCTCTCGACCGAGCTGGGTATTTCGATATTGCCCTTGCCGCGTCCGAATCTGGAAGGGGTTACGCCCGAGCAAGAAAGCATGCTGCCGCGATTTGCCAAGGCCATTGGCCTTGCCATGGGGCTCATTGGCAAGCCGCGCGGGCTGAATTTGCGCAAAGGCGCGCTCGAAGCGGCGCGTAGTTATCCATTTTTACGCGAAAAGATTCCTTTGCTCGTCGGTCTCGGGTCCGTCGTCGTGGTCAGCTTTGCCTTTAATTTGTTGGCTGAACATTCGAGCCTCGGGACGGAGCGCGAGTTATTGCTGGCGCAGCTGGAAACGGCGACGGGCGAGGTATTTGGTGAAGACACCAAAGAACTCGACAAGGCGCGGGAACTGTTGGAGAAACGGGCGGCCGCCGATGACGATCCATTGCCGCGAGCCGATGCTTTCGACGTGCTCGTGAAATTCTCCGAAGCGGTGCCGAAAGAAATCGTGCACGACGTCCTCGAATTCGACCTCAATCGCGGTCATGCGACCATTCAGGGCACAGTGCCTTCCATTCCGGATGCGCAGACGATTGCGGACAAACTCAAAGAGCACAAATGCTTCAAAGACGTGAAAATCAGCCGCACGGCCCAATTCACGGGCAACAAGCAAAAGTATGTGCTCGAATTCGAGGTCAAGTGCGAAGAAAAGAAGTCGACCAAAAAGAAGCCGGCAAGCACGGCAGAACCTGCGGATAGTGCGGCAACGCCGGCTGGAAAGGAGGAGGGCAAGTGACCTTCGCTGAACGTCTGGACAAACTCGAACCGCGCGAACGTCGATTGCTCGGAGTTCTCATGGGACTCGTCGCCGTCCTCCTCGTGCTCGCCTTGCCCATGTATGCGTGGAGCGCGGTGCGTGATGCGCGAGATGGCAATGAGCAAATTCGCGACTTGATTAGCGATATCTACAAGGCGCGGATGGGCGTTGGCGAATTACGGGCCAAGCAAGAAGCGTTATTGGCGCGATATTCCAAACCGGCGCCGCCATTGGCCGGATTCATCGAAGACGCAGCCAAGCAAAACAACATCACGGTCGCTGATTCGCAGGACAAACCCGAGGTTCCGCACGGCAAACGATACACCGAACGCATAACGGTGGTCAAACTGCATAAAGTCGGAATGCTCAATTTGGTCAAACTGCTCGAAAAAATCGAGCAATCGGGACATCCCGTGGCCATTACGCGGCTCAGCATTCGGCCGCGTTCGGGCGAGCCTGATTCTTACGAAGTGGAGCTCGGAGTCAGCGCATACGACCGCAAGGCCGATCCGAAAGACAAAGACAAAGACAAAGACAAAGACAAGGCCGAGACCAAAGAGCCGGCCGAGGAAGAGAAGGAGAAGGCTCCGTGAAACAGCGCCTCGTACGCATTCTCAAGTTCATGGCGTATCCGGCGCTTTATCTCACGTGCCTGATGCTCTTTCTTTATTTCACGTTTCCCTGGAATCGGCTCAGGGATCGTTTGGTTGCAGAAATTGCCATTCGTGGGCAAAAACCGCGGAGCACGATTCAGCGCGTAGAGATCGACGACCTCGATTCGTATTGGTTCACCGGGGTCGAAGCGACTGGCGTGCGGATTTATTTTCCACCCTCCGATGACACTGGTGGTGATAAAGACAAACCTGTTGAGAGCATGGTCAAAGTTGACGAGGTCCAGGCTCGTTTGCAAGTCTTGCCGATGTTCCTTGGACGTTTCCGAGTGAATTTTTGGGCGAAGGCCTTTAATGGCGAAATCAAGGGTTCGGCGCCCGTCGGGGGCGCGAGCAGTCCGGTGGAAGTGCAGCTCGACGCTGTCGATTTGTCGCTTGTGGACATCATCAAGGATACGATTGGAATTCCGATCAAAGGCATTGCCTCCGG
>DAOMZH010000072.1:0-21279 GCA_035437985.1 Polyangium sp. (in: bacteria) | reverse complement strand
AAATTCACGTTCGAGCGCATCTTGCTCCATGGTTTCTTTCGACGTCCGCAATTCGCCTTTGAGCAAATGGCGCGCGTTGTTGAGCATGTTGATGCGACTCGAACGCTCGCGCGGCGTCAAACCTTCTTGTTCGATGACGCTCCGAATCGCCGCCGTGTTTTCCTCGATTTGCTTGCGCAGTGTATCCACGCGCGCCGCTTTTTCCGGGGCGGCTGTGAGCATGGCAATGACGGCATGGCGCGTTCCGAGGAGTCGCTCGAGTGGGGCAATGAGTCCGTTCAATTCCTCGCGCGATTGTTCACGCAGAAATGGATTGTCCGACAAACTCTTGGCAATGAGCGAAAATACGGCTTGACCATCGCGATCCAAGGTCACGTCGTTGTAAACGGGTTTTACCTTGCATGCCAGAACCGCACGTCGTCCCCCTTGTTGTGGTTCGGTGCGCCGAACGACGATTTCCGTGGGCAATTTCGCCGCGCCTTCCGGATGCCACGTAACGAGGCGCATTTCGCGGCCTTGACCAACTTCGACGGTCCAGCAGGGCACACCGGGCGTGAGCGTATGCGTCGCCGTGTTTCCGTCGGCGAGCGTAATTGAATTATGCTTGAAGTCGCGGAGCAGCAAGACGCCTTGCGACGCCTGTTCCGTGGAAAACAGCAATCGATTGTCGAAACGATCGGGGTCACCCGTAAAAAACGTCAATGCTTCGGGACTTCCGGCTGAACCGACCAATACGTTTGCGGCCAATACGCAGCGACACCGCGCATTCAGACTTCGCATGGCCCGGTCGATGGCCACCGTCATTGGGCTCTTCGGCCCGCCGTCGAATCCACCGTCCGACGAATTCAACACGATGAGCTCGATATCAATGCTCTTGCTTCCAAGCAGCGCGCTCAATCGGTCCAAGAACGTCGCATGGGATCGCGGATTGGTCGAACCTCGCGCTGCGTGCTTCGCCAAATTGGCTTGCGCGTCGCTCACCGCGGCGCTCGCATCGCTCACGACATACGCGTGGCCTTTGCCTTTTTCAATGAGAGCAGTGGGATCGCCCAATCGCTCTTTGGCGTTTCGCGAAAAGAAAACGTCGTAGCAACTATCCGACTCGAAGCCGTGCAAAATCACGACGTCTGCACGTCGTCCGAGCACACCTGCGACGGCTTCATAAGCCTTGACATTCTCGTGCGTCCGGCCGCCCATCGACCCCGATTCATCGGCGTTGACGAGGAAGATGCGCAGCGAATCTTCGATACGTTCGAATTTGAAGTCGAGTTTGTCGGAGGAACAATGGCCGATACGAAGGTCAGGCATGGGAGTTTCCTGTGTTGGAGGGACGACGCCGAGAACAGCAACCGACGTGCCATGACGTGAAAGAGCAGAATGTTGTACCAGTCCACGTGTACGAGGGGAAGAGGTTATCCGATGGGATAATCAGCGATATGTTTGGATATGATCAACGCCCTGGCTATGTTTGGGACAAGGATGCTCGGGTCTTGGTTCCTTCGATGGCTGGGTGCCGTCCAGAACGACAAACGCAATCGCCCTTCGAATTGCTGGTACGGTGGGCTGATTTCGTGCGATAAGGGCGGCGGAGGCGCACATGAGCCAGGCGCAGGCGGATTTGTCTCTCGTGACGGACAAGTTGACCA
This sequence comes from Polyangium sp. (in: bacteria), assembly GCA_035437985.1. GTDB lineage: Bacteria > Myxococcota_A > Polyangia > Polyangiales > Polyangiaceae > Polyangium. The sequence continues at coordinate 19,633 of DAOMZH010000072.1, read as the reverse complement.
AATATCAGAAATACGTCGTTTTTTGTGCCTGGGTGGGCCTCGGTTTCGACTTGATGGACTCCATACTCTTTAATTTCATCTCGCCGATCGCGATTCCGAATCTTCTAAATCTTGCGCCATCGTCCGTTGAAGGCAAAACGGCGACGGGTTTTTGGACCGGCATTCTCACGAGCGTGATGCTTTTGGGATGGGCCATTGGGGGTGTGGCCTTTGGTCGGCTCAGTGATACCATTGGACGAACGCGTACGGTTATCCTCACGATGCTTTTGTATTCGTTGGGAACCGGCGCATGTGCCCTCGCGCCGAACGTGTGGATCTTGAGTGTTTTGCGGTTTGTTACGGCGTTAGGGATTGGTGGTGAATGGGCTGCGGGAGCGACGCTCGTGGCCGAAACAGTGCCTGAGAGTCGTCGTGTGCAAATGGGCACGGTTCTTTTTACGGCTCCGCCTTTTTTCGTTTTTTTGGGGCTCTTCGTGAATTGGCTCCTCACGAAACAAATTGAGAGCATTGCTTCCGATCCGAACATTTCCTGGCGACTCGTTCTGGGATTTGGCGCGGTACCGGCCATTGCGGCAATTTTTATTCGTCGCGGATTGAAGGAACCGGAACGATGGCAATCAGCCGAACGTCCCAAGAGTTCGCTGGCGGAGCTTTTTTCACCAGAACTTCGGCGTCGAACGGTGGGTGGTATGCTCATTGCCACGATTGCTCTCGTGACGTTTTGGGTGGTGAATGCATTTTTGCCTGTCGTTGCCGCATTTCTCGTCGATGAAATCGTACCCAAGCCGGCGAATGTGCCCGCGATGAAAGCTTCCTTCGTCACGCAGGCCCTTGCTTGGTTCAATTTGGGAGGATTGATTGGTTCCGTTTTAGCGGCACCCATGGCGATGCGGCTTGGGCGTCGCCCCATGTACTTTTTATACTTTGCATGGAGCGCCGTGACGGTAGCGCTCGCATTTGGTTTGGCACTCGAAACGTCCACGCGCATGATGATGTTGGGTTTGGTGGGCGTCTCCGTATACGGAATTTTCGGCTCGTTTCAGTTTTACCTGCCCGAGTTGTTCCCGACGCACCTTCGGGGATCCGGGGCCGGATTTTGTCTGAACAGCGGCCGGTTCATTACGGTTGGCGGGCCGTTTATCGTGGGGCTTTTGGCGCGAAGTGGCGCGAATCCGATTGATCTCTTGCGTTGGGTTGCCGCAGTGCCCGTGGTGGGATTGGTGCTCTTGGCGTTTGGAGTGGGTGCGGAGACGAAAGGCGAGAAATTGGCGTAATTCGGTTATGGTGCCAAACGCACGACGAAGGTGTCGAATTGGCCAGTGCTTGTCCGCGTGACACTATTACCGAAATCGAGCGTTCCTTCGAATCCGCCGCCCAGATAAACGTTGCCTTTTTCGTCGGTTGCGACAGCATGGACGACCTGGGTGTTAATGTCGCCTTTCTTGCCGCTCCATTCATGAACGCCATCCCGCGAGAATTTGGCATACGTAACGTCGACCAAATTGTTCTGCATGTATGGGCCGCCGCCAAAATCGACGTCACCTTGTGCATATCCGCCGACGACGACATGACCAGCACCGTCGATCGCCGCGGCAGTGCCGTGTTGATCGAAGGTTTCTCCGAAGCTTTTGCTCGAGCGATGGGTACCATTGGCGTCGAAAACCGCAAGATACATGTCCAGGCCTCCGCGGTTGTTCAAGACGTTTCCACCAAAATCAATGGATCCGTCGAAAAAGCCGGTCATTGCAACTTCACCTCGTGGCCCAGCAGCGACGCCCCATCCGAATTGATCCATATTGCCTCCGAATCGTTTCGCCCACGCGAGTTTACCGTTGGCATCAAATCGCGAGACAAATGCGTCCATGGCTCCAGCCGAATTCAAAACTGCGTCTACGAAATCCAGGGTCCCTTCGAATGAACCTACCATTAAAACGTCGCCGTTCGGAGCAACCGCCACCGAGCGTCCGAATTGTTGATTGTTGTCACCCCATCGACGACTCCACATGCACGCGCCCTTCTCATCTAGTTTGGCTAGATAAACATCTCGCGACGACGTATTGGCGGCAAGCACATTGCATCCGAAAGTCGTGTCCCCGCTCAATTCTCCAGTCACGTAAACCTCGTTCTTGGCCGAAACAGCGATTGCTCGGATCGATTGGTCCAAGGCTCCACGATATGGGGTCGACCACTGCTTCGTTCCTGCGCCATCAAACGCCATGGCAAACGCGTCGGTCGCATCGCTGGCGGGCAAAACCTCGGCTCCTTGAGCATCCGTGAACGTGCCCATGTAGTCGCCGCCAACGATAACGCTTCCATTATCGAGGAGTGCTACGGCGCGACCTACAGCAACGGTATTGCTAGTGAATGTGTGCGACCATATCTTTTTCCCTTCCGAATCCCATACACCCACAAACATATTGCCTGTCCCCAATTGGGTGTAACGATTGCTGACGGCCGAGCCATTCACGACGCCTGTTACCGCAATATGACCATTTCTTGCTGCGATACCAAAAACAAGATCTTGCGTGCTTGACACGTCGATTGGAATGAAGCTATTGGCAGCGCCGGTGCATGAGGACGTCGCCTGGCCATCACAGTCTTCGTCGTCGGCGCTTGCACAATCGTCGAATCGCGGAACAAGAGCCTTGTCACACGTTCCGAATCCCGTTCCGTTCGCCAAACACGTTTGAGTTCCAGGAGCGCAAATGCCCACGCCCTCCGTCCCCTGAGGACCCGGATAACATGATTGAACTTCTCCGGGCTTGCATACCTCCATGAAGATATCCCCCCCGGACCCTCCCGAGCCTTGCGCGCTGCCCGAACCTCCTGTCTCTCCGCCCGTGGAAGTCGAAACGGGCGTCAAGCCCATCGTCTCGAGACAGCCCGAGGCAATTGACGAAGCAATAAGAACGGCGGTGATAACGTGGAGACGCGAAATGACGAGGCGACGCATCATGATTTCTCCTCGAGTTATTGAGGGCGGACTACGCGAAAGCGGCGCAACGGTACACGGGATTTTGGTCTCCGTCGAGGGGCAATTTCTCGGCAATATAATCGAACATTTTCGATTTTGCCCCGTCGCGTGGTCGCGCGCGAGGGGTCCAAAATAGGAATGCAGGAATGCTTGACGGTGGACGAAGATTCGCGCATTGTGACGCGGATGCGTCCCCGACGACTCCTTGCGTCGAAGCGATTCACGGCATTCTTCATCGCCGTCGGGATTGGGGCTATTTCCTGGCCAGTATGCGCCGAACACCGACCGACATTGCCTACCCCCACACTCATTTGGGCTGCGGCGCAAGTCATTCCGAGCCCCGGATTGCAGGTCATTCGTCGCGAGGCTTATTTCACGATGCGCTGGCAGGTCACGCCCTTGCTCTATTCGTTCGGGGTACGTCGCGAGGTGAATCCGTGGCGAGTTTTGCTTGCCGAACCCAATGTGCGCCATTCTGGATCCATCGAGGTTTTTCTTTCACCTGAATACACTTCGTATCTCGGCGACATCCAAAACAAATGGGCCATTCGTTCTGGTGTGCGCTCGTATTTTCCCGTCGTGGAAAATGGAGAGGGGCTTTCTATCTCGCTCGGCGGGTCGCATTCCTATTTCAACGGGCAGCATTCGGTGGGATTCGAGGTCGGTACGTATGTGCTTTTTGGCATTCTCGGCCTGCAAGTGACCTACACGCCGAAGCTCCTGGGTGCGGAGTCATGGATGGCGTCGTTTCGAGTTCGTTATTTTTGAGGTAAATACGCATGGATTATCGGCGGATCGTTCTACTGGTTTGTCTTGTCATCATGATTTCGTCGCTTGGCGGCTGCGCCGGTCCGGCCCGTATTCTCGGCGGTAATGCCCGAATGATGTTTACGCCCATGCGCCGATTGACCTCGCGCATTAGCGAGCCTGTGCGCAAGGACGCCCGGTTGGCGATTCTATGGGTGGGTCATGCGACGGTCCTCGTTCAAATGGACGACCGGTGCATTTTGACGGACCCAATCATGACGGACGAAGCTGGGCGAATTTCCCAACGGTTGGTCGAACCGGGGCTCGCACCCCAACACGTCCCCATCCTCGACGCTGTGCTCATCTCGCATATGCATTTCGATCATTTGTCCGTCGGAACGCTCGAAATGCTGGCTCCCAAGATTCGGCGCTTGTTTGTTCCCGAGCAAGGATTGACTTATGTTCCCAATTATGGTTTCCCGGCGCAAGAATTGCAGCGTTGGGAACGGCAAGAGACGGACGGTTTGTCAATCACGGCCGTGCCCGTCGTGCATTCTGGTTGGCGTTATGGGGCGGACGTTGGTTGGGCGACGAAAAGTTTCACGGGGTACGTGATTCAGTATCACGGATTGACTGTGTATTTCGGTGGCGATACGGCATATACCAAAGAAGACTTCGTCGAAACGCAAAAACGATTTCCCATGATCGATCTCGCTATCCTCCCCATCGGCCCCATTCACCCTCGCAGCATCATGAAAAAAAGACACATGGACCCGGTCGAAGCGGTGGAGGCATTCTTGGATTTGCGCGCGAAATGGATGATGCCGATGCATTTCGAGACGTTCATCAATTCCGCGGACGAACCCGGCGAACCCGAATCAGTGCTTCGTCGAGCCATGCACGAGCACGGCTTGTCCGAAAAAGAAGTGAACATTCTGGATATCGGAGAACAACGCGTCTTGCTCGCCGCCCAAGGAGGCATTTGACGTTCAGGGACAACATCGCGGCGGCACTCGTTCCAACGCGCGGCGGCCAGGATCGCCATAGGGGTTCTTTTCGACGAACGCAACGAGGGATTCGGATTGGGCCAGCGCCACGACCGACTCATTGCCTAGCTGATTTTTCTCTAGGCTCAAGACTCGAACATCTCGGCCGTCGAGGGCTCGGGTCAACGCGAGCGCGCCTTCATCGCCAATTGCATTTTCATCGAGCACGAGCCGAGTAACGCGCTCCAATACCGGTGAATCCGCCAAGGCAAGGGCGCTGCGATCGGTCAGCCCGCAATTACGCAGGACCAGCGTTTGGGGGCGGCAGGACGATTGGGCGAGGGTGGCGATGAGTTCGTCGCCAACTTGGTTATCGGATAGATTTAGATAGTCTAGTTTGGATGGCCAAACCATGGAAGGCAGGTCTCTGCCCAAGGCATTGTGGGCCAGGTTCAGATACGTCAGCTGATCGAAAAACGGGGCTCCTACCAATTGTACAAATCCTTCGGCATGAATCCCGTTATGGTCTAGCTCCAATTCTTCGAGCTGTTCCCAGGGCGCTGCGCATATCGCCGACAAACCCTGGTCACCCAGACGATTGTGCGTGAGCTGGAGCTTGCGCAAGTGTCGAGCTGCCACGCCTACATGCGCAAAACTGGTTGGTCCCAGCAAGTTCGTGCGCAGCGAAAGTCCGGCGAGTGCGGGCATCGTCGTCGAAGTCAGCAATGCCTCGAGGCCCGTGGGAGTAACGTCATTGTCGTCGAGCGTCAGTTCGGTGAGATGGGGCCACTTGGCTTCGGCAAAAGCGCGCACCGCATCGTCATCGATTCGATTGGTACATAATGACAAACTTCTAAGCGGCCATCCCGAGCGCGCCAACGCCCGCACGCCCTCGGGGCCGATCGTATCACCATCGATATCCAGCCTCTGCACCGAATGACGCCGTGAGGTCAACGCCACCACGCCCGCATCGCCCAAGCGATTTTTGCTCACGTCGAGTTCTTCGAGTGCGGGAAACATCGCGTTGGCAAGCTCTTCGGCTCCGCCTATCCCCAAACCGCATTCCGACAAAGATAATTTCGTCAATGAAGAAAATGCTGGAGTTGCGGCAAGAAATGCGGCGCCAACCCGACCCAATGGATTATCGTCCAGGGCCAGACTTCGCAAGGGGACGGGCTTTGCGATCGTCGCCAACACATCGAGCGCATTTTCATTAAATTCGTTGCCCTTCAGCGATAATGATTCCAATTGGCCAAACAGGGGTGAGCGAGCCAGGGGTTCGAAACCACGAGGACCGAATTTGCAGCGATTCGCCGTCAAATGGTGCAAGCTTTCGAGGTGCTTGGCTCGAGCCAGTCGCTGCATTCCGAGCGGCCCAATGTGCTGGCCAGATATCGTCAGCATCGTCAAATGACGTGCGCCACGTGCATCACCCAACTTTTGGATCGATTCAGGCGACAGCCGCACATTGCGAATGACCAACTGCCCATATCGGCCGCTAAAAACTTTGTCCACCCGCAAATGACGCACGATAGTCGAACGGGGCTCGGGTTTGCCCTCGAAGAACTTGTCGTCCCACGACATACCGCACATCGTCGCGCGAAGTTCGTCAGGCCAACCTTCGAGAAATTTTTTCAAGCGGAGAATGACGCGCGATGCTTGTTGTAGAGGCATTGCGTCCAACGCCTCACAAATGGTGCGCCAAGTTTCGGGCGAGGGCTCCCGCGCGAGGGCGCAGATTTCTCGAGCGCTTTTTTGCATCGACGCGAGTATAATCGCAACGATGGATCGCGAGGAGATCTTTTTGAAGCACGCGAAGACACGCGCGTACGAGCGCCTTCGCAAGCGACACGCGGCTTCGGCAGAACGAATCGACCAGCTGTTTCGACGACAAGTTACTTGCGTCGGCTTTTCAGCCCATGTGTTGCTCGACGGGCTCGAAATTCCTCATCGCCATGGGGGCAGTGTGCATTTTCTGCCTGGTCGAGTAGTGTTTGTCGGTGCAAACACAGCCGAAAGTGAGCTGCCGCAACTCGAAGCGCTCCACGATTTACTCGACCGGGGCGGGACGGTGATCGTGGAAGGAAAGGCACTTCCGGACTTGCGTGAGGGCGAGCGCGTCATTCGGACTTTTTCGCCGCTTTTTCCGCGCAGCTATCCCGAGACAAACGCCGACGATGCCGCAACCGCAGCAGCCTATACACGGGTCGTCGATCGTTGGGCGAAAAAATACCTGGACCTCGTCAAGGCTATCGCCGACGCATTGTAATTCATGGTAAACAAGTGCAACCCCACGATGACGGGTCCAATTCATCGGTCCAAGTTCCCCTCAGCGCTTTTTTTTCGTCGCCATCGGTGCTTTTCTGGGAGGCTGTCATGAGCCGGAAACTGCTCGTCGGTATGCATGTCGTCCTTTTCTCGTGCGTTCCAGCTACGGATCCCGATACCCATTCCGCGAATTCATCCCCGTCGTCAGCCACGACAAACGCAGCGGCCTCGGCTTCTTCTGCTTCCGAGCCTTCGTCCGCCGCGCCGGCTTCGGTATCGTCGATGAAAGCCGGAGCGGAGGAGGGCGACAAGAACATTGCGGATCCGATTGCATCGGTGTCTGTACCAGCCAAACCTGTAAAGGATTCAGGTCCCGTGCTCGATAGTCTCTCCGCATTGAAGGCAGCTCAGGCCAAGGGCTTGAAAGTATCGTTGCTCGTTCCCTATCCGGTGCATTGTCCGCATATAGAGGCACCCAAAGGCGATGTTGGTGTTTTCAAGGCCAAGGGAAAACTTGCCGATTTGGTCATCGATATGGAAGCGTTTGTCCGGACGGAACTAGGGGTTCCAGAAGTGGTCGCGATTTTCGGCGAACCGGTTTTGTGCAATGACGGGGCTGTTCCCGGATACCTCAATATGCACCTTGCGCCGCGAGATCCAGCGATCCAGCAAGTCACGGTCGAAACGCACGATGGAGATCTCATTGGGCTCGTCGTCGAATACGAGAAAACCGTCACGATCGATATCGCGGCTCTGGAATCTCGATATGGTAAGTCCGAACGAACGATGGCGCCGCTCGACTCATTCGAGGCGGGGGGTGATGCATTTTCGTTCGATGGCAAAGCATTTCAAGCGCGTTACATTTTTTCGCACCGCAAACGTTCTGAACCTCTCAACGCTCGGGAAGTGTATCAATACATATTCCGACGGTCGTCCATGATTGAAATTCTGCCTGACGGATTTCGATCGGCCGACGACGTTGCGCGTCTCATCGCGCTTGCCCTTCGTCCACGTCCGCCCGAGCCCGTGGCGTTCGCGGGGACGCTGGGAATCTATAGTCCTCCGGTAAATGGCCGCATTGCATTCGGTACGGCTCCACCAATTCGGAATATTTCGAGCGCCGCAGTTGGTTTACGTGACGAAGGGACGCGTAAGTTTGTCACGACGCTCGAAGCTACGTTTCAATCGCCGATTGCGGGCGATGCTCAGGCGTTTGTCCGAGCTTTGGGAAACAGATTGGGTTTGGCCCCACCGAAAGTCACCGACGACGGAAAGCGCAAGCAGCTTGAAATCGCTGATGACAAGGGCGGCCGCGGCCGAATTCTCTTGGACCTCGGACCGAGCGGATTGCGAGCCATCGAAATCATTCGTGCCGACGCGAAATAAACGAGAACGAGTCAATTTAGCGTCGGCGTGACCTCTACGCTTTCGGGCGATATGGTTTTCATCCACGCGCGCAGCGAGGGGCCATCGAAAGGCAAATCGTCGTACCAGATTCGCACGGTACCGTCATTTCCTGCCGAAATAATGCGATCGCCTCGACTCGCAAAAGCCACCCACGCAACGCCGTCGCGATGACCTTCGAGCGTACGGCTATGGCCCGAAGCGAGATCCCATAAGTAGACTTCGCCGTCGCTGCTTGCTGAAACCAATCGCGAACCATCAGGCGATAGAGCAATTCGATCGACCACCGTGCGATGTCCACGTAATACCTCGAGCTGTTGCCCACTTTCCACGTCCCATTGCCGAATCGAAGATTCGGACCCGAGCGTATACAATGTCGAACCATCGTGCGCGACGAGAATTTGCGCAATGCCGAGCCCATTGGCGTCGAGCGTGCGCACCTGACCCGACTCGAGTTCCCAGATCCGAAGAGTATGATCCTGTCCCCCGGAAACCAAGCGTTTGTCGCCTGGCAAGAAGGTGAGTGCAGTGACGTCCTTGAGATGCCCCTCGAATGTCCGCTCCTTCGCGGTGCTTGTAGAAATAACCCTTACCGCACCGCGGTTGTCGCCAATGGCGATCGTTTTTCCATCGTTTGAGAAGGCCAAACTCGTAATGGTGTCGTTTGTAGTGAATACGACCCGTCCGTGGTGCGACGCCAAATCCCACAGGCGAACTGTTTTATCGCTCCCCACGCTGAGCAGTTGATTGCTTTGCGCCGCGAAGACGACCTTCTCCACCATTCCCACGTGACCTTCGAGCAATTCGTCGTCGGTTTCGATACCTACCTTATGAATGTGAAGCGCTCCCTTTTTCGTTCCATACACGACGCGCGTAGCATCGGGTGACAAGACATGCCCCACGCCATCGAGCACTGTCGTCACGCTCGGAGCACTCTCTTCGCGCAGCGAATCGACGTGCACCGTGCCGTTTTCGTCGAGCGAAACAACCAATCGATCATCGTCGGAAAATCGAGCCTCCTTCATTCGGGCCAAACCCCGTTTCAAGAGCCGATTACGACTCGCATTCAGAGGGAAGATTCTGGCGGTGGAATCCCAACTTGCCACGGCCACGGCGTGATTATTGGGCGAAAATGCGCCCCAACATGCCGTATCTCGAAACCCATAAAAATGGCGTTGTGTCTCATTGGCAATATCCCAAACCACTGCCGTACGATCGAAACTCGTCGTCACCAATCTTCGGCCATCGTGGGAGAAGATGTTGGCGAAAATGGGTCCTTCATGCTGCGTGAAGCTTCGTACGGACCCATTTTCGAGGCTGCGCATATACAAAACCGAGCCGCGGGAAAAAATGAACAAGCGTCCGTCGGGCGAGAATTGGGCCGTGCCGAAAACCGGCGAATTCGTTGCTGGAACCACCTCGATTTGCCGACCAGATTTCGCGTCCCATAATTCGGAATAACCGTTTGTCCCGCCACAACCGATGTACTTTCCGTCGGGACTCGCGTAGACGAGCGCGCAACGCCCCTTGTCGTTTTGATAATCGCGAAATTCGCGAGTTTTGATGTTCCAAGCGCGCGGTTTGCCTTCGGAAGAATAATAAATTACCTCGTGATCGGGCGACAGCGCAAAAGCTCCGGGGCAAATTGCAACGCCGGGCAAAATGTCCACATCGTCGTTCTCACTCGAATGCAATTCAATACGCCGATTTGCGCAGCTCAAAATCGCAACGCGTTTTTCGTCGAGAAAACTCGTCCAAGCCGCTTCGGAGCCTTTCGTGTGAAAAATGTGGAGGCTTTCTCCGGTCTGAGCGTCCCACAAGCGCGCCGTGCCATCTTTGCTCGAGCTGAGCACTTTTCGACCATCATTCGAGAATATGGCGCGCCAAACCTCGTCGCGATGCCCGTCGAGCATCCGGATCAGTTTGCCCTCATGAGTCCACATGCCAACGCGACGATCATCGCTTGCAGTCAAGAGGGTCGATCCGTCCGGCGAATAGCTGACCATATTGAGCGAGCCCGTATGCCCTTTGAGCACTTTGGAAATGCCATATTCATGCGCGTCCGCCGCAATCAACCGGACTTCGCTCCAGCGATGAAATGAATCCGAAAGGCTCGACAGCCACGAGATTGCCGCATTGGGGTCGTGCCGGGCGGCATTTCTAGCTTCGACGAGCAAGAGTTCGTCGCTTTGTTGCAATGCTTTTCGACCAGCTATTTCTGCCTCGGATTGTTTTGCTTCGGCTCTTTCGCGTTCTTCTTGCGCTCGGTCGCGCTCCAATTCGGCAATACGCCGCGCGTCCAGCACCCGGACCAAGCTCGCCAATCCAATGAGTACGATCACCAAGAAACCGAGGGACATCGTGCCGAGGACGGCTCGATGTCTCTGGGTAAAACGGTAGAATCTCTCCCGTCGCGAGTATTGGTATGCCCCGACAATCTGGCCAGTTTGAAAACGCACCAAGTCATGGGCGAATTCTTTCGCGGTCGGGTATCGAAACTGCGGATCCCGAGCCATGGCTTTCGTGACGATGGCCAGCAAATCCCGCGGCAAACGCCGTTCGCGCGTGGACAATGCAAGGGGCGGGCCTTCCAGTACACGAGATAAAACCTCGAATCCGTTTTTCCCGTCATACGGCGCAACGCCAGCCAAAACATGATATAGAATAGCGCCAAGCGCATAAACGTCCGCGCGTTCATCCACCGATTCTCCGCCCGCTTGTTCCGGCGGCATATATCCAGGTGTTCCCAATACGGAACCAGCCATCGTCAACGACGTCGAACCATCCCCAATGGCGTCGCTTGCCTCGGGCCACGGATGCTTGTCGCTCGCCACGTCTTGCTCGCGCAAATTCTTGGCAATGCCCCAATCGATGACCACGGTTTCTCCAAACGGACCAATGAGCACGTTATCCGGCTTGAGGTCGCGATGGACAATGCCTTCGCTATGCGCGTAGGCAATAGCTTCCGCAACGGAAGTCACATGGGGCAAGAGAGCCAAACGTTCGTCCACGGATCGCGCTTCGCCCACTACATCGCCCAAGGAGCGACCCTTGACGAGCTTCATTGCATAAAAAATCTCTCCGTCGGGAAAACGTCCCACGTCATAAACGGGAACAATCGCCGGGTGCTGAAGACGTGCAGTCACCAAAGCTTCGCGAAGAAATCGCGCCTCCGTCTCCGGCGTCGGATCCAGCAACTTCTTGAGAGCCACCTGACGCTCGAGGCGCTTATCGTTTGCGCGCAAAATACGCCCAATTCCTCCTTGGGCGATTTCGTTGCCCAGCACATAACGTTCACGGGACACCATTTCGAGATTGGATAACCGCTCGGAGGATTCTGTAATATCCGGCGATCCAGCGTTCTCGACTTCCTTCGTTTCAGCAAGATTCGACATCGAAGTTCTCTAGGCAAAGCATTGGCGACCCAACAGCATATCGACGATCATGCAGCAGGCCCGTGATTTTCAACGACAACTTTGTGCTAACTACAAATTTTACACGGTCTTGATATCAGGAGTATGGCCGGTAATCGGCATTCCTCGCCGATCCACCTTCACGTCACGACGACCGGCAAACCTGCTGATTCGAGCGAACGTCGACCAGCCTCCAAGACCCGTACGACATCCAGCCCCGCGGTGAGTGAAGTTCGGGGTTCGTTCCCATTGAGCATAGCGACGGCAAAATGTTCCAATTCCGCTTGTAATGGCTCGGTCGCTTCGAGTCGCGGAATGGAGACGTCGCCGTGGCGCAAGGCGACGAATTCAGCAAAACTCGCGAATTCTGACTTCACCTCCGCCCCTTTGTCGTAAATGCGCAATTTCTCTCCGGGTTCGACGTCGTCGAAACACACCATTTTTCGATCTCCGACGACGGTGAGCTCGCGACGCTTATGAGGATCGAGCCAAGAGACGTGAATGGAAGCTACAATTTCCCCAGGAAAAACCAAATGCGCGAAAATGACGTCTTCGATACCCGGCGTAAGATACGCGGCACCATGGACCGCAATTCGTTCGGGAAGAACCCCAACCAGATCCAATATCATTGACAAATCATGCGGAGCCAGGCTCCACCAGGCATTTTCTTCCCGACGCACCGTGCCCAAATTCACCCGCGTTGCATACAAATACCTTAGTGTGCCGAGTTCCCCAGAATGCACGACCCGCCGGAGTTTTTGCACCGCCGGATGATAAAGCATCAAATGGCCCACCATGACTTGACGCGCTGCCGATTCCGCCGCGCGTCGAATCTGTTCACCCTCCGCAATGCTCATACAGAGTGGTTTTTCAACAAAAACGTGTTTTCCCGAATTTAATGCGGCAATGGCGAGTTGCGCGTGAGTCACCGCCGGAGTTGCCAACACGACGGCCTCAATCGCAGGATCCTCGAGCGCCGATTGAAAATCACTCGCCACCATCGCTGCAGGAGCCAGCGCTTGCGCTCGCGTTTGCGCCGCAGATGAAGGATCGACCACGAGACGCAAATCAATCATGGGAATCGTACCAATGGCCCGCAGAACGTTGCGGCCCCAGTTTCCCACTCCAATCAGCGCTGTCGACAATCGTCGTCCGGTCATGACCCACCACGAATAAAATGTCGAATTTTTTCGACAATATAGCTCTGTTCGTCCGCACGAATGAATGGGTGCATGGGTAACGACAAGACGTCGCGACATGCTCGTTCCGCAATGGGAAAGTCCCCCGGTGCATGACCCAAACGTGCAAAACAAGGCTGCAAATGCAAGGGCAGGGGATAATACACCGCCGATCCAATGCCCTGTTGCGTCAAGTAGCCAGCGAGCGCGTCGCGCTGGGAACAACGAATGGTGAATTGATTGTATACATGGAGACCGTGCGGATCATCGGCGGGCAGCTCAATATCGTCGAGGAGCGCATGCGATGAAAACAATTCGCGATAATTGGCGGCAACTTGGCGGCGCGCAATTGTCCACGAAGCGACATGCCGCAGTTTTACCCGCAAAACAGCAGCTTGCAAGGCGTCGAGCCGGCTATTGGCTCCGATTTCCTCGCTCACATAATGCTTGATACCCCCATGTGCCCGCAGACGCGCAATATGCGCCCCATTTTCGGGATCGCGCGTCACCACCATCCCGCCATCGCCCCATCCTCCCAAATTTTTGCTAGGAAAAAATGAAAAACAACCATAATCACCCCAAGCTCCCGCATTCTTGCCAAGCCGCTGGGCATCGAATGCCTGGGCCGCATCTTCAATGACGACCAGACCGCGCGCACACGCCGCTTCGATAAGTGGTTCCATACGTGCGCAACGGCCATACAAGTGCACCGGGACGAATGCGCGTGTACGAGGGCTTATTTTTTCGAGCGCTCGATCAGGGTCCAAATTGAAACTATCCGCTTCGATATCGGCGAATACGGCGATCGCCCCGAGCCGCGCAATGGCCTCGGGAGTCGCAATAAAGGAAAATGGCGTAGTAATGACTTCATCGCCAGGACGAACCCCAGCAGCCATCAATGCAAGGAGCAGCGCATCACTGCCGCACGCGACGCCCACGGCGCGTGCAGCCCGCAGGCGCGCAGCGACTTCCGCCTCGAATGCCGCAACTTCGGGCTCCAAAATGAAAATTTGTGATTCAATGACGCTCTGAATGGCCTCATTGACTTCGTTCCGGATGGCCTGGTGTTGTCGTTGCAAGTCGACGAGTGGAATTCGCATGGATTAGCCTTCGCGCGCCGCGCACTCTACGCAACGCCCCGCGGAAGTCAAGCCCGGTGCCGTTTGTCGTCGCTGCGTATCTTGTGCATCGTCCACCATTACCTAATTCCTTGGCCGTGGTGGCGCCCATTGCTTCGCCCCACACGTGACTCGGTGACCAACCCGTCCATTCATTCCACGCAGATGTTCAGTATTCTTTCGAGCCTGAACATTCTTGTACCTGGACAGACCCAGATCGCCGCTCTTGATCAGCGAGCCTCGAGAGCATGATTTCGACGTCGCGCGTCGGCCAAAGATCGCCCGCCTTTTCTGAACACTCCGTGCCTGCGACATGCCTATGGTCAACGCTCTCGCGATGCGTTATGACAGCATGCTCGTTTCTGCGAGGCGCCCTTCATGGATTACGTGGTTCCGTCAAAAGTCGTCGCCGCCATGCTCGAAGCGGGCGCGGTCAAGGCGAACGCACAGCTCGGAGACCTCATCATTCGCGGCTTTCTGGCGGGAGCATTGCTTGGTTTTGCCACGAGCCTCGCCGCGATTGCGACTGTCCAGACGAACCTACCGATTGTTGGTGCGATCCTTTTTCCCGTGGGCTTCGTCATGATCGTGCTCCTCGGTCTCGAGCTGGTCACAGGAAATTTTGCCCTCGTAACAATGGCCGTCATCGATGGGCGATGCACGGTTGCGCAAATGTTGCGAAACTTTGGCGTCGTTTTTTTGGCAAATCTGCTCGGAAGCTTATTTTACGCGTGTTTGCTGTGGGTCTCCCTCACCGCCGCGGGTTCGTTGCCGCCTGATGCGATCGCGCAGAAAATCATCGCCATTGCCGAGGCCAAAGCTGCATACCCGGCGTCCTGGGGTCTAGGACCGATGTTTGTCCGGAGCATCCTCTGTAATTGGATGGTTTGTCTCGGCGTCGTAATGGCCATGACCTCGACCTCGACGACAGGCAAGATCGTGGCGGCCTGGCTTCCGATTCTCGTGTTTTTTGCTCACGGGTTCGAACATTCAGTGGTGAACATGTTCGTCATTCCCGCGGGCATGATGCTCGGCGCCAAAGTGACGATCGCGGATTGGTTGTGGAAGAATCAGTTCGTTGTGACCTTGGGTAATTATGCCGGCGGCAGTCTTTTTACGGGGATTGCCCTTTATTATACTTATTTGCGGAGCTCGGCTGCGCCCAATACCAAACCATCGGGGTATGACAAACCCCACCATCGCGGTCACGATCACCGCGGTAATTATCGTCGCTGACCGCGTGGGTTCGTCTCACGACTCATTCAGGCTGGCGTTCAGCGGCCTGGCAATGCGTGTTTCCATTCATTTCGAGCAATTTCGTACACCACCGATTCCCGGAGATCTCCTTCCGGTTCGACTTCCGAAATGGTGCGAACGAGTTTGCCCCCGAGCTTTTCCATAGCTTTTCTCGACCGCAGATTCCGCACACCGACGACGAACTCGACCGTGTCCACGTGTTGAAAGGCGTGTGCGAGCATCAGGGATTTGAGTGCTCGGTTGGCTCCTGTTCCCCAATGGTTTCTCGTGAGAAACGTATATCCAATTTCCACGCTGCGTCTTTCCGGGTTATGCGCGGTAAACCGTGACGAACCAATCACCGCCCCAGTTGCTCGATCTTCCACGACGAGCGCACCTCGCGAAGCTATACCCGTTTGAAAATAAATCTCGAATTTGGGCCGCGTGCCGCGATCGGGCACGGGGTGCAGCGCCCAAATGCCAGGATCCGCTGCCGCTGCGAATAAGACCTCGAAATCCGTTTCCTGGAGCGGTCGGGCCAAAACGTGTTCACCAACGAGCGTAGGTTGCCAGAGATTCGTGGAAGGTATCGATGCGAGGTCCATTGCGTTTTCTCGATGCTGTTTGCATTCTCTTACCCGAATTCGATTCCCGAGAAAAGCACTTCCGCATCGGCGGGCTTGATTTCGCGCAAGCGGCGCGCGATAGTCGTCCATCCATGCGTCAATCAACGCCTCCCGGGTCCGCACGCAATTCGGCTACCGTGCTTTACGCGGACGAGTATGTGACACTCATTGCGGACCGAGATGGATGTGTCGTGCGTGTGGTACGTTCGACGACGCCGCACCCCTCGCCAAAAGTCATGGAGGACAGCTACATGCAAGTGGCGCGGGCACTGGACGTTTATGGTCGCCAAGGACGTTGTTTGCTCGTCGATACCCGAAATGTAAGTGGACGCAATGACCCCGAATACGAGGCGGCGCTTCGACGCTCGCGGGACCGTATTGATGCGGGCCTATTGCGCATTGCTGTTCTGTTGCGTACGGCCGCGGGAATGCTTCAACTCATGCGTATCAGCGAAGAAGACGGCACCGTTCGGATGATCACGATGGACGAACAAGTTGCCATTGCTTATTTACGCCACGGCACCGTGCCCACCGAAGCTCGCCCACCGACAGGCCGCAATGAATTGAAGAAATGAGCCAGCGCTCGTGGGATGAGACAAACCTGTTTCGTGGGGCGCTACGGTTTGGCCACCCGGGCAATGATCCCGACCAATATCGGGATAAAGATCGTGATTCCGATAACGAACATCGCAATGAGGCATCCCAATGGATTGGCTCGCGCCTGCATGCGTTGCTCCATTCCGCTACCGAATTTCACACTTTCGCCAAGCCCTGCAAGGCCCCCGCCGCCTACCGTGAGCGCATCCTCGTCACGAATGATCGCTTGCGGAATGAGCTCGGGTGATTGCGGGGCGATGCCCTCGAGGCGTCGTAGCGCTGTTCCCGAGGCAATCAGTTCAATGAGTCCCGGCGCCAATTCGCGAATTTGCAATCGGCTGCCGACGACGCGTTCTGCCCCCAGACTCTGCGCCTCTTGGCGAATCAGGTGTAAACAGTTTTCCCGAGCATGGTAAATGAGTCGGGTGAGTTCGTCGAGTTCCCCACGGACAAACCCCGAAAACATCGTCCCAATACCCCCAACGAGGCCAATCGAATACACGCTCGTGGCCATCACGAGTTCCACCGGGGCATAACCGAGTTTGGCTAGGTTCCACAATTCAGCCCCGGTCAGCTCGCTCGTGATGACTTGCTTCGGCGGCACCGGACCTTGGGAAAAACGAGGATGAAATGCCGCCGTTCCGGTCATCAGCAATTCGACGACACCTGGGCCAAATGGCCGTATTTCGATTTTGACGTCGACCACCGCATTGGCACCCATTCGGGACGCTTCTTCTTTCATGCGCCACAATGCCAAGTGCCGAATACGATTGTACATTTCCGAATACTCTTCGACCTCGCCCTTGGCCATCGTGCGCAATCCACCGACAAACCCCCGACCAATCCCAAGAGCATACGCGACATTGCCCATGACGAATTGCATCGGATGATATCCCGCATCGAGGTGACAATACAATTCCTGCCCGGACGCCGACGATGTGAAAAACTGCGTTTGCCCTTGCGCACCTACCGACGTTCCTTGCGACAAGAACTCCATGTATCCCGACAATGTCTTGAGTTCGCTCGTGACTCCACTCACGCCTGAAGCACCATGTTTTCGTGCTTCTTCGGCCATTCGCTGAATCGCAGCGTGCCGACCTTCCGAAATCATGAGCGTGATGTTTTCAATCTCTCCACCGGCAAGCGTTTTGAGAGACGAACCTACCGAACCGGCGATGCCCAACGACCGAACGCTATTGCCTACGGTCAGCTCGCCCGGAGCAAAACCTTTCAGCGACAAACAATAGACTTCGTTGCCTGAGAGTCCCGAGATGATCATGCGGTGACGCTACTGCAGCAGAAGTACGAACACAAGCGCGTCGTCACGTTTGAAGATTGCTCGCGATGATCGCCGTTTGATCGAAGTTCGTGCGTGATTCGATGCCCGTCAAAGACGAGGATCCACGGGTTCGCTTTCGAGCGCCAACACGCCAAAAACGCATTCGTGCACCCGGCGTAGTGGTTCTTTACGGACAAACCGCTCCAGCCCTTCGATACCGAGGGCAAACTCGCGCAAGGCGAGTGAGCGTTTGATTGACAACCCGCGCGATCGCAAGCGTTCGATGTTTGCCGGCAAGGTGTATTCGAGACCGTAAATGATGCGCAAATATTCGGGACCACGACATTTTATGGCCGGTTGCGCCAATCCGCGCCGCCCGCGCGCGACGAAATCCAATGGTTTGACCACCATCCCTTCGCCGCCCCGACCCGTGAGCTCCTCCCACCAATGCATACCCTCAGCCTCGGATTGCGAATCGGTCACCTCGACGATTCGATGCTCGGTCGCCATGAGCAGCGGATCGCCCGTGCGCGCAAGGCGCGCGAGCATGTCCATGTGCCACGTGTGGGTTTGGCCGATATGAACATGGCCCTCGGTCGCCAGCAAATGGAATGGCGCGAGCCGAAAATCGTCAATCGACTGCACGGGCCAGCAATACCGCCGATACGCGGCCACGTAGCGCTCGGCCAAACCCGCCCGCGCTCGTGTACGTTCGACAAGCTCACCGACGTCCGCTCCACGCGCCAACGCTTGCTCCAGCGTTCCCAGCGCATCGCCGAGCGCCACCCGCGAAGATACACCCACGGCCGCGTATTGCGTACGCAACAACTCCTGCGCTTTCGCCGACCACGGCATCAGCTCGCAATCGAGCGCCATCCAATCAGTGCCCAGTTCGTCCCAAAGTCCCGCCGAGGTTATGGATTGACGAACCCGATCAATCAAAGCTGCTTCGAGTTTGTCGTCGTCAAAAAATTGGCGTCCAGTGCGCGTATAACAAACTCCGCTTTCACCTTCGACTACCCCAAACCTACGTCGCGCGACGTCTGTGTCGCGACAAACCACGACAATCGCCCGCGAACCCATGTGTTTTTCTTCGCAAATGACCCGCGGAATGCTTTCTTGACGATAATACGCAAAAGCTTGGGCAGGATGTTCGAGAAGGGCACCTTCGGACGCCGTATCGGACGGAGACATTGTGGGTGGCAAATAGATGAGCCATTTCGGATTGGCTGCAAAACGACTCATCACTTCCAGGGCCGCCGTGGCATTCTCTTCGCGAATCGTCACCGTATGGTGCAGCCGCGTTTTGACGAGCCGTTTGCCTGACACGTCCTCCATGTCGAGCACATCGTCCTGCTCTTGCTGCGCCGTCAAGGCCGGAGCAACCGCATCCGCATCCAGGAAAGGTTTGGCCGGTTCGCACCATACTCGTTCTGCGGGGACGGATACCAGCTCCCTTTCGGGATACCGGAGCGCCGTCAAATGCCCGCCATAAACACACCCGGTGTCGACGTTGATCGTCCCATTGAGCCATTCCGGCTCGGGCACGGGCGTGTGTCCGTACACGACCACTGCGCGCCCACGATATTCTGCTGCCCAATTGTAGCGCACGGGTAAACCAAATTCATCCGTTTCGCCCGTCGTTTCACCATAAAGGGCAAAGTCACGCACCTTGCCCGACCCACGCCCCTGCATCGCCGCTTTCATGCCCGCGTGCGCCACGACCAACTTGCCATCATCGAGCACGTAATGCGAAATCAATTCATCAATGAAGCCCGCCACCTCTTGCTGAAATTCGGCGGGCTCT
>DAOMZH010000071.1:0-21427 GCA_035437985.1 Polyangium sp. (in: bacteria) | reverse complement strand
ATTCGTCAATGAAGCGGTGGGAACGAACGTATTGGTCTCTGGCAAAAAGATGAACGAATCCTGCAAATTAGCAGAATAACCAGCCAAAAGAACCCGACCGTCGTTTAGGCGCGTCGACGTATGATTACCCAACTGTTCTGGCTGTTCTCCTAGGAATCGCCAAACCGAAGGTTCGTCGGGGACGAACAACTCGGCCGTAGGCACTGGAGGATTAGAACCGTCCACATCAATCGACATTCCACCGGCAATCAGGACGCGACCATCGTCGAGCAGCGTTGCGGTAAGGTTCTGGCGCGAGGTTCTTAATCGTCCCACAGGCGCCCAGTATTCGTTGTCGGGCGAAAACACGAGGTTCTGAACATCTACCCCCTCGCCTTCAAAACCACCCACGAGCATTCTTCGGCCATCTGCCAACGTCGTGAGGGTTGTAAAAAGTCGCGATGGATTCTGATAAGAACCTTGAAGCGACCATAGTCCGACCGATCCGGCTTGCGGATTAAAAATCTCGAAATCGGTCGTCTCCAAATCCACCAGAAGTACGCGACCATCGTCCAGCAAGCTTACAAGATGCCCACTGTGAGCCGCATTCAAACTTGCGGCATCGGACCATTGATTCGTCGTCGGGTCGAAGATCTCCGCAATGAGCCGGTCTTCGTCAATCATCGAAACCTGGTCGTGACCTTTTCCTCCAGCGGCGAGCACCCGACCATCCTTGAGCAACGTCAATGAGTGATAAATACGCGAATACTTCAAGGGAGGCGCGGGGCTCCAGGTCAAGGTATTCGTGTCGAAGAAATACGCCATTGAATCGAAATAACCAGACGCGACGAGGACCTTGCCATTGTCGAGCAACGCAGCATCGACCAGATCGTTCCAAATGGGCGAGGCGAGCTGTTCACCAACGGTCCATGTTTTGGATTGCGGGTCGAATACTTCTGGCGTATCGATGGCCCCGAGCAATCCGCCAAGGATCACGACCCGACCATCTTGGAGCAAAAACATCTTGGCCCCAACGTGTGCATTCCGCATTGGAGGCAATTCGGTCCACCTCTCGGTTACGGGGTCGAACACCTCGGCTCGATTCGTCGATTGGTTGAGGAGCGGGACGTGTCCCCCGGCGACGAGGACACGCCCATCTTGCAATCGAATCGCCGAGCGATCAGCGTACGCTCCAAACGAAGGTCGAGTGTGATGAAAGGACGCGCTTCCCGCGACATCTACGATTTGCAGAGAAGACGATTGTGAAGCGAGGGCTTCGTCCGGGTCGAAGGTTCGAGGCGAGCATCCCCAAATCGTACCGAATAACGGGATGAGCAACATTTTCGTTCGGTTGAAGAGCATCGCGACGAGGTCCTTACTTTCGCGGGTTTTACATGTCGTACCGCAATCCCAAGCCTGGAACGATGGCCAATTCCGCGCTGCTCAGCAAGCGTTCCGGGGATTCGTTGAGTCCTTGGAAAAATCCATAATTGGGCGATCCAGCCGGATCTCGCAATACGACCCCATGCATCTGATGCCCATCCCAAACCGGCAGAGCAGGATTGTACATCCCCACGATCGACAAACCCGCTCCCAACGAGAGATGCGCGCCGATTTTCCAACCAAATCGAATCTCCACATTCGCATACGCCGCGCGCACGGGATGTCGTTCCGTCGTTTCACCATCCATCGACCACGCGCCCTCCAATGCAGAACCCGCTCGACGCCGATCCGAAACAATCCCGAAAAATGCACCGGCTCCAGCCCGAAGCTGCACCAAAAATGATTGTCCAAACGTAAAACCGCCCCAACCTCCGGCCATTAGCCCCTCGAGCACGAGGTGATCATTAACGAGGACTTGTCGAGTGGTTGATGCATTGACCAATTCAACAGGCACTGCAGCGATCACGCGTTGCGGTACCGATTGATTCAAAAGCAGGCTGCCTCCAGAGACGCCAAAGGAGAAATGCGACGAAAGCTCGTAACCGGCATTTAATGTCGCCAATCCGCCCCATCCCAAACCTCGACCGATGTCACCACCAAACGTGGGTGCCAACGCGAGGTTGGCATTTCCATCGAAGATCAAATGCGGTTTCTGAACGGCAAACAGCGAACGCGGATCACGTTGTAGAACGAGCGTCAACGTCTTGCGTTCGTCTTGGCCAATCGTCACTTTGCGAGCTTGAGGCATGAAATCAGGCGCAGTGACTTCAATACGATGCTCACCCGCCCGCAGCGCGCCTTCCCAAATGCCCCGACCCAACGTAATTCCATCGAGCGCGATCATGGCATTGGCAGGCGATGGTTCTATCCGTATTTGCGCATTGAGTGCCTCGGCGACCAAAGATATTTGCGTCGTCTTGTCCTCGGCGATCGCAATGGGTGTGGGCAACGTGCCCAATCGCTCTTCACCACGCAACAGGACGATATGCTCGCCCAATGGCAACACGCCTTGCCAAGGCGTTTTTCCAACGACGACACCGTCCACCACGACATCCAGCTTTTTACCAGCCTGCTCGACCACGGCGAGTGTTCCTGAACGGACAAGAGCCCGCTGTTTCACTTCGACGTTGGCCACTCCGTTTCCCGCAATATCCACCTGCGTTTCAAAAGGTTCGAAGCCCAGCATGATGACGCGTAACAAATGACCACCGGCTTTGACCCGCAATGGCTCGAGAAGCGGATATTGGCCACGTTCTCTGCCGTCGAGCAAAATTGTCGAACCGACTTTGGCGCTCGTGATCTCAATCATGCCCACACGTTGGCGCAATTCAATCACCTTGCGTTGCGCCCGTTCGCGAGCATCCGCAGGCATGGTCGCGCCAAAATCACGCAGCAAAACTTCGACCAATTCGAGCGCTTCGTCGTGACGACCCAATTGATCCATACAAACGATCGCATTGGCCGTCGCCGTTCGCAAAGGATACAAACGTCGCGATTCGAGAAATTCCACCAATGCAAGCTCGAGCGACCCGGCATCGAAATACTTGATGCCCGTTTCAAAACGCGCAACCGCTTGCGCCTTGAGGTCTTGTGTGCTCGTGTCTTCCTTGAGCGGACGCGTTTGAGCGAATACTTGGGCCGAGAAAAACCATGAGGCAATCACGCACGCTTGGAAGTGTCGATGATTCCGCATGGGTCATTCGACCTTTGCATTCCGCTCGAAAAGTGGATCCCCCTTGGGCCCTGTAGGTGCCTGCGGCGCTTTCTTGATCGGCGAAGCCGAGGTCGGTGCACTTGGTTTTCCTCGAGGTGCGCTCGTGCTCGTCGTCGCCTTGTCCAGTAGCGTTTCAGGAGTAGATGCAGCGGCTGACAAGAGCGGTTCAGCCACGGCAGCAGCAGGAATCGCCGGCGTGGAAGATAGGTTCGTCGTGGGCCCACTTGGCGCAACCGAGAGAATCGGTGCTGGTCCTCCCGCATTGGTCGATTCATGGTTTTGGTTCAATCCCCAAACGACTCCCGTCACCAAAAGGAATATGATGGCAATGCCCGCGAGCCATTTTCGGCGGTCTGGTTTTCCCCGGGCCGAGACCGGATTCGTCGCCGCAGAAGCCAATTTCGTCGCTGCACGACCCAAGTCGTCATTCGCGGGCAATGTCGCGTCATCACCATCAGCCGCCAAGCTCGCCCTCATTGGACGAGCCACGAAATGTTCGCCCGTATTCGCCCGAATCAACATTTCCTCGGGCAATGGAGTTCCTGCGCGAGCATAAGGAGCCAATGCTTCGACCATTGCGGCAGCCGATGGGTATCGTTGGTCTGGCGCACGTTCGAGCGCGGGGGCGATGACGTGCGCAAAGTTTTCAGGGACCCACGGCGCACGTTCACGCAATGGAGGAATGGGTTTGCTGCAAATGGTCACCAGCAATCGACCGACGGCAGCACTGCTCTCGATATGCGGCGCAAAACCCGCGAGTGCACAATACAAAACACTGCCAAGCGACCAGATATCACTCCGCGCGTCGACATCTTTGGTGCTCATGACTTGTTCCGGTGACATATAAAGCGGTGAGCCGAGCAGATCGCCCGTCGCCGTCATGCCTGCGGAATGTTGCGCTTTGGCCGGATCGGACTGCATCTTGGCAATGCCAAAATCCAAAAGCTTGACGATCCGCGTGCCGTCTGCTTGCCGCGCCAAAAATAAATTGGACGGCTTGATGTCCCTATGAACGATGCGGGCTTCATGGGCTGCCGCAAGGCCCTTCAACGCCTGAACGCCAATGATCGCAACGGTCTCGGGCGGCAAAGGACCGATGCGGTCGATCACCTGCTGCAGGTCCTCCCCCTCGAGCAACTCCATGGCGATGTACGGTTGCCCTTGATTCTCGTCGCCTCCCGTATCGAAGATCCGAACGATGTGTTCGTTCTTGATCGCACTGGCAGCTCGTGCTTCTCGACGAAATCGACGGAGATTATCCGCACCGCCCTCGAGCAAACGCGGATCGAGCAGCTTAATCGCGACGGTTTGTCCAGTCGTCGAGTCTTCCGCTGCATACACAGTCCCCATTCCGCCTTGACCCAAGCAGCGCACGAGCCGGTATTTGCCGGACAAAATGGTTCCAATTCCTACCACGAATTCGAACGCTACAGCGCCTCCGAACGAATAGCAATCGTCACGATTTCCGTTCCAAAATGGCACTGTCGACACCGATGATGGACCGCGTGCCCTGTTATGGCGCTTGGATTCACTCGAACGATGCAGCTTTTGGGGAGCTCGTATCTCGAACGCGTGCTCGCCCCGCCTCGCGACTTGATTCACGATGCGAAGCTCGTCCTCTTCTATCCCAAATCGCCTTCACCTTTTCGGCGTCCGCATGGCAACTTCGTACGCCTCGTCTTCGGTCGGACGAGGTTGCGGGGCCGATGCTGCCGATACCTCTTGCACAATTTGGCGAGCGCGCTTTTTGCGGGGGAAGGACAAGGTGAATTCGCGTTCTGTCGGTGAGACGCGCACATTAGAATCATGCAATCGTTTCAGTTCTTGAAAAACCAAGCGCTGAAGGGGTTCGATGTCTATTTCTTCCCGAAGCCTTCACGAATATAACCAAGAGGCCCATATGCCGTGTATTCGTATCTGTAGTTCTTCCGTGATTGTTTGCGAGCCTCGGCGAGGTAGGCATCGAACGTCGGTGTTTGCATGAGCGAACCTTGATATTTGCCGAGTGTGCGCTGAGGATCGGGGTACGTGATCATCGTGTTCGACGAGCCCACTTCTCCGGAGGTCACGAGCCATTTGTCGTAAGCTTGATTTTCGAGATTGATTAGGAACCAATTGGTTGGGGTGTCGATCGAGAACCAGTGATTCCCGCTAAATGCGGTCCCCGCGGAAAAACCCATATTGTAGAAAAATACGAGCCGCGCGGCGCGCACGGAGGCTTGGACGTCGTTGTTCGTTATGGTGACGTTTTCCAGCGCCGATGTGGAGAATTGAAACCCACCGCGCCAATCGAAGATGATGTTGTTCTTGATCTCGAGATTCTTGATGGATTCACCGGGCACGGTCGGACTGGATTTGCGCGACAACTCGATGGCTGATCCAAATGCTTCGGCCGATTTATCGTGGGCAATGATGTTGTCTTCGACCACGGCCGAGGCAATGTTGCCAATTTGTACGGCGACCCCGCGCGGCAAACTCGTACTGATATCCCCAGCATCTCGCACCACGTTTCCCGAAACGTGTCCCGTGATGCCGCCAGGTTTGGGATCCGCGCCGCCTTCGACTCGGCCAAACGAAAATCCAATCGGATTGTCAATCACGAGATTGTTCTCGACGATTCCACCTGCCCGCGCCTGAAATCCGTGACTCGCTGCCCGTGTGGAGATATTTCCACGAATCGTTACATCGTCGCAAGACACTTGGACGTACATGTTGTGATTAAAAATCGTCGGCCCTGTGCCTTTGCCCGCGAGCTTGGGATTATCGTTCCAGCCATTGTGATCGAGCAAGTTTTCTTCGACGAGAATGCCATTCACCTCTTGCAAATAGATTCCCTCCGAATTGCCTGCACCCGAATAGGAGTCGACGACGATCGAGCGGCGGAGTTTGAAGTTCGTAATGGCGCCCTGAATGGTGAAGTTTGTCCCAGCATAATATTGGACCATCATGTCTTCGAACAACAAATCGTCGGTTGGGGTGAGCCATCGAATGCCCTCGCTGCCCATGTCGCTTTGAAATTCAGTTGAATCGGGATCGCGCGTATGCGCATAAAAATGCAAGCCGACGAAGGCCAAATGCGCCAACGTGCCGCTCAATGCCGACAGCGCGACCTCTGCGCCGGTCTTGAGCAATGGCCGTTCGACGGCATCGCCATACGTCATCACGACCATTGGCTCAGCTGCACTACGGCCTGATTTCGACCATGTTCCCAAGGCCTCGGTCCAGACATCGCCACGTTTCAAGAGCATCCAATCGGGCTTGCCATCCCGCAAAATGGACTTGCCTTTGGCCAAGGTCTTGACCGCCTTTTCGGGTGCCGAGCCATCATTGGTATCGTTTCCGTCGGTCGAACTCACATAAACTTTGATCGTATCTGCACTCTCTTTGAACTCAGTCCAGCCGGCATTGGGATCGAATGTCGTACCACCTCCACTTCCCGCAGACCCGCCATTGCCCGCAGACCCTCCGCCAACGCCCGTGCTTCCATTCGATCCGCCAGCATTCCCCTCACCACCTTGACCAGAGTCCGAAGTGCCGCTCGTCGTCGTGAGATGAGTGCAACTCGTCGTACCAATTCCAACGCCCATGAAACTCGCAAAAAGCGGAGCAAGAACGATGACCCCAATCGACGTTGTGGAACGCATGGTTACCTCCGAGCGCAGCGCCAAAGATTTGCCGAGCGACCCAGAATCTCTCTATATGCACGCAATGTCAAGCAAAATAATCTTGATGAGCGACCGTTCATCATCGGTCCCAGGGTTTCAGAAGGACAAACGCTCGCGACCGACGCTCGAAGAGATCGCGGGGGTCACTCGCATTCGTGGTTGAGGAATTCGGGAAATCGAACAATGAAACATTTCCGAAGTATCCCGTCATTTCGGTGACAATCAACGACATTGAGGGGGAAACCTCCACGAGGATGAGTCAAAATGGACATTGAGCGCGGTTTTTCTCGGTATTCTCTACTTCCTGGAATTGCTGCGGACTCGCTGCAAAAGCTGCGCAATGAACGCCTCCAAGGATGACACGTCGGCCTATCGATTGGGCCCCCGCCGATTCCAGTCGAATGTCTTTATGCGGAGTTCCTCATTCCCTGCATTCACCTCGACTGCGGCGAGTACATCATCATCGGGCATTACCGAGCATACGATGAACCAAGCTCCGCTCAGTACAGCGTTCCCAAAATTTGTGACCGTCAAGCTTCGACCAATCCCCGCGCGAGATTGAAATCCCGGGCTATACACGGCAAATTCCTCCACTGCCGCTGCGGACTGGCGTTGTGGTATTTCGTCTTCTTATCGAGATTTGCTGTGGATTTCGCAGGAGAAATCATTTCTCGCAAAACACGGACGAGGCCAATCCGCAGCGGCAGTGGAGGAATTTGCTCTCATAGAAGCGGGCCTTAGCCCGTTGCGGGGCGGCGGGTGATGTGACGGTCGCCTATTTGCAGAGCGCTGTACTTACGTTGGATTTTCTCGAGCCTTGGATCGGCCCGTGCTCTGGCGCCAGCCATTGCGAGCGCAAACGCACGCCCGCTGCGTCGCTGTTTCACACGCGGCGCATCTTCGGAAGGAGGCAATACACTGGCATCAAATCGTGTGTACGCTGCAGCGTCGACACCATTGGAATGTTCACCGATGTCACTTCTTCGCGGCATCCGTGTGGCTGCGAGCAGCCTTATCCTTCTCCCAATGATCGAGGATCTTTCTGGCTTGATTCTGATCCGGATCCATACCCTTCTTGTAGCCCTCGGTTTTCGTCGTGAATTCAATGATGTAGCCGCTCGGATCGCGGAAGTAAATCGACTTCAGGACCTCGAGTTGAACCGGACCAAAGGGCGTGATCCCCGCGGCAACGCCTTTATCATACATTGCCTGTAGCGTGCCCGGATCGACCTCGAGGGCAATATGCAGATCGGACGGCTGCTGCTCCTTGAATTCGAATGGGACCTCCGGAAGGTCGAAAAACGCCAGGTACGAGCCATCCAGCATTTCGAAGAAAATGTGCAACAGGGGAGTCTTTACGCCAGTCTCCGTCTGTTCGCGACGTAGCGAGCAGGCCAGGGGCAGGCCTAGAAAGTCCTCGTAGAACGCGCGCGTCTCCTCGGCATCGCGGCAACGATAGGCATTGTGGTGAAGACCTTGGATTGGCGGTGAATTGGTTTTCATGCGTTTCTCCATCATGTTCCTGTTGAACGTTCGCCAGACTGGAAGCTCGCCATGCATTGGGATTCCAGTCGAATCCTCGAACTACTACGTCTGCCTGGGCGGGTCATTGTCCGAACACGCCAGAAAGCTTGTTCGCCGACGCCAGATGATGAACAAGGAACGTTAGAACAAGCCGCCTAGCCAATCGAGGGCATTGTTGATGTCTTTGCTGGAGAAGCCGGCTGACTTCATAGCATCTTTCACCGTACCTTTGCCATAATCCAAGGTACCTCTCAGATACTTTGCGGTCGATTTCGCCGACATTCCATAGACGTTTTTCATAACGTCCGCAATGTCATCGGCACTGAATCCGGCACTCTTCAGTATCTTACCTATATCGTCCGAGCTCGTCCCATAGATGCTTTTCAAGCTGCTGCCGATTTCCTTGGCGCTGAAGCCGGCACCTTTCAGCGCAACTGCGGCTGCATCATCGTTCACTTTGAACGTTTGTCGAAGCGCACTGCTGACTTGATCCGAATTGAATCCGGCATTCTTGAGCAGTTTGGCGGCATCCTTATAATTCTTCGCGTAGGCCGATTGCAATGCAGCGCCGACGTCGTTCGAGCTGAATCCAACGTTTTTCAGGTACCGTGCGGCAGTTTGCGCGTCGATTCCTTTCAGCTTCAAGAAATCGCCGACTTCCGAAACCCCGTATTGCGCTCCTTTGAGCAATCGCGCTGCCTCTTCGGCCGTGGCCCCATACGCGTCGGTCAACGCCGAACCCACCACGTTCGCGTCAAACCCAGCGCCCTTCAACATCGGCCCGAGCGCATCTCGCGATATGGCATAACCCGTTTTCAAGGCCGAGCCAAGATCCTTGCCGACATTCTTCGAGAATGCAATGGCGCCAGTGCCCACGTTGGCCAGCCACGTCGTCGCGTCCGCAAAGAGATGTCCCAGGTATTTCAAGGGATCGGCAATGATCTTTTGCGTGATCTGATCAAAAACCTGTCCGACCTCGGAAGGCGCGACCTGAATATTGAATCCAAGTGCGAACGCATTTCCGCTGATCGTAAACTTCGCGTTCACGTCCGCGGAAAAACCCGTCTTGATGATGACCGCATTCAGAGTTGCGTCGATGGCTACTGTGATGCGCACATTGTCCGCGACTTTTACCCCTTTCAAGCGGATCGTTCCGAAATCGATCAGCACACTCTTCGAGAAGTCCAAACTACCCCGCATATACGGGTCGTTCTTGTCCCACGAAATCTCGAGCAGCGTGTACAGTCCCATCCAGCGACCTTCGAGCCGAATTTCGTCATTCGCCAAGTAGAGGCGCGATTTCGACAACAGGAGACCGAACAATTGGTTTGTCGTTTCTCCGGACAGGTAAAACCGCTTTCCGCTGAGCATGCCCTCGACATGCCCATCGACGCGAAGGGGCCAATTCGAGGGAAACAGATTCAGGTCGCCCGTGAACCAGAACTCGGAATCGACGAGTCGCAAATCACCGACCAGGGCTTTGTGCCCCGCCACGGTCAAATGCGTATGTCCCTGAATTTGAATCGCTGCACGTGGCGTATCGGCGGGCGCCATGGCCAGCGCCCATTGCGCCCCATTGACCGTACCACCAAGGTTGTTCGGACCAAGATCGACGAGCTGATTTCCCGACGTATGATCCATATTGTAATAGGCCACGAGCCCCGCTTCGTTTCCTTGTAATGCGACGTCCATGTCGAGCTCAATTTGCGCTTGGGTTCGAGCTACGCTGAAATAGCGCAAATCGTCGATGCTTCCACTGAAGAAGTATTGATTTTGACCATCGTGCTGGCGCCCAATTTGAATCGCCGCTGCTTCGCAAACGAGCGCTCCCGTGACTGCGCCGCTGCTTCGTTCGACGCCATTGACATACGTCCGATACGTCGTCCCATCGTTCGTAATGGCCAGGTGATTCCACTGACCCCAGTGAATCAATCCCTCGGTGGTGTTGTAGGTTCGAGCTTGACCGCCCGAGTAAAACCGATGCGAAATGAGTCCTGAGTTATGGATCAAGAGTTTTGCCGACTTGCCATTTCCTCCCCAAACCTCTTGCCATGAAGCCGCGGGATTTTCATCCGGACGAATCCACACCTCCAACGTGTACTTGCTCGTGGCAAATTTGTTGGAGGTCGCAATGGTGGCATAATCGCCTTTCCCATTCAAGATCAAGCCGTCGTGCTGGAGCTTTTCGCCAGGTGCTGCGGCGGCGGGAGGCGTCGGGGCAGGAGCTGCGGGACCTCGCTCGGCCAGCGGCGCATTCACCATGATTGCGCCACTCAATTCGAGGTCGACGACATTGCCAATGCCGCCCGCTATCTTGAATCCCGTATTGAAACCCAAGGTCCCGCTGGCCGCGAGGCCAAAGACCAATTCGAGCCGCACGAAGCCGAGATCTGCTTCACCGCGCACGAACGTCACGAGTCCCTGCTCATGGCCGGCGACGGTTTTTCCTTGCGCACTCGTCACCGCCGGGAGCACGTCGATAAAATCGTCGCGATCGCTTGCAGTCAGTTTCAGTTGCTGGAAAGCACCATTGCGGAATTCCTCGGGCGTCGTGATGAGCCAATCCGCATCAAAATGCAGGAACGCGAATTTGTAGCTCTTGCTCCCGACTCGATATTCGTAGGGAATGGCCCCGACGAAATCATTGACCGAGAAACTCTTGAAAAAATTCATCATCGTGGCGACGTATTGCCACAAGCTGATCGTCGCCTGTTTGCCTTTCATTCCCAGAACACCTCCGCCCAGGTATTCGGGAGCTTGCAGGTATTCGTCCCAGAAACGGAAAGCCAAGTCCATTCCTCCTGGGGGTGTTTTTGGATCCAGCCGCGCTTTTGAATCCGTGACAAATGTCTGCAGGGTCGTCATGAACTCCTGCAATCCGTCGCTCGGCGGCTGCGGGAAACTGATATGCACGCCCACGCCGAGCCCCTCGATGCCCAAATAATCGAATCCGATTTCGTCGTAAAACACCGGTATGGGCACGACACCAGCAATCATGCAGAATACGTTTTCCAGGACCAATCGTCGCTGCAATTGATCCGACGTCGGCAACGGGAAATCTTCGTCTGTCGGCAGCATCAATGAAAGCGCCAGCGAAGGCATGTCGAATTGATCGATCACCGCATCGACTTCGCCATAGAAGAGCGAGCCCGCCGAGATTGTGCCCACCGCAATCTTGCGGACTTCCATTCCCGTAAGCCCTGGCAGCGGTACGTAACTCGCCACGACCGACGAGAACAACACGCGCACCGGCGTTTCCGGCGCAAGCAAGGCCAAACTGACCCGACCCGTCGGCGAAAATCCGAACTTGAACTCCAGCGTTTCGGGTACTTCGATCTTGAAGTATTGTTTGAACCCGTCGGGAAATCGATTGAGCAAATTCCCTGCTCGTTTCAGCGCCTGAGTCACTTCATTCGGCACGTCACCGACTTGCTCGATGAATGCAATCAGCTCGTCCACCTTCAAATTGTTTTGATCGTCGACGAGCGACAGCGCTTCGATGGGCACTTTGTCCGGGAACATGTCGGCGAAATCTTTCGATCCGCACGCCAATAGGAATGCCTTGAGCGGCACGAGCGGAATGGCCAAGGGTCGCGTGACTTTGCATCCGCCGCCGGCTTCGAAATATTGGCTCACGCCATCGTACAGAAATGTCGGCATCTTCAAGCTGATGGCCCCGTATTTGCCGAAATCGATGTCGAACCACGCTTCTTCATTCACCATCACCGTATTCACGGCAGCAAAGGGTGGGGTGAGGAATTGCGCGGCAACGCCGGTGCTCGTAATTGTGCAGCGAATACGGCACATCGTGAGCGGATTGTCCTTTTCGTACACACGGAAAAGCTCGTTGCCCAGCGCTGCATTGATCTCGGCGGGAAAACCCAATCCAACGTCGGTCGTAAGCCCCAATGCGGGCCGGATCGCAACCCCGACGGATAACACTTGGACGAACAGTTTGCCCATGTCTTTGCCGCCGGTCGAGGGCAAGGCCACGGCCATGGGGTCGGTGACGTTGACCGTCGAAATGCTCGCGATGTTGCCCCCCACCTCGAGCTTGGCGAACATTTTGGACGGCAACGCCGCCGCAATGCCCCCGGAGAGCCCGGTAAAACCAATATAGACGCTGCCGGAGAAACCCCAGTTCCCCGAGGGATACTTCATGAATCCGACCTCGAAGACTTCCCCCCAAATCCCCATGCCTTCGCCCGTCGGGAAATGAATGGCGAAATCGGTCGAGCCCGGATTCGGCTTGAATATCAGCGATTCAGTGCCAGTTTCGTTCTTGCTGATGCTCGAGTAGCCGCCGATCGTGAAAATACCGTCGAGCTTCAACGTCGAGGCGAGGCGCAAATCGAAGAACGTTTGCTTTTTCCCATTTCCGTTGTCGCGGAGATCCAGCAACAAATCGAATTGGTGAAACGCGTACGAGCCAATCCCGGGGATATCGATGAGCTTCATGTCCGGCGTGGCGACGAATTGGAGAGTGAGTTTGTCGCCGAGCTGATTTCTTTCGTATCCCGCTTGGAGGTAGAGGGCAGTATCGAAGATGTCCGCATTGATTCCGCCCGACAATTTCCATCCCGAACCTGCGCGGTAATCGAATAGGAAATTGAAGGCTCCGAGCTGCAAACCCGGCGCGATGTCAATGGGTCCCGCTCCTTGGAGGCTCAAGCTGGCATTGATGGTCGATGTGGAGCTGCCCTCCGTCACGATCACGCTGCGGGTGAACGAAAACTCGACTGTCGTCGTGAGCGCATTGCCTTTGGAAATGAAATCCCACGCAATCGAGGCTTGACCTTGCGCCGAGAAGGCTCCCGTCTTCGGGGTGTACCGAAGGGCCAAACGTTGGAAAACGATGTCCGGAACCGCGTCGGGCAATGAATCACCACCCGTGACGAGCGACCAGAAGTTTTTGAGGTCGAAGTTTTCGAGTGATCCGGAGAGCGTGACCTCGTGATTGATTTCACCGGCAAGGACCGCGCTTGCGCCGGCAATGCTCATTTGCGCCGTCACGACGGCCTCGATGCCGGCTGCTTTTGCATAATTGAACATGACGACGAGGCCGGAGATATCGAAAGACGTAGCGCCCACCGAAATGGAGAGCAAATCCCGCACCGTAGTGGCCAGCGAAAACGTTCCTTGTTTTGGTGCCGCACGCAGAATCATCTGCGACACGGTCATTTCAGGCAAACCCGTATCGCCCGGTAAGAGCGATTCAAGGACATCACCGAGCGGAAGCGTCTCGCCTTCAGGTAACCCCGCACCGATGTCGTAGGACGGAAACTCCATATAGGCGGCGAGATTGAATTTATCGAAGGCGAGCAAGCCCGTGAGTGTCGTCGAAATCGAGAGGCCGCTGCCAAATGGATTCAAAACCGAGAACAATACCCCGATCTCGGTCAGGGTCATCGTCCCAGGAACGATCTCCCAATGCACAGGTAAACCTACGCCCACCGACAGAGCGTGAATGGCGTAATCGGCACAATCGAATGTAACGCTGAATTCGGTCAACGATATGCCGCTCGGGCTTTGCAACTCTTCGGGCATCGTATCGAATCCCTCGACACCCACCGTCTGCGAAAGACTCGAAAATCCGGCCACGCCGAAATCAGTAAACGTGCCGCGCAACGTGAGATCGCTCGATGCACCAGCAATGTCGTATTTCCCGATCAATTCGACGGGGCGGCCTCCGAGCGTAGCTTGGGCCAGCATGTAAATACCATTGCCTTGTGTGGCGCTGATGATCGGATCCCTTTCGTATTCCGTGAGCCCCGATTTCATGTAAAGATCAGCTTTTTGAATTTCGACCGAGCCGAGGCGCGTGAGATCGAGCGCCAGCGGCGCACGAAGCCGAATCCCAGTGAATTTCAAAGGATCGTACGTCCCGATGAACTCCTTGATCGGGCCATGAACGAACATTGGATCGAGCTGTTGCAACACGTATCCAATCGGATACAAAATGCCTTGCGGATAAAGTTCTCCGACTAGATTGAGGCCGGGTTTGATTTCACAACCTCGCGCTTCGTCGATATAGCCGATACTCGAGCAAATGAGGTGGACGACGCCGAAGCTGAGCTGCGTGAGGAAATTCGCGTCGTGCAGCCATTCGCCGTCGTCGGCATCGGCATAACGAGTCGCATGCATGGGCAATGACGGGCAGGTCTTGGCAAGGGTCCAACCCGGTGGCGCGAGGATATCGAGGCTCGTGACCAATTCGCCATTTCCCTCGCGCAACACCAAGGTCACTTGGACGTTTTCCAGCCCAAAGAGCGTTGTTGTTCCGGCGAGTTTCAATTGATCTTCGGCGCGCACGGTTTGGCTCGTGACGGCGTCGAGCGTAAACGAATCAACGCCGAGCGCCGAACGGAACAGCAGAATGGCGTCATTCGACCCGAGGAATGTTTGATCGATGGAAATGGCGGCTCGGGGACCCAGAGGACCGAGGGCATCGAATTTTTGCAGAACGTAATCAAGTGCCATGGTATCGCTCCCTATTTCATCAAATTGGTATGGTTGGCCGCCGCATCAGGTTTTTTCTGGGAATTCCACCAGACCGTGGTAGGGGTCAATCGCGTCGTACGCATACGTGATGGGAAGTTGGACCATGCCCCGTTTAATTGTGAGCGTGCCAAGCAATAGCTTCATGTCCTTACAGTCCATGGCCAATCTCTTCCACTTCGTGGTAATGGATTCTTGCTCAAACTGCGCGGCTTTCTCTTGCGATTCCAATTGCTTCGATAGTCGATCATGCGCGCGCGCGTCGATGGGCGTCGTTGCTTCGACCTTGCTCAACGCGCTCTTGGTTCGGTTGATGGCTGATGCGTCTCGATCCGCTTGCTTTTTGCGGTCTTTCTCGATTTTGCTCGCGTTGTCGACGAAAAACTTGTCAATGACCGCTTGCACGCTGTCGAGCGTCGGAATCTGCACGTCCTCCGTGGATGTGGTGCTATAGGAGGTCGCGATGCTCGGAAATGGCGCAATCGCAATGTGTTTCAAGTACGTCCCGCCCATGCTGACGAGATCTTCAATCGTAGTCTCCCTGATCGTGCGGACTTCTTTGCTGTCCGCATCCGGTTTGTCGAGTTCGAGAATGCCGTGGCCCATGGATACGCCAAAACGATCACGCGCCTTTTCCGTCGCAATGCGATACGATTTGCCCGTGGAGATCGCCACATGCCCCCCGAAATTCATGATGACCAGCCGTCCCCGCGGAATCTTTACCTCCGCCGGAATGCATACAACTTCGCCATCGGTCCATCCTGTCCTCTGCGGCTTGCGATCAATGGTATCCAACGCGCCCTCGGCAACGCTCCAATAATAGTCTCGGACTTTCATCACCGCGATCATGAACTGCGTGGGAAACTTTTCGCCCGTGACATGCCAAACCGGAGTAGTCATACTCGTCAAGTTGGCCCAAATGAGATAGTTTTTCGGGACGAGCCCCGTCTTGACCAGGGAATAGAGCGTGCCTTCCCAGCAATTCATCGCCAAGGGGTCATCGGTGGATCGGTCGAGCACCCAATTCGCCACTTCCGAATGCTTCGTCATTACGAAATACGAAGCGCTCGTCCACTTTAGGAAACCTGTCTGCGCATTGTCCCTGGCGTCATCGATCGCATGTTTCAAATCTTCGTCGGTCTTGTACTTCCGGTCGGCATAAAGAATGGCCCGCTCGTCAAGCGCCCATTGCTGTCTCGCCGCCGTGACGAATTTCTCGTATTCGATTTGTTTTTGAACCATGATCTTCGTATTCGCCACCATGAGGCGGCGCATCATCGCTTCGGCACGATAACCCACATTACGAATGGCAACTTCGCGAAGCAATGCGGCGTCGTCGACGAATGTTTCGTTGTCTTGAACGAAATCAACCAAGATATCGGCCATGGTTTCTGCCGGAAATAGCTCGGGAACACGATCGCCAAGTTTCGATGCTTGCAGATCCGTGACGTATTTGCAGAGAGCCTCGAAATCCGTTCTGCTGCTCGTATACGTCCTCGTTCCAATCGTGACCGCAAACTGCACCACCGGATTTGTAATGGTTACAGCACGTAAAACACTCCGCGATGCCAGGTCCGTCAAACACAGCCGGCGCAACGACTCCGCCATGAGATCAGCCTCGTCTTCGAGCTGATTGTCGTCATTGATGCGCAGTGCTCCCATGCGTCGCGTGGCATTTACGCGACCCTGTTTTTGCTGCGCCACATGCCACGCCTCATGCTCCAGCGCATCTTCGGCCCCCGGGGCCAAGTGAATATCAATTCCGTACGCGAATCCCCGCGCTCCCATACGCGCGGGCAAACGCGAATCGTAATGCACGCGCACGTCGCGCATATCGAAACCCGAAAGGAGCTCGAGCGCCTTTCGTACATGGCATGGCAAGGACCTGGGCGCGTGGGCGTCGAATGTGCCGAAGAATGCCGGACCAGCATCAAAGCACGTCACTCTGCGTGCTGTAACGTTCGGTCGGCCATGTAATGAGGTAGTGCTCGTCTTCCATTCGCATCCACTTGCATGTTTCATCGGCGTTCTCCTTCGATGCCCGATAGGAAATGCTGCAACTCGTGCCGTATGTGTAATCGAACTCGGCATACTTTATGAACCTGGGTATGTGCCCCACCAACGTCATGCTACTCCCGTCGTCGTCACATAACGTGCCCCCGCGAGCAGTGAGCCCCCTATACGTCGCAATGCAGGCGACGATTCGCGCTTGCGTCATTCGGTAACGTAATACGGAGCAAGGCACATCTCATCGGTCGTACTTTCGCCCCAATTCACGTCTTGATCGCCGAGATTGTCCCATTGGCATTCGAGGTGTAGTTTGTCGCCAGGAACGAATTCTTTTGGTGTCTTGAATCTATAGTTGCGTTGCCAGTTGAAATTCCAACGGGGGATATCGACGTGACATTCGCTGGTTCCATCGGCCCGATCGAGGCGCGTCAAACTACGTTTGCCCAGCTTGTGCATGTGGATACCCAGGCTGTGCAACGTGAGAGGTTTGCCGCCCTGGAGCGCACCTCCGCTCATGAGGTTGGCGACCGTGGTCAAGTCCGTGGCGACCGAGTGGACGACATCTTTCGAATGGGCCGGAATCGTCATTTTGCCTCCGATTACCCATTGAATGTCGGCAAACGGTAGGATAGCGGCCCTCTTTTGCACTGAAGCATCCGTGCGCATGAGGACCTTCGTCAGATCGGGCGCTGGTGATGGTTTCAGGCTGTTGTAATGCACTTGGACGACGAGCTTTGCCCCAACAGGGATCTCGATGCCCGTACCCTCCGGGAAATCCTCGCCATTGCCTCCTGGTGCCCAACCGCCAAGCCAACTTGCCGACCCTGGGCCTGCTCCCGCATCTCCGCCAGGACCGCCAAAACATGCCCACCCTGGGTCTGCGTCTGCATCGTCGAGTGTTTGGAATAATTGTGCATTTTCGGGACGCACGACATACGCGATCACGTGATGCACAATGGACTCATTGCCTGGCGCGATCCCGAATCCTGTAGCGTATGTCGTCTCGGTGCCGGGCCAATCGAGAAAAAAGCAACGGTAATCGTCGGGAAAATTTTGCTGCGTATAAGCCACTGGCATGGGCAGCGTGAGATCCACGCGCGACAGCGAAACGCGCTCATTCGCCACGGGTACGGGTGAATCGCTCGGATCGCCCTGAGGCGCGCCCGCGTCCACCCAGCGGCTCAGCATATCGATTTGCTCGTCCGATAGCGATATATCACCGAGATAATCGGAACAGCCTTTCGCGGCCAACCACGGAGGCATCGTGCGCGCGACGACAGCAGCTTTGACTGCCTCTTTCAACGCGGCGACGTGTTCATACGTTTCGAGAGCAAACGGCGCAATGCCCCCATCCGTATGACAATTCACGCACTTTGCCTCAACCAGCGGCGCGACATCGCGAATGTATGTTGGTGAATCACTCGTCGCCATGGTCGCATCCGAGCAACCTGCGAGCGGTATTATCAATGAGATGAATACCGAAATTAGGTAAATCTCACACTTATTACGGTTGGTATTCAACACCATTTGCTCGGTCCTCCCTCGAAGCTTCCGGAATCAGCCAATTCATCGACGCGGTGTCGCATCGAACACCGACGCGCCGAACAGCCCGTAGAAGAAGCATCATACAGGACGCGTATCGGTTGCTCACTGCCCGAGCATGCCAAATCGATTGCTCGAACGCGCCAACGTTGGTAACGTTTGAGTACAAACAATGATCGAGCATCGACGAGCTAGAAGTATTCCGAGTATGATGGCGTTCGCGGTTCATCTCGGCGTGCGACCGGACGAATTGTTACATGCTGCGGGGGTCGATCTAATGCGACTCGCCGATCCCGACGCCGACGTGCCGCAGCTCGTGAAGGAACGCTTATGGGAGGAAGCGGTGCGTCTGAGTGGTGATCCAGACTTCGGCCTGCACCTGGCCGAATGGATCTGCAAAAGCCCCGAAGAACACTTCGATGTCTTGGCTTTTGCGGTGCGGAGCTGCGCGACATTGAGTGACCATTACCGGCGGATGGAACGCTACGTGCGCCTGATTCACGAGGGGACACTTCTCACGCTCGAAATCGAAGCAGACGTGGCGCGCTTGGTTCATGGCCTGATCGATGGCTCCAAACCGCCGAGGCAACCCGTCGAGTGTATGTTGGCCTTGGCCGTATTGCAGGGGCGCAGGGCGATAGGTGCCGACTTTTCTCCGCGAGAAGTGCGTTTCGCGCACGCTGCGCCTTCGAGTATCAGCGAGCACGAGCGCGTGTTTCGTTCGCAGGTGCGTTACGCATGCGAACGAAACGAAATCGTGCTGAATCCGACGGATCTAGAGCAACCGCAGCAATACGCCGAGCCGCGGCTTCAAGCGGTACTCGAGCGTCAACTCGATGACCTCGTTTCCAAGCTGCCAGACGATCGTTCTTTTCCGAGCCAGGTCAAATACCATCTGGCCACTCATTTGATGGACGGCGCGCCTCCCGTGCGAGCCATTGCGTCCAAGCTGCACATGAGCCCCCGCACCTTGCAACGTCGTCTCAATGACGAGGGTACGAGCTTCGCCAAACTTCTGGCCGATTTGCGCCGTGATTTGGCATTGCGCCACTTGCAGGACCCGCGGAGGTCCATCAATGAAGTGGCGTTTTTGCTCGGTTTTTTGGAGGTATCGGCATTTCATCGGGCATTCAAACGCTGGACAGGAAAAACTCCCGCGGAATACCAGCGCAGCTTTCGCCATTCCTGAAACGCGCGAAAACTCCTAGCAATGCGCAATGCCAGAATTCGCTACCTAACGAAGTTTGGCATCGGATCCCGTGGTTCTGCGTCCATGAGTTGTTTGAACCTGGAATGGCTCTTTTCATTCGCGCGGTTTCTTCGAGCGACAAGTGCAAAGCGGCACGAAGCGTCGTTATCGCTTTGACACGCTCACCGTCGCGTGGTTCGAGACGCAGCTGCCACAAGCCTTCCGCCGCGAGAATTGCCTTGCGCACGTAATCGGGCGTATCGTAACCACAATCGGCTTCAAACGCATTCTTGCACGTTGGGCACGAGAAAGACAAACTCCAGAATGCACCATCGTAGCCGACGCGCTGCGTTACGGTTGCGATTGACTGCCGCCCGCACCGTTCACAATTCTGCTCAATCCTTGCCATGGGGATTGATTTGAAAATGAGCCCCGCGATCTCGATGTTCACTGATGACTTCTATCATGCCGCAGATGGCGTCGTTGAATGCTTCGAGTTCTTCGGCGGGAATCCAGTATTCGGCGTGGATTTTCGATCCGACGACGTGAATTTCGTATTTCGCGAGAAACTCCGTCCGTACCTCGAACCGCGTCACATATCCGACCGCCCCGTTCGCGGTATTCCAGCGGCTGGCGATTTGCGCGGCATATTCTTCATTGCACACAGGGTAGAAAATCGGTTGATCGGGCAAGCGCCGAGGAAACCGCCGCATACTGGTCGCGGCAATGAGGTCGAGTTCGGCTTGTCCGACAGGTCGATAAAGCGTCGTCGTTTGCGTGGACATGGCCGAGAAGCATACACGCCACGGCAAAGATTGCCAAGTTTTCGTCGATCTGCTATGCAGCAAGGGAAAGTTATGATTGCTCTTGTAAAGCGAACAGAGGCCGGAGATCGCGGTGAAGACCGACTTGTCGTGTCCCGAACGCATAGCGGTGCGGTCATCGTCGTTGCCGACGGCGCTGGGGGCGTCGGAGGGGCAGCGATTGCGGCGCAATTCGTTTGCGACTTCCTGATGGATCGTGCGGCGAAAGCTACCGGCGATGGCGTATTCTGGGTGAGAGCATTACGAGACGCCGATGCCGCGCTTGCAGCAGATTCACATGGAGGATTGACCACAGCGGTTGTTGTGGAAATTCGCGGAACGAGCCTTTGCGGGGCGAGCGTTGGCGATTCTGGAGCATGGGCGCTAAATGAATCTGGCATTGTCGATTTGACCGCTGCTCAGATTCGCAAACCGTTGATTGGGTCGGGCGAAGCGAAGCTAGTAGCGTTTGGACCCGTTTTACTGCGTGAGCGCCTCTTGGTGGCGACAGACGGAATATTCAAATATGCGCACAGGGACGTCATCGCCGCATGTGCGCTCAATGCGAAGCTCGACGACGCAGCCGAAGCGTTGCTCGAGGCGGTTCGTCTTCGCAACGGTTTTTTTCAGGATGACATTGCATTGATTTTATGCGATCACTCGCCCTAACTCATATTTCCGGCCTTCACACTTGGCGATGGTCATGAGCTAACCCGAAGGCGATATTCTCCCAGGTCAAAAAAGCAAACGGACCTTTCGATGCGAAGTGGATGCGTCCAATCTCGAAGCATTCGTGGATTGTCTCGCGCTTGGTACTCTGCAGGGATTGCCAGCGTCCAGGGGTGTTTGTCGTGCTTTGCCAATCCGAGTGGCTGTTCGAGCAAGCGTTTGTCGCGCGGAACGCAAACGATAGCCACTCCATCGTGTTCGGGCGTAATCAAAACCAATTCGCCGTTATCGAGAATACTGTACACTTCATGCTCCCCTTCGTTTCCTATTTCCCCCTCTCCCCCTCCCTTTTCTATCTCTGCCTACCTTCTTTCCTTTCCCTCCTTTCTCT
>DAOMZH010000070.1:0-21462 GCA_035437985.1 Polyangium sp. (in: bacteria) | reverse complement strand
GATCATCTTGATCGTGTCGGCGAGCGCGTGCAGCGTTCCAGCGAGACGAACCGCAATCGGTCCTTCCGGAACACGCGACGTTGCATACAGCGCAACGATGAGGAACACGGCGCCCAGGGCAAACCCTGACACCCGCGCTGCCGTTGCTGCGTTCTCGAGCGTCACGAAACGCATCGCGACGAGACCGAGCGCGTGTACGCCGAGGCCCGCGAAGAAAATCGAGCGGGGATCGACGTCGTCGAACATCTCTTCGAGCTTGTTGATCGCGCCGCCTCGTTGCACCGTCACGCAAAGGACCAGCAAACTGAGCCACGCGACGAACACGCCGATCTGCACGTTGACCGTGGTGCGTTCGAGCGCGAGGCGTGGCGCCACTGTGCCGAGCGCCAAGTACATCGAGAGAACACCGAAGAGCGCAGGCGGCGCGAGCACGATGAGTCGCGCGACCATGTTCGGCAGATACACGACGGCGCGATTCGGACCCACACGATCCTGAACCATCGCCCCTTGGCGTCTGTCCGCCCAAACCCCAAGCGCTGCGAGGTTCAGGAAAAACCCGAGAACGATGGCGATCTTTCCGATCGTCAAAACGATATCGACAGCGTTCATGCGCTCACCTCGGGCTTCGTCGACGCCCGATCAGCATCCGTTCGTGTTCCATTCGCATCCGTGCGCGTCTCTGCCGCGATGGTGCGACGCACATCCCCGAGCGACTTGAAGGTCATCGCATAACCGAGCTTCTTGCCCACCTGCGTGACCAAATCCCAACCTGGCGTTGCGTCACCGCGCGGCTTCAGAGCCGGTTCACTTCGCTGCGCCAAACCCTGACGATTGACGTACGTCCCATCCGCTTCGGCCCACGCCGTCGCCGGAAGAACCACATGCGCCGCGCGAACGAGAGGTCCGTCGTGCGCCGCGATCGTCACGAGACCCTTCAACTTCGAAAGAACGTTGAGGGCCTCTTTCTCGTCGACTTCGAGCTCCGAACCGAGCGCGATGACGAACGAATACTTGCCCGCTTTCACCGCATCGAGCAGCGACGCAATTGGCTTCGGAGCTAGCGTTCCGGCCAGTTGCATGACGCCGCGCGTGTTCGGGTTTTTGTCTTCGCTCATCAAAATCTTGTCGCCCTTGCCCAGTTTTCGGCCGGAAACGTACAAGTTCTTGGCCCCGACAAACGTGCGCGCCAACGTGAGCAGCGCGTAGTTGTCTTCGTTCGAATGTTGCGCGCTGAGAACAATCGCCACGCGTGACGGGTCGTCACCGATGCCGGCGAGTTGTTCCTTCACGGCATCGAGCGCGTCTTCGATCGTCGCATCTTCGCCGCCAACCAAGGCTGATGGCACACGATGCTCCACAGCGCGCTTGTACGAGAGCATGCCCTCGTCACACATCCAGTACTTGTTCACCTGCTCGTTGTCGCGCGGGCGATGTCGGTACGGCGTGTTGTTGCGCGGATCGTAATCGAGGTACGCGTTGCATCCCGTTGCGCAGCCCTGACAAACCGTCCGCGCACTGCGCAAGAACCACACGCGTGCCTTGAAGCGGAAATCCACCGACGTCAGCGCTCCGACCGGACATACATGCTCGGTCATGAGCGTGTAGTCGTGGTCCAATTGTTTGCCCGGAGAAACGACGATCTCGTTGAGGTTGCCGCGTTCGCGAACACTGAGGACCGGGTCTTGCACGACCTCTTCGCAGAAACGAACGCAACGAGTGCAGATGATGCAGCGCTCGGCGTCGTACACGATCGTTGGACCAAAAACGACCGCCTTGGGCTTGTGCACGACCTCTTGTTGCATGCGCTTGCCAGTTCGTTGGTGCTCCAACCAATAATCCTGGAGGCGACACTCGCCGGCTTGATCGCAGATCGGACAATCGACCGGGTGGTTCAGCAGCAAAAGCTCCTGCACGGCCGCGCGAGCTTCTTCGACGTGCTCACTCGATTGCGAAAGGACTTCCAAACCTGGGGAGCAGCCTTGTTGGCAGGCGGGAACGAGCTTCGGTTTGCGGGCCGAAACGTAATCGCCTTTCTTTGCGTCCCAACGAAGGATGTCGAGCTGCATCGCCGGTCGTCCCGGCGGAGGAAGCACCTCGACCAAACACATGCGGCAGTTGGCGGCTACGGAGAGCCCCGGATGCCAGCAGTAATGCGGGATGTCGATCCCGGCGCGGTGAGCCGCGCGGATGATGGTGTCCCCTTGTTCAAAGGGAATCTCGCGCCCGTCGATCTTGATCGTTGCCATCTCAGTGATCGCACTCCCCGCCGATCATGTTGAGCGAACCAAATGTCGGCACTACGTCGGGAATCATCGCGCCCTTGATGAGTTGCTCGAGGCCTTGCGTGCTGGCGAAGCAGGGAGGCCGGATACGCACGCGGAACGGCGTGCCGCTGCCATCGGAGACCAGGTAATACCCAAGCTCGCCGTTACCCGCTTCGGTGTACGAGTAACACTCGCCTGCCGGCACCTTGATGCCTTCCATGACGATCTTGAAGTGCTGAATCGTGCCTTCGATCGTCGAGTAAACCTCGTCCTTCGGGGGCATCACGATGCGCGGATCGTCGATGTTGATCGGTCCGTCGTCGGGCATCTGCGCCAAGGCTTGCTCGATGATGCGCGCCGACTGACGAATCTCTTCCTGTCGGCACATGAAGCGATCGTAACTGTCGCCCGCAGTCCCGACTGGCACATCGAAATCCATACGATCGTAAACCAAATACGGATGCGCTTTGCGTACGTCGTACGGAACCCCGCACGCTCGAAGCACGATGCCCGTCCAACCAAGCGCCAACGCATCGGCCTTCGGCATCACGCCAACGCCTTCGAGACGGTCGAGGAAGATGCGGTTCTTGAGGAGCATCTTCTCGCCTTCGGTGACCAGCGCGAGCACACGCGGCACAGCGGCCGTCACCATCTCTTTGAAGTACTTCGACGGCGCATTGGCCATGCCACCCACCCGTCCGAAGCTGTGCGTCACGCGAGCGCCCGTTTCTTCCTCGAAGATGTCCCAAATGTTTTCGCGAGCGCGGGCGTAATAGAGGAACGGCGTGAATGCGCCGAGCTCCATGCACATAGCGCCAGAACAGATCATGTGGTCGCAGATGCGCGCGAGTTCGCCGAGAACAACCCGGTAATACTGACAGCGCTCGGGAACGGTCACGCCGAGCATCTTCTCGACCGCGAGCGCGTAACCGACGTTGTTGAGCATCGGCGAGACGTAGTTGCAGCGGTCGACATAGGGAAAAACCTGCGACCACGTGCCTCGTTCACACATCTTCTCAAAGCCACGATGCAAATAACCAATCTGCACGTCGGCCTTTTGAATCTGCTCGCCGGACAATTCGAGAACGATGCGAATGGTGCCGTGCATCGCGGGATGCGACGGACCCATGTTGAGCATCATTGGCTCGCTGGGCAGCTCGAGTAGCCCCTCTTCGAGATCTCGATCTAGCGGTTCCATGATTCAGTTCGCCTCGCCGCCGGGTTCGTCCCGACGATAGTCGTGGGTCTGGCGGCCGAACGACATGCCTTCGTCTGGGCCAAACGGAGGAAGTTTTTCCTGCACTTTGCGGAACTCGATGAGCGGCTGCGACTTCTCCGCCGGGTAGTCTTTGCGCAGCGGGTACCCGACGAACTCGGGGTACATCAGGATGCGCCGCAAATCAGGATGTCCGCGGAAGTTCACGCCGAACATGTCGAATGTTTCACGCTCGAACCAATTCGCGCCCGTCCAAACCGAGACGACCGAATCGATGTCCGCGTTCTGTCCCTCTTCGTCACCAACGCGCGCTTTCACCCGGATGCGATGTCCACGCTCGAGCGAGCGCAGATGCATCACGACCTCGAAGCGTGGGGTTTGTCGCCCCAAGTAATCGACGGCGGTGATGTC
Organism: Polyangium sp. (in: bacteria); assembly: GCA_035437985.1. GTDB lineage: Bacteria > Myxococcota_A > Polyangia > Polyangiales > Polyangiaceae > Polyangium. The sequence continues at coordinate 17,571 of DAOMZH010000070.1, read as the reverse complement.
GACGAACATGTTCATCGCGCAACGTGGATCGTCGCGGAGAAACTTGGCGACTTCGAGCCATCGCGCAGGGTTGACGATCGCTGTGTCGTCACCGAATTGCGAATGCGTTTCGAGCACGTCTTGCCCAAACTTTTCGCGCAGCATCTCGAGCACTCGTTTGCTCATGGGTCTGCCTTGTCCTTCTTGCCGAGCTTCACGAGGTTGCCGCCGAGCACTGCGGCATCTCGGCGCGGCTTGACGATCCCCGGTTCACGATCGCCGCGAGCGATCTTGTCTTGCAGCAGCATCAAGCCATCGAGAACGGCTTCGGGACGTGGAGGACAACCAGGAACGTAAACGTCGACCGGGATGATTTTGTCGATGCCCGCGACCGTCGTGTAGTTGTCGTAAAAGCCGCCGCAGGAAGCGCATGTACCGAACGCGAGCACCCACTTGGGGTCTGCCATCTGTTCGTAAATGCGGCGCAACGCTGGCGCTTGCCGTTGGGAGATTGTCCCGACAACCCAAAGCAAATCTGCTTGGCGCGGGGAAAACCGAGGCGCTTCAGCGCCGAAACGAGCCATGTCGAATCGGGGACTCGCCATCGCCATGAACTCCATTCCGCAACACGCCGTGACGAACGGGTATTGGAACAGCGAGTACTTCTTGGCCCAGTTGAGCAGGGCGTCGAGCTTTGTCGTGGCAAACCCCGTCTCCGAGCCCTCGATAACTCGAACCGACGTGCCAGGCGCTGTCATGTCTCCCATTCGAGTGCTCCCTTCTTCCAGACGTAAACGAGGGCAACGACCAAAAGCGCGACGAACGATCCCATCGACGCTAGGCCCACCCAACCAAGAGAGTCGAACTCGACAGCCCACGGGTAGATGAGCACCGCTTCGATGTCGAACACGACGAACAAGATCGCGGTCAGGTAAAACTTCACGCTCGGCTTCACGAATCGTCCGCCGGTGGTTTCACTGCCGCACTCGTACGGAATCATCTTTTCCGGAGTGGGATTTTTCGGCCCCAAAAGCGTCGTGGCCGTGAACATCACGCCGGCGAGTACTCCGGCGATGATGAAGAGCAGAAAGAGAGGGACGTAGCTGGCCATCCGTTGGCTCCAGTGTGCTCTGCAAAAAAAATCGTTCGCGAACGAAACGATCGTCAGCCCATTGGTCATGCTGTGGCAAGACCGAACGAAGCCGTCTTCAACTGCTGCGAAGTCCGATGGATCTCGGATGAATCGCCGCGGCTATGTAGCCGTGACGGATTACGGTGTCAATCGGCGGACTTTGGGGTTTGGGGCGCCGGGCGCCCTGTCGTCCCAAATGGTTAGCTAGGGCCTTTCGCGCTCAAGACAAGACCTCGAAACGCGGTGAGCGCCGTACCCAAACGCGTTTCGATTTCTCGAATTTCTTCGAGCAAATCAATGTCGGGCACGCCCGCAGCTCGCGCTTCGCGCACACACGCGAGCGCAGCAACGAATCGTTGCCGTCGCACGTACGCCTTTGCCAAGAGCGGCCAGATCAACTTGGGCGGTGCACCCAAACTCGATGCACGACGCAAACCGCCAATCGCTTCGCCTGGTCGTCCTGCTTCGAGTTGAGCTTCGCCAAGACGACGGAAGATGTCGGCCGCAGCCGCTCCGTCCTGCGCGTATTGCACAGCCAAACGCATGACTTCTTCGCCTTGCGTCTCTTCGCCGAGCTTTACACACGCGGTGCCAAGCAAGCCCAAACCTTTGGCAATGAGGCCTCGAGCATCCGGTGTGAGCATCTGACCCTCCGGCGTTCGCAAAAAGATCGCCAGAGGTGCAGGCCACGCACCGAGAAGCGAAACAACGCGCGTCCAGTCATTACGCTGCGAAGCCGCTTCTGCTTCCGCAACCCGCGTCAGATCAATCGCCGATCGTGAACCCGCACTCGCTCGTTCGAGCTCCTCGCGCACATGAGCTCGAATTCGCGCCCGGAATTCTCCGAGCTCGAACGTTTGCTCTAGACCATCTCGCAACACGAGGAGTCGTGACGTGCGACCGTCGACGAACAACTTGCGCAAGCTGTATCCAAAGAGTGGTGCGAGCAGCAGATAACGAACCCCGATGTGGAGCTGCAACGCTTCGATGTCCGTATCGCGATCCGGCGGAGCCGGTGTCGCGTCGTCCGTGAGCAATGCACCCACAAGACGATGACGGAAGTCTGCGAGCGTGAGTCGCTGAACCTCGGTCTCCTCATCATCGTCACCAGGGGCAGCGATGACGAAATCGACGAGTGTGTTATCCGGGTTGCGCCGATCGACTGTCAGCGCGGTGATGCGCGCGCCCGTGATCATCGAGAAGGCAAAGAAAGTCTCGCCAACGATGTCACAAAGCGCCTGAAAACTTCCGATCCCGTCGCCAATGCGCTCGAACCAACCGTCGGTTCGCACTGCGTCGAGTGAAAATACACGTTCCTTCGGCATGAGCGGGAGACTCGGGAGGGTCGCACGACCCGCGACGAATGTCACCGTTTGAACCCCTAGAAAAACTTGCCCAGCAAAAATACCTCGCGTTGCCGCTGGATCCTGACGGTTTCGTGAAATGAACCATCACCATTGGATACTGCTGGAGTTTGTCTTTATGTACTAGGCGTCGATGCAGGTTACGTAGCGGGACGCGCGCTGACGGAACCACCAACATGCCGTTTCGGACGTGCCCCGATGTTCGCCGTGTCGAACGTCACGCTCCCACCCACGTTATTCGCCCCGCCACCGGCAATGCTCGGCTTCCCCGCAACGGTTCCATCAGGCATCTGCAACTGCGACATCACCTCGACCGTCACGATCGCGCCAGCTGCATACGCTTCAGGCAGCGGAAAACTTCGTCCGGACAATCGCCCCGTCACGTCGCTCGCAACCGCGTTCCAATCACCCGCGTTACCCGCAGAAGAACGGAGCACTCGGACCTTCGATACCCGCCCACCTGGAGCAATGCGCACTTCGAGTGTTGCCCGCGCAAACTCGGGCGTGTTCGAGCTTCGAACTGCTTCCTTCACGATTGAAAGAATCGTTCCCGCGCCAGGCAAATCCAGCCCCAAACCGCGATCCTTCTCCCGCACGACATCGGAAATGATCCGTCCCGCGAGTTTCGGATCCGTCGGTGGTGGTGCCGCGATCGTCGTCGGCGCAGGCTTGGGTTTTTCCGCTTCGGGAATCATCCCGGGCGTCGCCCACAACGGACCACCAAGACCTGGAATCGCTCCAGGATCAGGCCCCGATGGAGGCAAATTCGCATACTCATCCGGCTTCGCCGTCGATCCCATCGGTTCAGGCGGCAGGAGATCCGGAGGCACCGCCGTAGTTTCCGGAATCGCCGTCGTTGCCGCGCTCGGATCGACATTCGTTCGAGGTCGAACGAGTTCATTCGTCACCGGATCCCGCGGCCGATCCAGACGTGGCTCTTCGGGACGCGGCAGATTCGGAATTTCGATGAGCGGCTCGATCTCGATCAGCATGCGCTGCGCAATGCCCGTAGATCGCGCCATGAGCAGTGTGTCCCACCGCGGCGCAATACGAGCACCAACAGGGATGAGCAGATGCACCCCGACCGCAACGGCCATGAACGAAAGAAACCGCACGTGAAACGACCTTGGTCTTTATACGGCCGGAGGGCAAGAAAAGGTTTAACGCCCACCACAAGATCCTTGCTCGAGCAGGAGTTTGACGGGGGCTGTTCAACTGTCCATGACGCGACGTAATGCCCGCTCGACCAATTCCGGCACCATCTCCCGGCGCCATTCCGTGTCCTCGTCGACATTCGGCAAGGGTTTGCATTCCGCAAACGCACCCCGGGACACCTCCCGAACAAGCGTTTCGCTCGATGTACCCGGACGAACCAGCGTGGCCGCACGCACGCGACGCGGACGAGCACCAAGCGCAGACACGACGACATCGGCTGCTTCGACGCGATGCGGATCCGTCGCCGACAGATCCACACGCGCAGCCACCGACAAGAGCGGAAAGTCGATCGCCCCACGACGCCGCAGTTTTTCGAAAGCGCTCCGACGTTGCGTTCGTCGCGGAATCGCCACCCGCACGACGAGTTCTCCCGGCTCGAGAACCGTGTTTCGAATCCCATCCGCCGTATAAAAATCACCCGCCGCCACGACGCGTGTTCCACTTGGACCAACCAAATGAATCTCTGCTTCGAGCGTGAGTAGTGCTGGGGCTGTGTCGTTCGATGCCGCAGCGACGCACTTCTGTCCTCCACGTACGACGTGACAAACCGTGCCGTCTTTCTTCAAACAAAACCCGAGCGATTTCCGCCAAAAATACGTCTGGTTGTAGTAGCGGCAACGCGTGTCGAGGCAGATGTTGCCTCCAAGTGTCCCCATCGATCGGTGATGCGGGCCGCCCACTTGTCCCGCTGCTTCCGCAAGCGCTGGCGCCCAACGCCGCACCGCGATGCTCTCGGCAAGCTCGGACAAACGCATGCCCGCACCAACCAAAAGGCGCTCTTGGCCTTCGTTCGTCGACTCGAACGAGATGCCCCGAAGTTCATCGAGCGCCGCGATCGACACGACATGCTCGGGCTCGACGAGCCCTTGTTTCATGTTCGGAAGAACGTCGGTCCCTCCCGCAACGACGACGGCTTTCGGCCCGAGTTTCGCGAGCAAATCGATGGCTGCCGACAAGGTGCGCGGACGATGGTGATCGAAGATCGGTAACGGAAGCACGACGGTTTACTCCGCAGCAGCAGGTCGCTCACGCGCTTCATCGGCCTTCTGTTGACGCAAGGCTTCGAGAACACGCGCGGGCGAGAAAGGCAGCCGGCGCATACGCACCCCGACTGCATCGAAAATGGCATTGGAAATCGCGGGAATCGACGGATGCAGCGGACCTTCTCCAGCTTCCTTGGCGCCTCGAGGTCCCTCCGCATCGTTCGACTCGACGATGAACGGGACAAACTCCGGTACATCCAAACTGGTGGGAATGCGATAGTCGAGAAGGTTTGGCCCCTTGTGCAAACCATCGCTCCCGATGACATGCGCTTCGAGCAGCGCTTCGGCTGCACCCATGTACGCCGAACCTTCGAGTTGTCCTTCCACGACCATCGGACACAAGGCTTTGCCGCAATCGTGAGCCACCCAAATCTTCTCCGCCGTCACGATGCCCGAACGTTCGTCCACCCGAACCTCGACGACGTGGGCCGTGAAAGAATAAGCCGGCGAGGCACCGATGGTTCCGCCGCGATAGTCGCCTCCGAGCTTGGGGGTGTTGTAGTGACCAACCGCGCCGATCGTGCCGAACTTTGCTTCGGCTAACTGAATCGCTTCCGTCACTGGAACACCTTTGGACGGATCGCTGATCAACACGAGCGCGCCACGCGTGACGAGCACGTCTCGCGGCTCGACACCGAGTTTTTCGGCCACTGCACGCACGAGTTTGTCCTTCACCTCGCGCGCGGCCATGAGACACGCGTTGCCATTCATGAACGTGCCGCGTGACGAATACGCCCCCAGATCCACAGGCGCGAGATCCGTATCACCCGAGATCACACGCACGGAGCCAAGGTCGAGGCCCAGCTCGTCCGCAACGATCACGGCGAGCATGAGGTCGCAGCTTTGACCAATTTCGCTTTGACCTGAAAAGATCGTCACGACGCCCGACCGATCGACCTTCAGCTGCACCGCGCTTTGCGGCATGGCGTTTGGATAAATCGCGTAGTTCGTCCCGCTGATGTAGGCGCTCACCGCAACGCCCAACCCTCGCCCCCTTCCGAGTTTGGCGCGACGATTTTTCCAGTCGCTCGCTTTCTCGACGGCTTCGAGACACTCCAAAATTCCATTCGACGTGACGCGCATGCCGTTGAGCGTTTTGGAGCCGGGAGACACGATGTTTTTGCGCCGCAGCTCGATGGGATCGATCCCGAGCGTGCAGGCTACTTCGTCGAGAAGAACCTCATAGGCGAACCGCGGCTGCACACTTCCGTGTCCTCGTTTGGGCCCACACGGAGGTTTGTTTGTGAACAAACGAGTCGAGTGAAAGCGGTAGTTTTCGGGGAATGCAGGCAGGGTGAGGAGTTGTCCGGAGTAGTAGGCCGTGACGAGGCCGAAGGATGAATACGCGCCACCATCGATGTACGTGCGGGCATCGAGCGCCGTGAGTTTTCCGTCGCGATTGGCGCCGAGTTTCATGTGAATGCGCATCGGGTGTCGACCACGGTGCGCATAAAATTCTTCCTCACGCGTGTAGAGAAACTTCACGGGTCGTCCCGTGATCATCGCGAGTTTGGCCGCGCAAAACTCAAGCGAAAACGGCTCACTTTTCCCGCCGAATGCGCCTCCCACCGGAGGCTGAATCACGCGGATGCGCGTCGGCGAGATGCGCAGGACGCGCGAGAGTTCGCGGTGCAAGTAGTGCGGCACCTGCGTCGTCGACCAGACGGTGAGCAAGCCGTTCTTGTCGACATTCGCGATCGCACAATGGGTCTCGATGGGTGCGTGGGCTGAACCTTCGTAATAAAAGTCGTTTTCCGTGACGAAGTCGCTCTGGACAAACGCGGCATCGACATCGCCGAACGCCAAGTCCACGTCTTTCGAAACGTTGTCTTTTCCGCCTTTTCCGAGCCCAATTTCGGGCTTGTTGATCGCTGTATCGAGGTCCGTGGCTGCTGGCAGAAGCTCGTACTCGACGTCGATCAAATCAGCGGCTTCGTGAGCTGCACGTTCATCTTCTGCGGCGACGGCAGCAACTCCATCGCCGATGAATCGCGCGATCTCGAGCGCGAGCGGATATTCGTCGGGGGTCCAAGGAATGATGCCGAAACGCTCGGGCATGTCTTGGCCCGTGATCACTGCGACGACATCTCGTCGCGCGAGAGCTTTCGACGCATCGATGCGTTTGATGCGCGCATGCGGATGTGGGCAACGCACGATGCGACCCCACAACATGCGGGGCAGGTGAATGTCGTCCGTGTAGCGAACTTGTCCGGTCACGCGCGGGCCGAGCATCGACCGCGTGCGTGTTCCAATCAGACCTCGGATCGAAGCACTTGGTTTGTCTTGGTCAGCCATGGCCTCATCCCTGCTTTTGCGCGCGCGTCGCGGTGTTGGAAGCGAGCGGCGGTGGAGCGCATTCCGTACCGGGCAAACCGTCCCCGGCGGTTGCTTCACCACGTCGAATTTTTGCGGCAAGTTCTACGGCGTCGACGATCTTACCGTAGCCCGTGCAGCGACAGAGGTTGCCCGAGATCGCCACTTTGATCTCGTCACGCGATGGATTGGGATTGCGGTCGAGAAGCGCCGTCGTCGTCATGAGCATGCCCGGTGTGCAGAAGCCGCATTGACCACCTCCGGCTCGATCAAAGCCATCGAGCAATGCATCGATGTGCGGCGCGCCTTCCAGCGTCTCGACAGTGCGCACGTGCTTGCCATCGGCATCGAGCGCCAACGTCAAACACGAAAGTACAGCGACTCCATCCACGATCACCGTGCACGCTCCGCAATCACCTTTGTCGCAACCTTGTTTCGTCCCGATCAAATCGAGGTCGTAACGCAGAGCTTCGAGTAAGGTTCGTCGTGGTGGAACAGCCAAATCCACGCGCGACTCGCCGACTTTCAGGGACATCGGGACGAGCTGTTCGCGCGGTTTGTCTTGGGTATTTTCGTTTGAGGACGAACGATAGGAACGGAGCGAGAATCGGTCTCTTCGGGTTTCTGATCCAGCGATCGGATGATCGTTAGGAATGGGATATTGCAGGGCGCGGGAGGCGAGTTCGCAATACTCGATGAGGCGTGCTTGGGGCGGCAGAGGGCGGGCGCCGAGTCGACCGAGGTTGTCGACGAGCAATTCGAGATTGGTGTTACCCACGCGTTCTCCAACGCCGAGTCCTGTGCCGTGAACGCGATCAACGCCGGCAGTTGCGGCCCAAAGGGCATTGGGCAGTCCAATGCCGCGATCGTTATGTCCATGCCAATCGAGTTGCACGTGCGTTGCGCCCATGTCGTCGAGGGTTTTCCGGGCAAACTCGACGAGCGCTTCGATGCCGTAAGGAGTGACGTGGCCGGTCGTGTCGCAAATACAAATGCGGGAAGTGCCGGCATCGACTGCGCATTTGTAGAGCGTGCGCAAAACATCGGGGTTCGAGCGCGTCGTGTCTTCGGTGACGAGGCAAAACGATAAGCCGGCATTGACGGCTTCTCGTGCGGCGGAGGTGATCGCTCCAATCAAAAAGTTTAGATCCCATCCCTCGACAAACAGTCGAATCGGTGAACTGCCGATGAACGAATAAACTTCGATTGGGATGCCCGCGCGTTCTGCGGCGCGAGCGATTCCTTGAACATCGGCGACGACGGTACGTGCTGCGGCCGTGGGGATGAGGCGCAGTTTCGAGCGCACGATTTCGCGACAGATCAGATAACAATCTTCGGCATTCTGTTTTCCTGCAGCGGGCAGTCCGACACTGACGACATCGACGCCGATGGCATCCATGGCGTAGACGAGGTCGATTTTTTGTGCAGCATCGGGCTGAAAGCCGGCCGCACTTTGCAAACCATCACGCAGCGTTTCATCGACGACGGCAATTTTTCGCGGGCCATGTCCGAATGCGCGCGCAACTCCGCGCAACTCGTTCCCGCTTTCATCGCCGGCATTCACTTTTCGCGCGGCGTTGACGTTCCAATCATACATTCGGAAAAACCTCGGCAAAGGCTTGTCTTTGCGTACCATGGATTGTGTCGCGCATGGGGCGCCTTGCGGTGCATCCGTGCTTGGACTTGACGCATCGTCACGCTTGCCGCACAGCGGTCGAATACTGATGAGAAATATCGTTCTCGCCCTTGCTTCGTTGGTCTTGGCGTCATGTGTCACGACGGTGCCAGCCGAATCGACCAAAATCACCTCCACCATCGTGCACAAAACCACGATGCAGCCCCCGAGTCCCCCGAAACTTCGTTTGCCCCAAGACGTGCGCCCACTGCGTCAAACCGTCGAATTGACCCTCGTTCCCACCGAGGAATTCTTCGGCGGCAAAACGCGCATCGATGTAACGATTGCCCAATCCACCTCCGTCATCTGGCTGAACAGCGATGGTCTCACCATCGAGAAGGCCGAATTGATTGTGGCGGAAAAAAACATCCCGGCCAAACTCGTCACGGGAAATGAGAATTTTGTAGGGCTTTTGTTCGATGCGCCTCTGGCTTTGGGAAAAGCCACCATTTCATTGGATTATCGCGGGCCGATATTGACGAAAGAAACGGAAGGCCTCACCCGCCAGCAAGAAGGCGATGATTGGTACATTTATTCCGACTTTGAACCCCTCGATGCGCGAAGAGCGTTTCCTTCCTTTGACGAACCGAATTACAAGATTCCGTGGCAATTGACCTTGCGCACGCGCAAGCAAGACGTGGCGTTGGCGAATACGCCTCCAGAATCGGCGCAGGACGCCGCGGATGGTTTCAAGGTGACGCGATTTGCAGAAACCAAACCGCTTCCGAGTTACCTCGTGGCATTTGCGGTTGGTCCGTTCGAGATCGTGGATGCCGGGACGGCGGGGGCCAAAAAAACCCCCATTCGGATCATCACGCCGAAGAACAAACGAGCCTGGGCGCATTACGCGGCAACGACGACCGGACCTATTCTCGATTTGTTGGAGAAGTATTTCGGTACGCCGTATCCCTATGAAAAACTCGATCTGATCTCCGTGCCCATGCAAGGCGGCGCGATGGAGAATCCCGGACTCATTACCTTCGGTCAAGCCCGCATGCTTTCCCGCCCCGAAGAAGAGTCTGCCGGATATCGCGCTCGCTTTGCCAATACCTGCGCTCACGAGCTTGCCCATCAATGGTTTGGTGATTTGGTGACCATGGCTTGGTGGGATGATTTATGGCTCAATGAAACATTCGCCACTTGGATGGCGCCCAAAATAATCGAACAGTTCGAACCGAGCTGGAACATCGTGGCCGAACGTGCCGAAACGGCTGGCTGGGCAATGAACTCGGACAGTTTGGTCACGGCGCGACGTATTCGTCAACCGATCGAATCGAACGACGATATCCACAATGCATTCGACGGAATTACCTATGGTAAAGGGGCTGCGGTCACGCGCATGTTCGAAATGTACGTGGGCGAAGAAAAATTCCGCAAAGGCGTGCAAAGGTATCTAAAGGAACACGAATTTGGCAATGCCACCGGCAAAGATTTTTTGGCGGCCATTTCTGCCGAAGCTGGTAAAGATATTTCCGCCGCCTATTCGACGTTTCTCGATCAGCCTGGTGTGCCAATCGTGAATGTCGAGCTGACGTGCGGCGCAACGCCCAAACTCAGCTTGGCCCAATCGCGATACCTTCCCGAGGGGGCAGACGCGGGCAAGGAATCGTCCCTTTGGAAAATCCCGGTATGCGTGCGTTATGGTTCGGGCAAAAAAACCGAAACAAAGTGCATCAGCTTCGAAACCGAGCGTGGTGAATTGCCGTTATCGTCGTGTCCGGATTGGGTGGTCGCGAACGACGGGGCCGCTGGGTATTATCGAGTTGGCTATTCGAACGATTTGCTGCAAAAACTCATCAAGAAACCCGACGTATTGTCGACCGCCGAACGAATCTCCCTCATGGCCAACACCCAGGCGCTTGCGAGAAGTGGAAAAACCGATTATGCGCAAGTGCTCGAACTGGCAGAAAAATTGTCCGACGACAAGAATCCCGCGGTCGTCGAAGCCGCCATGAGTCCCTTTGGAGCCATAACCCGCGGACCGTATTTCTCCGAGGAACAGCGTCCGAAATTCCAAAAATTCATTCGCGATTTGTTTGGTAAACGCGCGTTGGCCCTCGGATTTCGTCCCGGCCCCAAAGACGACGATCCCACGCGTCAAATGCGCGCTGAAATATTGCGTCTCGTGGCTGACGACGGTGGTGATGCAAAACTGCTCGCCGAAGCGACCAAGTTGGCGAAGGCTTGGCTCAGCGATCGCAAAGCAATCGATCCGGACATGATTCAAACGGTTCTGTGGATCGCGGCTTCTCATGGCGATATGAGCCTTTTCGAGGCATTTCTGAGTGAAGCGAAAAAGGCGACGGAACGTATCGACCGCACTCGGTTGCTTCAGGCAATAGGCGCTTTCCGCAATCCTGCGATTGTCGAAAAGGCATTTGGATTGCCGCTCGACCCTGCATTCAATGCTCGCGAAGCCATGCCCGCACTATGGACAGCAACGGGATACCCTGAGACACGAGAGCAGGCATATGTGTTTTTGAAAAAAAACTACGAGGCCCTCGCCGAGCGGTTGCCGCGCGATTATCCGGCCGAATTTTCTTGGTTTGGCGCGGCACTATGCGACGAATCCCGCCGCACGGAAGTCGAAGCCTATTTCAAGGAACGTTCGCCCAAGTATCCTGGCGGCCCTCGCGTCCTGGCGCAATCACTCGAAGCCATGCGAGTTTGCGCGACGGCGCGGAGGACGCAACTGCCCAAGATCGATGCATTTCTAAAAGCCCGTAAGTGAGGATTGAGTCATGTGGTTCGATACAAAACCGTCTGATACTTCGTACGCCGACATGGCTCCGCATCGCATTGCCAATGTGGTGACCATCGAGGCCCCGCCGCAAAGAGTATTCGATATTTTCGCCACGGCAGACCATCAAGATGAATGGATGCCCGACTTCAAAGCGTGTCGTTGGACGAGCAGCGAACCGCACGGCGTGGGGGCGACGCGAGAAATCGAATTGAAGATGCTCACGGTAAAGGAGCGTTTTTTGATTTGGGAAAACGGAAAACACCTCATGTTTTCCGTCGACGCAGCAACCCTGCCCATCATTACGCAAATGGTCGAAGAAATGCGTTTCGAGCCCATTGATGGTGGAGCGGCGACGCGCTTCGTGTGGCACGTTTATTACACGCCAGCCCGCATTGCCGTCCCGATTCATCCCGCGGCGCGGGCCGTGTTTGGCCATATGTTTGGGATGGCGGCCAAAAACCTCGTGAAGTGGGTCAAGACAAACGGTTGATTGGACAAGGCCGTGACGTTTCTTCGTCGTCGGGCACTTCCTTTCGTCGTCGTATGGGCAGTTTTCGTCGCCTACGTCCTTGCCGCCCGCGGTATTCGCAACTTTTTCCCCATTTCGGCGTTCGACATGTACCAGGCGCAATCGCCGACGATTGCCTCGCGTATTCTGGTTGTCGAAACATCGTCAGGGAAAACGTTCGAAGTGACCGACTACGACGGTTTTCAATGTAATCCCAGCAAACCGAAACTCGACGATCTCCGTCGTTGCGAACATGCCGATATCGGCCTCATCCAATACGTCATTCGTGACCAGCAGATTCACTTGGACGAACACTTGCGGCAAGAGCTAAACGGCGGCGTCGAAGCCAAATTGGTTTGGCGCACGTTTTTGCTCGAAGTTCGCCCCGGACCCCCAAAAGTCTCCGATTGTTTGCTGGCGGTTTGTCAGGTCCAGAAATCGCAAGGAGCCCCATGAGCCTCGAGTATGCGTCGCCTTATGACGGGTACTCGCGTACGCCCCTGCGCGTCGGTCTGGCGGTCATCACGGGAATCGTTTTTCTGGGCGAAATTTGCAGTATCGTGAGTATGCTCGGCGACCCGCATTTCGCACACGTTCCGGGCCCTTTGCACTTGCTCCCGAATCATCCCGCATCGGCCTGGTTTTTGTTCGTTTGCATCGCTGTTGGGCTTGCTTCATTGGCTCTCGACCGAAGAAGTATCGTCGCCGCTTTTTGGTCACTCTTTTGGATGTCGGTGACGAGTTATTGGCAGCGAGAGCTTTTTGGATCTCCATCGCGCAATTCGTTTTTCCCGGGCGTGATGGTTTTCGGTTGGTTGCTCGGGTTGATCTGGGCGCGGATCGTTGCGGGAAAAGACGCGGAGCAACCAGAAGGACGGGTTTTTCGCGAACGACTCGCCGAAGCCGGCGCAATGGCGTGTATTGCGGCCGGCTACACGAGTTCCGGATTGAGCAAATTATTCGCTGCCGGTTTCGATTGGATCAATCCACATCAAATTCGCTGGTTGATTCTCGGGCAGGAACCACTGGCGAATTGGTCGTGGCTCGTCGCATATCGCAATTACGTCGTCGAGCATCCGCAAGCGGCGTCATTCGCGGCCTTCATGACCATTGTCGTCGAAGGTGGCGGGTTTTTCCTGATTCTCGGATCTCGCTGGCGTCTTTTGTGGACGGGAATGATTTGGGCCCTGCATTGCAACATCATTCTTCTATGCCTCATGCCATATTTCGAGCCCATGGCGCTTCTTCTTTTGTTTTCGGTGCCTTGGCCGCGACTTTGCAAAAAGCAGGGTATCGAGGATCCATTGGTGTCCAAACAGCCCGAGCTCCTGCATGCGGACATTCCCGATGGCATGTGGATATTGCTCACGCTAATCGTGGTGCTTTCGTGGATATTGCCGATTGGGTGGAGTGCGGGTTAAAAATCGGAAACGTTTCAGGTGGAATGTGCGGCCACCATGGGCGCATGTGAACTCGAATTATTCGGCTTGAAGCGCCAAATCCGATGATCCAACCAATAATGTGCCAAATTGACCCCAATCATCGCTGCGGCCCACGGCGCAATCGGGAGCGAAGTTGCCGGACGCATTCCATTCGCTTCGGCAATCGCACGAGCCCCCAAGGCCACGATTGTCAAAACGACGACACCCGCCCCACCAAAACTCGTCAATGCCGCGAGATATGCAAATTTCGACGGCGGAGCAATACGTTTACGCAGTTCCGGGGGAACTACCTGCAGTCCCGGACGCGCATGTTCGACTTTCCAAACGAAGTACAAATATTGCACGTAATGACCACTCGCCAACGCGTATAGTGGAATCGCCGGATGATCCATCACGAGGGGCAAAATCGTCCACAAACCGACTTGCGAAACGACGATTGCCGGCCCCAGCGGATCGACTTTTTCACCCCGTCGATGGGCCAAGACTTCGCGCCCAAGATACACAACGAGCGCAACCGCGCCGGTCATGGCCATAGCCGCAATCAGCCACACCGGAGGCATCCACAAATGCGCCGTCGAATAAATATGGCAAACGGCGCGCGCGCGATAAAGCAGCGCCCCAAATGGCAAAAGAAATCCCGCCGCTTGATCAATGCGTAACGAGCTTGCCGAAAGAACCCGGCCGGTTTTTCGCTGCGTCGCCCGCGCCAAACCATAATTCTGCATCATCGCGTGATGCAAGCTCAAATAATACTGCAACCCGAGCAGCGCTGCACCATACCCCAAAGCTTCGCCGCCAATTGCGAGCGCCACGAGCAGCCCCGGCACCCACGCCCGCTCGAGCAAAGCGCTTTTCATGTTTTCCGGGTCGAGATACACGCGCGACCACGTGGCGGCCATGTGCGCGAGGTTCAACCCCACGAAACTCAACGAGAAAAATACGAGGGCTATTTTTTCGTCAATAAGGCCAGCCTGCGTCGCCAGCGCCAATCCTGCGCCAGGAAATGCCGACGCGACATAACAACCCCACTCCGTCGAGCGGCTCATACGCTCGTCAACGCCGTGCGGGTTTTCTGGCGAATGCCGTCTTCAATCGCTTCGAAAACCGAGCTGGCCAGATGTTGAATGCGTTCCCGCGTGGCGCGGTCACCTTTTAATGCCAAGCCCACGACGCCGACTTTGCGCAAAACGCTTGATGTCGGCAACGTTCGATATCGCGCATCATCCAAGAGCCAATCCACGGCTGTTGGGGGAAGCAAAGGCAAAAGATCGAAAAGATTCGACAATCGACGCAATTCTTCGTGCTGCGGATAATTGACGTTGCCTTCGTACATGTATCCCGGACCGACTTCGCCATCGAAAATCCGCGAGAGCGCATCCTCCGAAAGCAACCCTTTTTCACGCGCGGTCTCGAGCGCCGTCGTGCCTGGGAAATACGTCATCCAATGCGCAATGATTCGAGTCGGACGAACCTCGTTGTAGAACTTTATTGCCGCAATTTGGTCGTTCACCCCTTCACCGGGCAAACCAATGATGTGATCAACCGAATACGGAATTCCGTAGTCGCTCATGTACCCGATCGTCTTGCGGATCCGATCCTCGTCGCCTTTGCGATCGACCGCGGCCAATGTATCCGCATTGACCGTCTGCACGCCGACGCGAATCATTTCGCATCCAGCTTCGGACAAAAGCTTAGCCATCTCGCGATTCATCGCATTCGGATGCGTGTAACACTCGAAAGGAATGCCGATTTCCGAGCGAAACATCTCGGCAAATTCCGCCATCCACCGATTGTCGAGCGTAAAAATGGGATCCCAAAAGAAAATTTTCTTCATTCGCCCACGTTCTTTGAATGGACGAAGCTCGCGCACCACGTGTTCTACCGACCGGCGGCGTACGGGTTTTTCCCCGGGATATTGCTGCGGGAAGGTCGAGTATTCGCAAAAGCTGCAGCGAAATGGGCAACCACGGCGCGAAATGATGTAATACTCGCGCTCGTAACCCGGCACGGCGTCATAAAAAACCGATTTGTCCGCAAAAGGCAATTCATCGAGGTCTTGAAAGAGCGGTCGCGGAAGATTGCGTTTGGGCGTGAGCAGACCTTTTACCGTGACGTTCGGAATGTCTTTCCGGCCAAACTTGTTTGTCTCGGCGCAATTGACCAAATCGAGCAGCGCGCCTTCGCCTTCGCCTTCGACGACCGCATCTATGGAAGGCTCGAGAATCGATCGTTCCGGCGTCGAACCCACGTGCGGCCCGCCGAAAACAATCGGCACCTTCATCGCCGCTTTGATTGCCCGCGCCACATTGACCGACCACCGGTGCGTCACGCTGTACGAGGTGAATGCCACGACGTCGGGTTTCGTTTGGACAACCCGCGCCGCCGTTTCTTCGGGGGATGGTTCCAGCAGCTGCGCGAGCAACGGAATGTCCGTGCCGCTTCCGGATGAAAATGGCCGCGCTTCATACACGAGCGTCGTCTCGTGGCCATGTGCTCGCAAATAGGCCGAAAGCGCTTCGATACCCAAATGCTCGAGTCCCGTCGTGACGAACGTAACGCGCATGATGTGCTCGATAGCGATGATAGAACGCTTTACGTAACGTGTGTATCCTCGACTGTCGCGATGCGTTCAGGAACTCGTGAGTCTCGCCTGGGCGTCGCATACGCCGTCCTCTACGCATGCTTCGGCCTCATCGCGGTGAGCAGTCCGCATTTCGTGCATGACGAAGGGCTGCTCATGTACGGCTTCGCGCGATCGCTCAGCGAAGCTTTTTTGCCGTGTTTGTTTTTTCAAAAGGTCAAACCCGCATTGGCCTTGTTTTATGCGCCTGTCGCGTGGTTTGGATTGACGTACTATCTGATGCTGCACGTCCTCGTAGCTGCTGCGACGCTGTATTGGACGCACGCTGTCGCACGATCGTTGCACCACAAACGACCTTGGTTGCCCACGTTTGTCTTATTCATCTCGCCGCTTTTTCTCTGGAGCACCACGACCGGGGTTTCGAATTCCGACGGTGTCGCGGCAACGGCCCTGTTTTTGTACTTGCTAGAAACCCGGAAAAACCTTTTCGCGGCCGGGTTTGTCTTGGGCGTTTTGCCGTGGATCCGTTACGAACAGGCCCTGTTCTCAGCGGTTCTTGCGCCCTGGGTTTTGTATCGCTCGCGCAGTCCGAAGTTCCTCGCCGGTCTCGTCACCTGGCCCATCGCGTACCTGGGATGCGGCGCCATTTATCACCACGATTTGCTGTGGTTTCTCCACTTTTTGCCCAACGTCAGCAACCTCGATTCCGGTAACGAAGCGTGGATCGCCGAGTTTGCCCATCACGACGTGCGAACGGCCTTGATGGCGCTCTTGATGGTCTCTCCAGCGGTGTTTGTCTTGACGCTCCTCCGCCGCGAGCGACTACGTCCCGTCGAACGTTTGCTCGCCGTGTTCACTGCGGGTTTCTTCGTTTTGTTCGTAGTGACGCACCTCAGCCCCCGAGACATTGGTCCGGCGTTTACGCTCGGTTTTTCCTCGCGTTATGCCCTCGTGCCGCTCGTCCCCGTGGCTCTGCTTTTTGGGCGCGTCGTCGAACAGCAGCAATACAGTTTTGTTCCGCGTCTGCGGGACACGATCGTCGCGGCGACATGGCTCGTTGGTGGATGGTTCGTCCGGGCCGTCTTCGTGTTGCCGCTTCTCATCTCCGCAATGCTTGGCGCGTTCGTTGCGGCGATGCGGGCGCGACTTCTCAAGACCGCGGCCGTCGTTCTGTTTGTCGCTTGCTTCATTCTCATACTTCATGACGATCGAGACGAGATGTCGCGGTCGCTTGATTTCGGCGACACCAGCGCCCAAGTCATTGCGAATTGGCTCGTCTATCAGCCCGTGCGTGGCGAGATCTACACGAACCATCAGCTCTTGCGCCCGTACATGGTCCGTACGGATCACCTGCTCGCGTCACGCGTGAAGTTCATGCTCGCGGCCGATCATCACTTCGAGCTCGTGCACCTCTCCAATCCGGCCAACGGTCAACGTGCCGCGGTGCTCGACGCGATTCCGCGCTCCGTGTTTGGCGCGGTCGTTCATCCTGAAGAACTCGATCCCGGTCGAGTACGTCCCGGTACGTGGTTCGTCCTGATCAACGACGTCCGCACCAAGCAAATCATGCCGCTCG
>DAOMZH010000069.1:0-21630 GCA_035437985.1 Polyangium sp. (in: bacteria) | reverse complement strand
GATTGCGATTGCGACGGTACAGCTAAAGATGCTTTCGGAGTTGTCCGTGCTTTACAAAGTGGACTTTACCGAGAGCGTGGCGAAGAAACTCATTGGTTCGCTCCTCTCGAGCATCGGTGGAGTCGCTTTGGGTTCGGCGGTTGGTTCGAGTCTCATGAAAATGGTTCCTGGAATTGGAACGGCATTGGGAATCGTGAGTGTCCCGCTCATTGGAGGCGCGGCGACTCATGCCACAGGAACTATTTTCGTCATGCATTTCGAGGCTGGAGGCACATTGTTGGATTTCGATCCCCACAAGATGCGCAGCTACTTCAAACAAGAATTCGAGAAAGCAAGGCAAACCGTCGCCGAAGTGCAAAAAAACGAGCAGGCAAAAGGCAACAAGACGAGCTGAATTGACGGGCCCACCATGGAACTCGCGCCGGTTTTCAGGTACGTCCTTCCCGTGTTCATCGTCTTCATGATTGGACTTTTGGGAAGGACACGTCGCATAGGCTTTGGGTGGGCGTTTGTCTTGTCAATCATTCTTACACCCGTGGGCGGTTTTATCGTTACGGTCGCTTCTGGGCCAAAACCCATTGCACCCAAAAAAACGCGCAGGAAAAACCGACCCCAAACGACGAACCCCGACACAGGGGTTGATTCCAAGGCGTGACCCGAGAGTCGGGATGGCTCCAAGAAACCCAGGTATAGGCATAAGCACCGATGGCTGAGCAACCGCTCCAGACAAACCCAGAACCCGAAGACGGAAACAACAAAGATTCCGATATCGAGGAATCGATCCGCATTCGCTTCATGCGGCGAGTGCAAGCTGTTCAGTTCTATGCCTATACCACGGTCATCGTACTGCTCTTGCTGCTCGGTTTCTTGTGGCAACGCATATTCATTTCGGTTCCTGCGGGTAGTTTCGGCGTCATGTACCGGTTTTTCGCGGGTGGTACCGTAACAAACCGCGTGTGGACTGAAGGTTTGAATATCATCCCGCCTTGGGACAAGATTACGATCTACGAAACGCGCCTCCAAACGAGGACGCTCAAGTTCGACGTGCTCAGTGAAGAGGGCCTGAACCTCGATGTAGAAGTCGCCGTGCGTTTTCGGCCGAATAAAGAGATGCTCGGCTTTTTGCATCAAGATATCGGGGAGCAATATTTCGATCGTCTCGTCGAGCCCGAGGTGCATGCGCACGTTCGGCGGACATTCGGCGCGCGACCAGCGCACGAGATTTATTCGAGCGCGCGAGATTTCCTGCAAGAGCTCGGGCAAATTCCCGTGCTGGGGCGATTGGATGAAACGGACGGCAAACCTTCATCGGTGCCTTATGTGGTCATTCAAGAGCTCAAGCTGATGGACATCAAATTGCCGGAAATCGTGCAGCAAGCGATTGCCGACAAATACCATCAAGAGCAATTGATGCTCGAGTATCGTTACAAACTGGAGCGGGAAGACAAGGAAGCCGAGCGGAAGCGGACCGAAGCTGCGGGTATTCGCGATTACAATTTGATTGCGAACAAAATCACCCCAGAGCTTTTGCGCTGGCGCAGCATTGAAGCAACGGCCGATTTGGCGAAATCGCCGAATTCGAAAGTCGTGGTGCTCGGTGGAGGTCAAGGGGCGCAAATGCTGCTGAACGTCGATGCTGACGTGATGGGTGGTGGTGCAGTTCCGCAGACAAACTCGACTGCAACGCCTTCGACGCCTGCTGCTCCGACTTCTACGGAAACGCCGCCGCCGAGTCCCGTTCCTGCACCGATTGCGATGCCTACCGGACCGAAAAAAGCTGCTCCCCCGGCACCGGCCCCTTGAGGGCGCATCGCCTTATTCTGCACTCGATCATGGATAATAAATACGTGCCAAAAGCCCGGAAGAGGGTGGTGCACCGCATGCCGTCAAGACGTACGTAAAGGTTCCGCCAGGAGAAACTGCGATCCGACGTACCGCGCCGTTCGTGCAGGGTTGAAGGACGTTTTCGGACAATGCGGTATGCGTATCCATGGTAAATCGGCGCATGGTGGTGCCATTGGTAGCCATGAGACGCAAGTTATTGGGCGCAAATACCGCCGCGGCGGGAAAAAGTCCGGTATTCCAAATGCCGTAAACCGCATTCAAATCCATCGAATTGATGTCGTGGAGTTTGTAATCGAGCGGATTGGATTGATTACCTTGAGAGCACGAAAAAGCAACGTGCAATCCATCGGGGGAAATGGCTAGATCGACGCCGTTATTGCCCGTATCCGCTCGGCTTTGCAAAAGCGTCAGCGTTTGTCCGACGGGGTCAAACCCATAACGTTCGAGCTTGCTCGGACTGGCGCCTTCGTCGGCGAGGTAGAGAAGATTTGAGCCGCGATCGAAGGCGATCAAGTTGCCGGCATACGGAACCAGGAACGTGTGAAGGAGTGTTGCGTTCGGGCCATCGACCAAGGCAATGGGGCGATTGGGGAAAGACAACGCGTCGCTCATGGTGACGAAAACGCGCCCATTATTTCCAAGCGCAATGCGCAATCCGACCCCGCCAATGGGAATGGACGTAACGACCCCGGTGGTCAGGTTCACGCGGACGAGATCCGTCGTGGCGGCCATCGTATTAAACAGGGTCACATACGCCGTATTGGTCGCGACATCGTAAACAATGTCGGACGGTTTGTCCGGAAGAGAATAACTCGAGCCAATCGTTCCGGTCGAAGTGCGGACTTCGAGTTTGTTGGTGCTTTGGTTGCCAACGAGGGTTTGGGCATTGCAAAGGGCAGCGACGGCTGCGCTTGGGCCAATCGTGAAAACGGCATTGCCAAAACCGGGAGGATCGGCGCTGCAGCCATTGACGCAATCAAACGAGCCGGGCGTATTGACACACATTTGATTCGCGCCGCAGCCGCCATTGTTCATGGCGCATTCATTGATATCGGCGCAGACGCTCGGCGCACCCATACACACATAACCGCTCTCGACCATGCAACCCATGGAGCAACCGTCTCCGGACTGCATATTGTCGTCGTCGCATCCTTCGCTCACTCCAACAATCCCATCACCGCAAAGATCCGTAATTCCCCCGCCTCCTTGGCCACCCATTCCCCCTTGACCGCCGCCACTGCTGCTACTGCTACTGGCAATGCTGCTGCCGCTCGATGCACCACCGCCGGCACCGCCCATTCCGCCTTCTCCAGCTGCCCCACCGCTGCTCGACGAGCCCAAACCGGGATCAGCGGGAGGCGGAGTGATTTCATCTCCGCAACCTTGCAAAGCAGACGCCGTCACCAGCACAGCGACTGCGCACACTGTGTTCGTCCGGTGGAACCTCATGCGAACCTACCTTTCGAGCCGTTGAATTCGCGGGCGGATTTGTTTTGAATCTTGAAAGGACCGCCAAGCATCGACGAGCTTAATTCGCCAACGTTACGCGGCTTGAACGGATTCGCATAGCAAGAAATGGGCGGGCAATGAAGTTACCAAGCGTGGAAAATCGACTTACCGCTTTGTTCGAACACGCATTGCGTCAAGAGAATGTCAACTGCGGATCCGGGCGTAGAGCAACATGTCGACTAGTTTTGTGTCTTTGAATGCATGGCGACGCATACGTCCTTCGAATTGGAAATTCGCTTTGAGCAGCACGCGCGAAGACGCTTCGTTCCAATCGTAGACGCCGGCTTGAATGCGCTCCAGCGGCAGCTGGGAAAAACCATATTCGACAATGGCTCGAACAGCTTCGGTGGCAAATCCGCGTCCCCAATGAGCGATTCCAAGCCAATATCCAAGCTCGGCGGTTTTTCGGTGCACGTCGTCGAGAGGGTGCAGTCCAATGCCGCCAATGGCTGAACCATTCGCATCAATGGCAAAGCTATGGGGCATCGTGCCCTTTGCGCAAAGTGCGACCCATGCTTCGGCGCTGGCGCGATCATATGGATGGGGAAACCCGTCGCGTACGTTGAGCCAAATGCTTCGATCATTGGCAATTCCTGGGAGAACATCGATGTCACGAGTATCCCAAGGGCGAAGGGTGAGCCGAGGCGTCGTCAGGATCATGGTCACGGATTCACTAATCGACCGCGACACATTTGACAAACATAATTTTCGTATCGCGCAGTGTCGCTTGCTCTTGACCTTTTTCCACGGCGGCCCACAAATAATTGGTGAGGAGAATCCATGCGCGCCAAAGACTTCCACATGCTCGTCGAAGCAAGAATTCAGGAAGCGGCCGTGAAAGGTTCCTTCGACAACCTCGCAGGCAAAGGCAAACCGTTGCCAAAGGATCCGCTCGAGGGATTACCGCATGACGACCGCATCGCTGCATTGATCCATCGCACAGTAGGCGGTGCTCCCGAAGAGGTGCAGCTTCTCCGGGAGATTGCTGAATTGCGTGAAGCCCGAGAACACTCCATTGATCCATTGGAGAAAAAAAGGCTCGGGGCAACGCTGCAGCAAAAAGCGCTGCGATTGTCGATGCTCTTCGAGGCGTCTGGACGGAACGTGCTCGTCAATAGTGATCTGACCAAAGGGGAGTAAGAGTTATTCGCCAACTTGAATCTTGACATTCGCTCCGAGTTGGCATTCTCTACCCCGCGTCATGTTATCGACAAACCCGCTGGTCAACGACCGATTCATCGATTTTTTGCTCTTCGAGGTTCTAAACGTCGAAGCTTTGCATGCTTTGCCGGCATTTTCCGAGCACAATCGGGAAACCGTCGAGATTTACCTTGCGTCCGCGCGACGTCTTGCGCGTCAGCACCTCTTTCCTGCCTACAAGCCAATGGACGAAGCTCCACCGCGTCTTGAAAATGGCCACGTATATGTGCATGCACTCATGCACGATTTGTATCCGCGGCTAGTGGAACTCGGTGTGCTTTCAGCCACGCGACCTCCGGAAGTAGGTGGACAACGTTTGCCCATTTCGGTGGCCGTGTTGGCTTCTTGTTACTTGATGGCCGCCAATTTGTCGGCATATGGATACTTGGGGCTCACGACCGGAGCTGCACGTCTCATCGAATCGTTCGGGTCGGACGAACTCAAAGAACGTTTCATGTCGCGAATGTACAGCGGCGAATGGACCGGCACGATGGCGCTCACGGAGCCTCAGGCGGGGAGCAGCTTGACGGACGTGAAAACGACGGCGGTAAAGACGGATGCGGGACATTATTTGATCAAGGGGTCGAAAATCTTCATTTCTGGCGGTGATCACGATTTGACTGAAAATATCGTGCATCTGACGCTGGCTCGCATTGAAGGGGCTCCTCCGGGCATCAAAGGCGTGAGCCTTTTTGCGATTCCGAAAAAACGTTTCGAAGGCGATACGCTCGTGCCCAATGATATCGAAGTTGCGGGCGTGATTCACAAGATTGGTTGGCGGGGACTACCGAGTTTGGCGCTAGCGTATGGCAGCTCGGGGGATTGTCATGGCTGGCTGGTTGGCCAGCCGCATCGGGGCATTTCGTACATGTTTCAAATGATGAACGAAGCGCGGCTCATGGTCGGAATGAACGGCGCAGCAACGGCGTCGGTCGCGTTTCACGAGTCGCTCGAATACGCAAAAACAAGGCCACAAGGCCGCAGTTATGAAAATCGCGATCCCAATTCGCCACAGATCCCGATTATCGAACACGTCGACGTACGGCGGATGCTTTTGCGGCAAAAATCAATTGCGTGGGGCAGCTTGGCTTTGCTGGCCCAAACTGCACGGCTCACGGATTTGAGTGAACATGCCGAGACCGAGGCCGAGCGTCAGCGAGCGTTTTTTCTTTTGGATTTGCTCACCCCGATGGCCAAGAGTTTTCCCGCGGAAAAGGGCTTTGAATCCAATGCGTTGGCCGTGCAAATCTTGGGCGGCTATGGGTATTCGAGTGAATACTTGCCGGAATCCTGGTTGCGAGACCAAAAACTGAATAGCATTCATGAAGGCACGACGGGGATTCATTCTTTGGATTTGCTGGGGCGCAAAGTACCTTCGGCAGGCGGCGCCACATTCGCCACGTTGCTCGAGGAAATTACGAAAACGTGCAACGAAGCACGCGAAGTGGGCATCGAAGCTGAATGGGCCCAATGCTTGGAAGAGGCAGTCGTGACGACGCGGGAAACGACGCAACACTTGGCGATGCTCGGGCTGGAGGGCAATGTAATGGGCATGCTGCGGCACAGCGCCCATTATTTGGATTTGGCCTCGACCCTCGTGATGGGCTGGATTTGGCTGGACATGTCCGTCAAGGCGCAGCGAAATCGCGAAACTCGCCGTGAAGATGCCGATTTTTATGAGGGCATTCTGCTCGCTGCGCAATACTGGATTCATACCGAAGTGCCCCGCATTGGATATTTGGCCAAGCTTTGCCGCAGCGGCGAGGACTCATATGCGCGAATTCGGGTGGAGCAATTCTAGGAAACCCATTCAAGCGTAAAAATCTGCCAAACTTGATCCTGCGCAGCATCAAATGGGCGCTCGATTTCTCTTGCCCCGGGTGCGAGTTCGAGTAGTCTGCGTTGCGTGCCGACGCTCGTTCTTTCCCACCGCTACAGTGCCGACTCCAATGCTCTGTTTTCGGCGGCTATCGCCGCAGGCTGGGATGTTGAACGTCTGCATTCATTTCGGTGCCCCGACGGACTCGATGCGCGCGATCCAGTCTATTATGGCGAAACGTTATTGGCCGACGCGTTGATGGACGACCTCGGCATTGCCCTGCTCGAACCCTCCGCCGATTGGCTCCCTCGATTGCCCGAGCCGTATCGATTGCGCGATATTCGCCTCATGACGCTCGGCGAAGCTTTGACCCTTTCGCACCGTGCATTCATCAAACCAACCGATGAAAAGTGTTTTCCAGCGCGCGTATACGACAATGGTGCAGCCATCCATCCGGACTCGTTACTCGCTCGCGATTTGTTGGTGCTCGTGAGTGAACCGGTGCAATTCGAAGTCGAATTTCGCTTTTTTGTCGTGGAGCGTCGAATTGCGACGTTTTCCCCGTATATTCGCAATGGGAGCATCGCGCGGGACGACGAAGGTGATTGGAGCTCCAACGAGCGCGAAATCGACGATGCTTGGGCTTGTATGCGCAGATTGCTCGATGATGCGAGCGTCGATTTGCCGCCCGCTGTGGTGGTCGACGTTGGGTACATGGTCGATCGCGGCTGGGGGATCGTCGAGGCAAACCCGGCGTGGGCTTCGGGATTGTGTGGCTCGGATCCGCGTGAGGTTTTGGCTGTGTTGCGCCGCGCCAGCGTGCCTCGAAATGCCACGGGACCGAATGACGAACGCTGGCTACGTACAGCGCAAATGGTGAGGTCCTGAATGCCCAGTCCGCTACTCGATAGGCTGCTGCCCATTCTGCGCGTTGCGGTGACGGACGTGCGCGCAGCGTGTCGCGTGGGATCACGCGTGTATGGTACTGCCGGGCCAAACTCGGACGAAGATTTCGTCGTCATTCTTTCCAAACCAGGTCAAAAGCAAGACTTGGCGTTTGCCGAGGGGATCAATATCGTCGTGCACGGAGTTACGACCTTCCAAACGGCACTGGATGATCAAAGTGTGTTTGCCCTGGAATGCCATTTCGCACCTCCCGAGCACGTGATCATTGCGCCACGGCCGGCATTCAAGTACGTGCTCGATCGCAAGAAGCTGGCGGTTTCAGCAACCGAACGTTCCCAAGCCGATTGGCAAAAGGGACAAAAGAAGTTCCTCGACGAACCCGAACCATCCCGTAAAAAAATATTTCATTCACTCCGCGTTCCGGCATTTGCGCTTCAAGTCGCAAAAACGGGGAAGCTGACGGATTTTACGAGCGCCAATGCCTGGTATCGAGACATCGTCCAGGGGCCGCTCGACGATTTTACTTGGTATGCGGAGCGTTTTGCAAAAGTGCGCCAAGACTTGTGTGCAGAATTGACGAAGCTCGGGGGAAAACGCTAAAGAATGGCGGCGGTTCCCGCAATTCGTCATGCCAAACGTTGCGCCACGATGGCTTGGTGCAGCCAATGTTCGTCCGTTTGGACGTGATCTTTACGGACCCATTTCGCGACGTTTTTTCCGAATTCGGCCTCGGGAAATTGCGCCGTCACGCGCGCGACGACGCCTTCACGCGGCCCGCCAAACGTCGACGGTTCGCGCGATAGTCGCTCCGTGAGCGTTTGCAATTCCTCCGCAGAGGTAACAACGCCTCGAAACAAAACGGGCACCGTCGGCAATCCCAAATCTGCCGCTTGGGTCACGACCATGTCCCAATCCCAAAACAATCCATTCACATCGTCACGTACACCGAACACGAGTGAATACTGCGGTAATGCCGTATACGATATCGAATGTACCGCATAGCAGTATTCACAAAATACTGAAATGCCCTCGGAAAGGAGATGCGCAATGCGGCCATGCGTTGCTTTTGCCAAATCGAAGCTGGCATGCGACGGCGGTCCTGAATGCGACCGGGAGAACACGTTTTTGCGGGTATAAGTCAGATTCGAACCGTCGCATTTCTCGGTCAAGACGATTTCAACGCCGACGAGACGTGAAACGTCGGAAAGGCGCTTGTCGTCGGAAGTCCCGCCTGGGGACCACGGAAAATGAAAGGTTCGCGGATATTTGGCGGACACAGTGAATATCATCCTAGCACGACCCCGGTCCTTCGTGCCATACTCTAGGCCCTCGATCTTTCGCGAGTTTCCCATGTCCCTGAATTTACTCGTTAATCCTCCTGCGGGGCCGGCGTTTTCCGTCCCCTGGAATGAACTGCAAGTTTTCGATTGGGTGCGGGCTCTCGAGCCGTGTCCGCAGGACCCGATTCATCACGCGGAAGGCAACGTCTGGATACACACGCGTATGGTGCTCGAAACGCTCGTTTCGCTGCCGGCGTGGCAAGCATTAAACGACGCGGACAAAGCTGCGGTATGGCTCGGTTCGTTGATGCACGACGTCGCCAAGCCCTTTACGACCAAAGAGGAATCCGATGGTCGAATAACGGCCAAAGGGCATTCACGGGCGGGAGAAATGCTCGCTCGACGGCTCTTGTGGGAACTCGGAGCCCCATTTGATCTACGTGAAATGGTTTGTGGCTTGATTCGCTACCACCAGATTCCGTTTTACTTGATTGAACGAGACGATGCGCAGCGATTGGCGGCGGAGATTTCGCTCGTTTGTCGTGCCGATCTATTGGCGCTCGTCGCGGAAGCAGACATTCGCGGGCGCGTTTGTCAAGACATGCAGCGTATCGTCGACAACATCGAGCTCTTTCGGGCCTTCTGTGCGGAGGAGGGGTGCCTTGACAAACCAAGGGCATTTCCGTCGGATCATTCACGAGTCGTCTATTTTCGCTCGGAAAACCGCCCGCTGGACGTGCCTGTGCACGACGATACTCGTGGCGAGATGATCATGATGTGTGGTTTGCCGGGCTCAGGAAAAGATACCTGCGTGCGGGATCGTTTCGGGGACCTGCCTGTTGTTTCACTGGATGACCTTCGCGTGACGATGGACGTCGATCCTGAGGACAATCAAGGGGCCATCGTGCAAGCGGGCAAAGAGAAAGTGCGCGAGCATTTGCGGCGCGGGGATCGATTCGTTTATAATGCGACGAACCTGAATCGTCAGCGGCGAGGGCCTTTGATTTCACTCGCTGGTGATTACGGCGCGCGCGTGCATATCGTGTACGTGGAAGCGCCGATGCCTATGCTGCTTGCCCAAAACAAGGCGCGAGCGGCGCGCGTTCCCGAAGCAGTGATTCGGCGCATGACCGAGCGCTGGGAAATACCAAGCTTGACGGAAGCACATCGTTTGGACGTCGTTTTGCGATAGATCGACAATTCCGGAGTCGTCTCATGAACATTTCCGAAGCCCAACGCGCACAACGAACCGATACCACAGCGTGCATTCTCTGTTCCCGAAACTGCGGCCTGCAGGTCGAAATCGACGGCAATGCATTCACGAAAATTCGTGGTAATGACGAGCATCCGCTCTCCAAAGGCTACATTTGTCAAAAAGCCGCGCGCCTCGAGCATTATCAAAATCATGACGATCGCTTGGAATACCCGTTAAAACGCCAGCCCGATGGCACGTTTGTCCGGGTAAGCTGGGAAGAGGCCCTGACGGATATTGCCGCACGCCTCGTGCAAATCCGCGATCAACATGGCGGAGCGGCTTTTGCCTTCGTCGGCGGTGGCGGACAAGGCAATCACCTCGGCGGTGCATACGGGAGCCAGCTGCTGCCGGCAATGAAGAGCCGATTTGCGTACAATTCGCTCGGCCAAGAAAAAACGGGGGATTTTTGGCTCAATGGGCGACTGTTTGGACATCAAACCTGTCATACAACCGAAGATGTCGAACACGCCGATTACGTTCTTTTCATTGGGACAAACCCATTTCAAGCGCACGGCATTGCCAATGCTCGGGACACCTTGCGGGACCTGCGCAAGGATCCCAAACGCACGATGGTGGTGATTGATCCGCGTCGCACTGAGACCGCGAAGCTGGCCGATGTTCATTTGCAATTGCGTCCGGGCACGGATGCCTACCTGTTGAGCGCGATTTTGGCGATCATCGTCCGGGAGGGCCTTTACGATCGTGAATTCATTCGGCTGCATTGCACTGGATTCGATGCGGTCGAAAAAGCATTCCGTGAAATTCCCGTCGAAGATTATGTGTCCCGTGCCGATGTTTCTTTGGCCGATGTAGAAAAAGTCGCGCGCGGGTTTGCCCGAGCTCATTCGGCTTGTGTGCGTATTGACCTCGGCATTCAGCACACGCTGCATACGACGCTGAATGGATACTTGGAAAAATTACTCTATCTACTCACGGGAAATTTCGGGCGACGTGGCGGAAACAATCTGCACTCGATGATTTTCCCGATTCTTGGTCATACCGACGAACGGGTGCAAAAAAAGGGCAAGTCCTTGCGACGTACTGTGCGCCATGGAATGCACGCCATTGCGGGCATTTTTCCGCCCAATATTTTGCCGGATGAAATCGATCACGCTGGAGAAGACCGCATTCGAGCGGTCTTTGTGGATAGCACCAATCCGCTCTTGAGTTACGCTGATACGAAAGCGTTCGAGCGAGCTTTCCAAAAACTGGAATTGCTCGTGGTCGTGGATGTCACGATGAATGAAACGGCGCGGTTGGCCCATTATGTATTGCCTGCGGCTTCGCAATTCGAGAAATGGGAGGCAACAGGTTTTAATCTAGATTTTCCCGAGAACGGATTTCATTTGCGACATCCGTTATTTGCGCCGCGCGGCGAATCGTTGCCCGAACCAGAGATCTACACGCGCTTGCTGGAAAAGATGGGCATCATCCCGCAATCATTCCCCATTTTGGAAAAAATCGCGCGCGTCGAACCAGCAGGCTCCGGGCATATGATGTTTCTCGGGGCCTTCGCGACGACGCTGGCCGCGAACAAGAAATGGGTCCCGTTTGCGGCGTCGATACTGTACCGTACGCTCGGTAAAACCTTGCAGAATGGAGCAGCTGCGGCGGCGCCGCTTTTGCCGCTCTCCGTCCAATACGCGCAGCAGCACTACCGCGCAGTCAAGCGCGGGGGACATCAAGGGCACCGTTTGTCGCTCGGAACTACGCTGTTTCGTTCGATACTGGAAAAACGCTCGGGGATACTCTTGAGCCGCCACAAATTCCGGGAAATGTGGAGTTTCATTCGGCACGAGGACGGGCGCGTGCACCTCGAGATTCCCGAGATGCTCGACGATTTACGGGCATTGCGGGACGAGGTTTTACCGGGCCAGGAATATCCGTTCATTCTCGTTGCGGGCGAGCGACGAAGCTACAACGCGAATACGATTTTTCGGAACCCAGCGTGGCGGAAAATCGACCCGCACGGCGCAATGCGCATGCACCCCGAAGACGCGACGGCTTTGGGTATCGACCCTGGGAGCAAAGCGGTGTGCACGTCAGCGTCCGGCGAAATCGAGGTGTTCGTGGAAATTGATGATTCGGTTCGTCGGGGCGTCGTCACTTTGCCGCATGGATATGGAATGCGCTACAAGGACGGTGATCCCGCGGGGCCAGTCATCAATAGGCTCACGTCGGGCGCGCATTGCGATCCGCGTACGCGCACGCCTTATCACAAATACGTGCCGGTGCGACTGCGTGCGAGTGCGCAGGCTCATTCGTAATCGATTATGGCGTATTTCGACACGCCGAGTACCGAAAAGACAGCAGACAAACCCGTTGTCATCCTGACGGCTCGTGCTATATGCGGCCAGCACGAGCATGTGGATCTTCGCCTACGGTTCACTCATTTTTCGCCCCTCGTTCGTCTTTCTAGAACGCCGTCGCGCATTTCTCCCCGGATACATGCGCCGTTTCTGGCAAGGCTCGCCGGATCATCGCGGCGTGCCGGAAGCGCCCGGACGCGTCGCTACACTCGTTCCCGCACCCGAGCAATGGTGTGGCGGCTGCGTGTATCGAATTGACCCCATTCATGCCGCCGACATTCTCACGGAACTCGATATTCGTGAACAAGCCGGTTTCGAGCGCCATCTATTGCCCGTATACGACGCGCCCACAGGGAACATTTTTGCCGAAGCTATCGTGTATGTCGCGCGGCAAGGCAATCCGCATTTTCTCGGACCACTGCCCGAATCCGAAATTGCCAATTGGGTTCGTCGCAGTCATGGCCCGAGTGGTCCCAACAGTGACTACGTCCTCGCCCTGCGCGATGCGCTGCGAAGCCTCGAAGTCCACGACCCTCACGTCGAAGAAATCGCCCAACACCTTCTGTAGCTACCTATAAGAGCAAAGGTTCGTCGAACCATTCGCGTCATTTTGCGCTATGCTGAACGAATGAGTTCAGCACGCTCACTTCCTTCAATCACCCGCCGCGCGCTTTTCGTCACTTTGGTACTTGGAATCGTCGCCACTGCCGGATGCAGCTCGGCCGACAATTTCGATGTACCGATTGACGCCAAAGCAACGATTCCCGGAGCCACTCTTATCGATCAGCTGCTCGAACCGTTCAGTTTCGGAGCCCTCGAGAATATTGATTTTTCTCAAGAGCTGAAAAACCAAGGCGTCACCAAATCCGATGTCGACTCGGTGCACCTGCAAACGTTTACGCTCACGGTCGAAGCTCCAGCTGGTCAAAATTTCGATTTTATGGATTCGATCTCATTTTCGGTGGAGACCGACGGTCAACCTCGAGCCGTCGTCGCCAAACTCGATGCGGTTCCCAAGGGCGTTTCGACGATCACGCTGACGGTCGAGAAAAACCTCGAGTTGGCGCCTTATGTCGTTGCTCCGAGCATGCGCATGACGACATCAGTCGTCGGCAAACGGCCGCCGCAACAAACGACAGTCGCTGCCCATCTCGTTTTCGATATCGACGTCAACGTAACAGGCAGCTAAAGTTTGTCTTGGAGATACATTCACGGAGCGTACGCGCCGTATTGCTTCGCCATTGCGTCGTTTACGTGAAAGTCCCGCATTGCTTCGTTGACGAACAATGGGTCCCGCATGATATTTCCGCCACCATCGACGACCCCCGATCCCATTTCGACAACCTCGCTGGATTCCCAACCTAGATTGTGTTTGGCCACATTGTTGGCACCGGTCAAGGAAAAGCCCGTCACATTTGCCCGTCCCGATTGCGGGCGGACCATCAAGTTCCATTCGGCGAGGTTATCGTGAGATTCGCAAGAAAACTGCACATTCGACGGTCCGAGATTGTCGACCATCGTGTTGTACCGGACAACCACATTGGCGATTGGCCCATTACCACAAGACGAAGGGCCTATTTTCACCGCCCGCCCATTGGGACTACCGATCAGAATGCTCCACTCAATGACCCCGCCCCCGATTCCCGCATTCACATAAATGAGGTGATCCTGATTGACGGAATGGCCCGTCACGCCAATGTCAGCCGTGTCGTGCACATAAAGTCGCCGTAGCGCCCACGCGGACGGAACACCCGCAACGAGAATACCGGCAAACGATTCTGCACCCCACACTTCAGCATCGGCAAATTCCCAATTCTGGCCGTCGGTGAATTTGACCATATGTTCATCATGGCTATTGCCCGCATCCCACGTTGCATTGATTCCGTGAAATTGCCAATAGTCTGCACCTTTGACCCATAACAATCCTTGAATCACGGGTTTTTCCCCCGCGACGGACAATACACGCACCGGTGCATTCGCTGCGCCGGGCGTCACGACCCCGACCTGCGCGCGCTCCTTGTATGTCCCACCATGCGCGCACAACGTATCGCCTGCTTTTAATGCTTTGAGAGCAAACGAAAATGTTTTCCATGGTGCCGCATTCGTTCCCGCTGCACTATCGGAACCATCGGGCGCCAAGTAATACGCATTGTCGGAACCATCTGCCGCACATGTATCCGCGGCCGATCCGCCCCCTACCCCGCTCGATGAACTGCTCGAACTGCTGCTCGATGCGCCTCCCCCCGCACCGCCATTGCCGCTCGAGGATCCACTGGAACTGCTCGAACTCGTCCCCATCTCTCCGCCAGTTCCTCCGGACGAACTTCCCAAGGAAGACGTGTCCGTGCCTGAATTTCCCGAACCACAAGCGTTTATCGAGACAAACATTCCGACGAGAAGAACCTGGGCGGTGAGCGATCGCAGTTGCATGGAACGATGATGCTTGTTCCCTGCCAATTTGAAAAGAGGTTTGCGCGCGAAAGAAAATCCCTTCCCTTCGGCCATCGATTGCTCTAACGTGAGCCGAGTAAAAGGACGACCATGGTGCGCATCGAAGTACCGCAGAAGGATTACGCCGCCCCCGAATACGACGTCATCGTCATTGGTGCCGGGTTTTCGGGCCTTGGTGCGGCCATCCGACTCCGCAAAGAAGGCATCGACAATTTCATCATTTTGGAATCGGCGCACGACCTCGGGGGAACCTGGCGAGACAATACTTACCCAGGCATTGCCGTCGATATCACATCATTCAGTTATTCGTTTTCATTCGAGCAGAATCCATTTTGGTCACGCGTGTTTGCCCCGGGGCGCGAATTGCAAGCGTATGCGCATCATTGCGCCCGAAAATATGGACTGGTTCCACATTTTCGCTTCAATCGTCGCGTAAAAGTAGCGCGATTCGATGAAGCACGGCACGCGTGGCACGTCGAGCTCACGAGCGGCGAAACATTTACGACCCGATATCTCATTTCGGCGACTGGCGCCTTGACGCAGCCCAAAGTGCCCGACATCCCGGGCATTCATGAATTTCGCGGCAAAATTATGCATACTGCGCGCTGGGATCACACGCACGACGTCACAAACGGACGCGTGGCCGTCATTGGCACAGGCGCGACGGCTGTCCAAGTTGTCCCTACGATAGCCCCCATCGTCAAAGAACTACATGTTTATCAACGAACGCCCATCTGGATCGTTCCCAAACCAGATCATGAAATCCCTGCGGTTTTGCAGCAGATGTTTCATTACGTGCCCGGCATGCAAACCACTGTTCGTTTAGCATCGGGTTTGGCCACGGAAATGGTCATGGTCTTTGGCGTCATCTACAACAAGCAATTGCCAAACGTCGTCAAACAATTGGAGGCGCTTTGTTTGTGGCACTTGGAGAATCAAGTGCCCGATCCCATCTTGCGCGAAAAACTCACGCCGCAATATGGCTTCGGCTGCAAACGCCCCAGTTTCTCGAGTGAATTTTACTTGGCCTTCAATCGACCCAATGTAGAACTCGTGACCGAAGGCATCGACCATATCGAACCGAACGGAATCGTAGCGAAAGACGGTCGAAGGCGCGAAATTGATACCTTGATTTGCGCTACGGGATTTCAGGTTTTCGAGCGTGGTAATCTGCCGACCTATGAAGTATGGGGGCGCGACGACCTGGAACTCGGCGAATTTTGGGAGCGTGAGCGTTACCAAGCTTATGAAGGCGCGACGGTCCCTGGATTCCCCAATTTTTTCTTGGTGCTTGGTCCATATTCCACCACGGGTGCCTCGTGGTTTTCCATGGTCGAAGCGCAAAGCAATCATGCCGTGCGGTGCATTTTGGAAGCGCGGCGCCAAGGCGCGACGCGAATCGAAATCAAGCAAGCCGCTCACGACGCCTATTTTGCAGAAGTTCTCAAACGACAAACCCATACGGTGTTTTACAACAACAATTGCGCAGCGTCGCGCAGTTATTACTTCGACAAACACGGCGACGCCCCATTCTTGCGTCCTGCCTCCGGCTTGGAGCTCTGGTGGCGCAGCCAGCACTTCCCGTTGCGCGACTACCAATTCGCTTCCTAGGATGATTTTGGACTGGACGACTACCTGCTGCTAGTGGATAGATGCGTCGCCGCATGAAACGAGCGCTCATCACCGGAATCACGGGCCAAGACGGCTCCTACTTGACCGAATTGCTCGTGGCCAAAGGGTACGAAGTTCACGGAATCGTGCGCCGTTCGTCCTCCTTCAATACCGGTCGAATCGATCATCTCTACAACGACCCGCACGAAAGCAATGTTCGCCTGCGCCTGCATTTTGGCGATCTGAACGACGCCTCGTCGCTGCACACCATCGTCTCACAGGTTTGTCCTGACGAGATTTACAACTTGGGCGCGCAAAGTCACGTGCGGGTTTCGTTCGACATACCCGAATATACGGGCGAAATCACCGGGCTGGGTACATTGCGCATTCTCGAAACGATTCGCAAATTGGGCCTCTCGTGCCGGTTTTACCAGGCCAGTAGCAGCGAACTGTATGGCAAAGCCACTGAAAGCCCGCAACGCGAATCCACGCCATTTCATCCGCGAAGCCCCTATGCTTGCGCCAAAGCCTACGCATTTTACATCGCGCAAAACTACCGCGAAGCATATGGAATGCATGTTTCCAATGGCATTCTCTTCAACCATGAAAGCGAGCGGCGCGGCGAAACGTTCGTCACGCGCAAAATTACTCGCGCCGTCGGACGTATCAAACACGGGCTGCAAAACGAACTTTACCTCGGAAACCTCGACGCCAAGCGAGACTGGGGTCATGCCGAAGACTACGTCGAAGCAATGTGGCTCATGCTGCAACGAGATCAGGCCGATGACTACGTCGTTGGGACAGGACAAACTCATTCGGTGCGCGAATTTTTGGAACTCGCATTTCACCAAGTCGGACTTGATTATCGCGATTTCGTCCATATCGATCCGCGCTACTTTCGCCCCGCCGAAGCCGATTCGCTTCTCGCAGATCCGTCGAAAGCCCTGCGAATCTTGGGTTGGAAGCCAAAACTGACCTTCGAGGACCTCGTGACGCGTATGGTCAACCACGACCTGGAACTCGCGGCGCGTGAAAAACGTGCTCGTGAATGATTGCCCGATGCTAACCATCCCCATTGACAACCGTCCCGACCTTCCGGCATCCTGTATTGCGTGCGTTCGCGATTCGATTTTCTGAGCACCGCCGGCGCTGTCTTCTGCGCGCTCGGGCTTTTTGCGAACACGAGCAGCACCTACGACATACCCCTTCCCGGCCCCGCACCTCGCGCCCAACTCGAACCAATTGCCGGCATTGGTTTGCCCAAGGACCAACGTTGCGGAGATTGTCACGCCGAAATTGCCGCCGAATGGAAACGATCGCTCCACCATAGCGCATGGGAAAATGAATACTTCGCCCATGCCTACTCCCTCGAGCCACTCGCATTTTGCCGCGGATGCCACGCGCCACAAGCCGACCCCCGCACCGAGCCATCCGAGGACGCAAAACACGTCGGTGTTGGATGCACGTCGTGTCATGTCGTTCCAAACGGGATTGTCGGGACACACGCAATCGCCGCCCGCGAAAACGGCCATGAGGTTCTCGCCGACGCGCGCATGAGCACCACCGCTGCTTGCGCGCGTTGTCACGATTTTGCATTTCCTAGCTCGCGTCGTCCCGAAATCGATCGCATGCAAAAAACCGTGAGTGAGCATGCGTCATCCGCCCATGCAGACAAACCTTGTCAAGATTGCCACATGCCACTCGTGCCGAGCCTCCAAGGGCCGCCACATCGCCAGCATGATTTTCGTGTTTTCGGAGATCGCGACTTCATGGCTCGCGCCGTGATCGTCAATCGTGCGGAAATCAAGGGCGACGCAGTGCACCTCGATTTGGCTTTGGGTACGATTGGCCATGCCTTCCCCACTGGAGATTTGTATCGGCGCGTCGACGTGCGCGTAACGGCCATCGATTCCAAGGGAAACAAGTTTGGCGCGCCAAGCTCACGGATCTTGCGCCGCACGTTCGGACCGGCATTCGAAGGACCCAACAAGTCGGTGCCCATCGAACGCGAAGATGATCGTCTCACAGGACCGAAACGCGTGATATTGCCTCTTCCGAAGGGTACGAAACGCGCCCGTTATGAAATTGTCTGGCAACGTTTACCGCCGGAAATGGCCAAAAAGTTTGGAATGAAAATGAGCCTGCACGAAATGGTCGTTGGGGAAGGAATCGTCACGTTATGAACAGCCGCTGGGGAACGTCGTTATCGAGTTTTGTGCTGGGAATTTTGTCGCTGACTTCATCGGCACGAGCCGAGCCTGCCGAGGAAACGCTTTTGCCCATTGAGCGCAAAATATCGAGCTTCAGCATTCGGGTGACGAAAACCGGGTACGCTCATTTCGCATCCGCCGACAAAGCGCCCCTGGGCTCGATTCCCGCCAAAATCGTGGCCATCCATGGCCGCACGTCAAAAGACATCTGGATGCTCACGGATACCGGCGTTGTCCTGCAAGACGACGGCAAAGACATCAAGTTTCGCCAAGCCAAACCGTGCGGCTGGGGCGAATACAGTCGCGAGTCGAACGGCGCGGGCACCCATTTGTACAACATCGTCGTTGATGAAAATGACGTGCACGTATTTGGTGAATTTCGCGACATGAATACACGCATCGGCTCCGAGCAACGGGCAACCCTCGCCCGCGACGGCAAATGGAACTGCCAGAAAAAATCGCTCGTTCCAGAGTTGACGCAATCATCCGGAGCAATGACCTGGCGCGCCGCGTACAACATGGACGGGGATGCTTGTCGCATTGGTTCGTCCGCGGGACATTGCACTTCCGGACCGAGGTTTGCCCCGACGCACGTCGATCCCGTACGCGATTCGATTGATATGGGCATTCTCAACGTTGCCATGTGGATGCACGGTCCCGATGACGGGTGGGTCATCACGAAAAATGAGCTGTTCGAACCTACGCTGTACCGCTTTAATGGGGTTGCGTGGACGAAACAGTCGAATATCGACCACGACATCCGCATCCATTCGATGTGGGGCGACGAGCAGCATCAGTTGTGGATGATTGCCAGCAAAGTGTCGAAGACCGCTTCCGAAATGCTGATCTTGCGATATGACGGAAAAAACCTGAACCCCATACCCACGCCAAAGTCGTTCGCGGCAAGCCGCATTCGAGGCACATCAGCGCACGATGTCTGGTTTGGCGGAGAGAATGACATCATTTATCACTGGGATGGCAGTCGTCTGCGTCAGGGGAAATTACCTGCAGAAGCTTCGGGTATGTGGGTTTCTGCGGACGGCGTTCCTTTCTTCGTTTTGCCCGAAGCCATTGCCTTCGTGGCGCCCGCCGGAGACACACGCTAATGCGCCGCACGGTTTTTCTCGCTGCACTTTTCATCACCGCTTGTGGTTCACAATCGGAAGTCAAAAAGACCGTGCAGCGGCCGACGACGGCCGTCTCCATTGAACATGACAAGGGGCAGTTGGATCCTCACGCGAAGGATCGAAAACTACGAAAGTTAAATGAAGCTCCCAATGGAGATGTCGCGAACATCGTCATTCCCGGCAATCGCATAGAAATTACCGATAAGTCCAAGGGAAAACGCACGCTCGATTCGGATATCCTCCATCCGCCGCCTGGAGAAAAAGGCCTCATTGGCGTCAGCGCTCAAACCACTACGTTCCTGGACGATGGCTCTTTGCTCGTCGGCGTTGGTGACGGCACGCTCGTTTCGCTCGATACCCATGACAAACCCCGCTGGTCCATTGGTTTTCGTGGCGCCATTACCGGAATCGTGCCCGCCAACGACGATCGCGTCATCGTCACCACCCAGCGCGGCGTCATTGCCTCGGTACACGGCATGACGGGGCAGGTTTTTTGGGAAAAACACTTGGTCACCGGCGCCCTGACCCCCGCGGTTCTTGGACACGACGATCATATCTACGTTGCTGGACCGCTCGGCATTCTCGCTTTTACGGAAGAAGGCGCGCTCGTTTTCTCCCATGCAGTGACCTTGTCCGAAGACATCTGCTGCTCTCGCGATTCGAATGATGCATTCACCGTGGATGCTTCGGGACACGTGACCGGCCAAGGAATCGACATTCGAGTAAGCGATCCGCATCCGGCAATCGATGACGCAATACCCACCTATGTCGTCGATTACGAAAAGGTTCTCGACGAAAAAGTAGTCAGTGTGATCTCAGCCGGCCCTGACGAACTGTGGCTCCTCGTGCGTACGAAAAAGGGATCGGAGCTCGTCCGTTACGGCAAGGACGCGACCAAACGTTTTGCCATCCCTTCGCGAACAGCCAAAGCCGAACGAATGTCCGAGGACGAAAAACTCGAAAAAGTTCCACTCGACATTGATGATATCTTCCTGGGCCCTCGAGGCAATCCATGGATTGTCGGACGCATGATTTTTCCAGTTGGGGAAGGGATCGCTCCTTGGTTCACCCGCCCAGCCAAGGCAATCATCCTCGAATTGAATGGAGCTACCGTTCGTGAACGAAACGACCTCGAAAAGGCATTTGACGAGAATTGGGTGACGACGTCGTACGAATCACGCATTCGAGGTCCAGAAATGGGCAACCTTCATTTGCTCTGTTTTGGAAGCGAATCAAATGCTTGTGCACTCCTTGATGGTGCGCAGCCGGAAATTCTGAGTCGCCAACACAAGACCATCGCCGTCAGCACGATTGGAAAAACCACGTATGTCGTCTCCGACGTAGGCCCGGTTGAAAAACTCGTCGGTCGGCAGCTCGTACCGATTCAATCACCCAATGACGATCGTTATGGCACGGCCGGCATTGGCGGCACTGGCGATAACGATTTGTGGTTTACGACTGCGGGTCACGTCGCTTATCATTGGGATGGGAAAACATTCACTGCAACGAGCGTCCCGCAAGACATCGAAGGCGGCGTCATTGGCATTTCACCAACGGATGCCTGGAGCCGCGATGGCCGCATGCATTGGGACGGGAAACGCTGGTCCATCGTCGCCGAAGCCCAAGGCGCCGCAGGAATGGTCGTCCGTGGACCTAATGATTTGTGGGTCGGCAATTATAAAGGGTTGTTTCATTCCAAACCCTCCACGCGCACCGTCGTCCGTTGGCCGGCGGCCAAATTAGCCGACACAAAGCCCCTTGAAACGCCCAAAACGCTGACGATCGGAGCTCCCCTTCAAGGATACCTCGCCTCGAAAACGTCGCTCGTCATCAAGAATGCGCCGCCCGTTTCGACTGCCAAACGCGTCGAGGTCGCACGCGACGGAACCGTATGGATCGAAGCCTGGGACAAACTCGTCGAAATCGATTCAGAAGGTAAAACCACCGTCCTCGACACTGAAGAGCAACGGATTGCTTTCGATCGCTGGTTTTACCCGGAAAGCCCGGGCAGGGGTATTTTCACGCACCGCGATCGCGAATCCGAATTGTACAACGACCGCGATGAAATTCGGCGATTCGAGGGCGGAAAATCGACCGCCTCGACGATT
>DAOMZH010000068.1:0-21899 GCA_035437985.1 Polyangium sp. (in: bacteria) | reverse complement strand
TCGCGCGTTGTCTTCGGTCGGGTCGTAATCCAAATACGCAGGACACGTGCTGTTTGGGCATTTCTTCGTCAATATCTCTTCAGCGGCGGCTTGTTCAGTTTTGAAATAAATGGCCCCACCCAGCGCCGCAAGCCCCACGCCCCCAACCACATACGCCCATACGGGCGCCCCACCGCCGGACACTTCCTTTTCGATTGGTTTGTCTGGGGTAATCGGTTTGTCTGGTGCAGGTGGTTTGTCCGTCTTCGGCTTCCCTGTATCGGCCGTCTTCGTCTCCGCCACCAGCGGCACCTCGATCGTCTGCGCCTCGCCTTCTTTCAGCACCACCTTCCGCTCTTCTCGTTGAAAGCCCGGTGCAGTCACGACAAACACATGCTCCCCCGGATCGAGCGGAATCGTCTCCCCAATCGTCGCGATCGGCAGCGCCAAACCATCACGCTTGATCTCGATCCCACTCGGTCTATTCGCGACCACGAGCTGCACGCGCGCCAGCCGCGGTTCGAGCGCCGCGATGCTCTCCTTCACCACCTGCTCGAGCTTGCGCTTACGCTCCTCGCCGAGCGTGTCTTGATTGAGCTGCGAGGCCCGCCGGTACTCCACGAGCGCTTGCGTCAACTTGCCATCGTGCTCGCTACACTTCGCGATGTTGATGAGCGTCGTGACCGCCGGATTCAGCTCCAAACTCGCCCGAAACTTGTCGCAACCCTCCGCCCAATTGCCATCCGCCACGAGCTTGCGGCCACTCAAGTAAAGCGCCTCCGCGGTCGCTGGATCACGTGGTTTGTCTTGACTAAACCCCGGG
Organism: Polyangium sp. (in: bacteria); assembly: GCA_035437985.1. GTDB lineage: Bacteria > Myxococcota_A > Polyangia > Polyangiales > Polyangiaceae > Polyangium. The sequence continues at coordinate 21,097 of DAOMZH010000068.1, read as the reverse complement.
GCGGCAGTGACGAGTGCTGCGCAGGTCGTGGCGAGCGCCAGCAAGTGTCGGTTTGTCCGAGCATCAATACGAATCGAGCACATCGGTTCCCTTTGGACGCGGCGTTTTCGAAGATGGAGCGCCCGAAGCTTTAGGCAAAACACTCGGCGCCACGGTAGCGCCAGACGCCAGAGGTGGAGAGGATTTCGTCGTCGAAACACTCGACGATGCAGCGCTCGATGACGTCAGTGTTGGCGCAGCAGCTCCAGTCAAAGATGACGACGGCGACGACGCGAGGCTCGTGGCTGTTACCGTCGTCGGCACAGCTTCAGACGAGCCTAGGCCTGCAGATGATTTCTCGTTCGGCCACACGACAAACGCGGCTACGACACCCACGACGCCGATGACGAGCAAGGACATCGGAACGACCCAAGCTGGTGCAGGTTTGGCTGATGAAACGGGTTGGATCGATGGTTCATCACTCCGAACCAGCGCCGGAACCGTTTGATTTTTGGGGGTTTGGCCAGCCTCCGCCGTCTCGGCTGGAGGCGACTTGACCAGCGTTGGCGCGAGACTCGACGGCGCAGGCAGGGACACTGGCGCAGGTGCAGCAGGATGAATCTCGCGTGGCAAAGGCGGAACCGAGTTGGACGCGAGTGTGACGCCGAAGAGTTGAGCGAGCTCGGCGATCATGGCGACGGCACTCTCGTAACGTTGCGCTGGTTCCGTCGCGGTTGCCTTGACAAACCAGGCGTCGAAAGCCGCGGGCAACTGCACGCCGTAGTCGGCAGCCCGCACACTGGCCGGAACCGTGACGCCCTTCATGATCTGCATCATGAACGGATAGATGCCACCAGCTGCTTTGCGCTCGACGTGCCAGTAGGGTTTGCCCACGAGCAACGTGAACGCGATGTGCGCGAGCGAGTAGCGATCGACGGCCGGCCCAATCTTCATTTCCCCCGAGATTTGCTCGGGTCCCATGTACAAGGGCGAACCCACCGTCTTCGTGGAGTTTGCATTGACAGACCCATCGGCAACGATCTTCGCGACGCCGAAATCGAGAATCTTGACGCGTGGCGAACCATCGTCTCGACGCGTGAGATAGAGATTTTCGGGCTTGAGATCACGATGAATGATGCCCGCTGCATGCGTGCGTTCGAGCGCGATCGCCGCTTGTTGCAAGTAGGTGACGACATCGTCCGGCGACAAACGCTTGCGCGCTTTCAAGAGCGCACCGAGTTCTTCGCCCTTGAGAAGTTCCATGACGATGAACGGCATTCCAGTGGCTTGATCGATGCCCGCATCCATCGTTTCGACGATGTGTTCACTCTCGATGCCCGCCGCAATTTTTGCTTCGAGCTCAAACCTTGCGCGCATTTCCGGATCGGTGACGAGGCTCGGAAGCATCACTTTCAGCGCGCGATACCGCTGCGTGCTCGTTTGCAGCACTTCGTACACGGCGCCCATGCCGCCCGCTTTGATGCAGCGCACGACTTCATAAACCCCGTGAAACACGGTGCCTGGTGCCAACGCGGCAATCTCGGCGGCCGGAGCTTGCTGGTCGTCGACAGCCATCGACCGAGCAGGTTATCAAAACCCACCCAGCTTGGGAGATTGGTTGCGCGCTCCTTCGTCAACCGCGGAGGGCAGGCCGTCATGATTTGCCGCAACCTCATGCAGCGTAGGGAAAAACGCCTCTACTCGACGCTCAGGTCACGTACCCTCGACGTCCACTGCCCCCCAATTTCATGATGCATTCCAATCTCTTCGCCGACCTGTCGACAATGTACGTCCTGGGACGATGGCTTGGACCATGGACCGACGCGCACCTCGCTCCGGCAAACATCGATCGCCGCGAGGTTCGCGTTGAAGCTTTGAGCCCAAACGAACGAAGTTTTTCTTGTTTCGTTTATCGTTCTCCCGGGGACAAACCTCCCGTGGGTTCCTTGTTGCTCGTGCCGGGGTTGCATTTTCTCGGTCCGCTGGATGCGCGAATGGATCGATTCGCGCGGATTTTGGCAGCCTCGGGACTCCTCGTGCTCGCCCCGCGGTTGCCTGATTTCACGTCCCTCATCCTCGACCAACGGGTTTTCGACGACACGCTCCGCGCTTGGAAAACATTGGAAAACCTCCCTGATCGTCCAGACGAACGTCCGGGTGTTTTCAGTATTTCTTTTGGTTCGTTGCCTTCGTTATGGTTGGCGTCGATGTCGCCTGCGGCAGCTTCGGTGGGCTCGTTAATCGTGTTTGGCGGGTACGCTGATTTCACGGATACTTTGAGGTTTTGCCTCGAAGGACGGGCTGGTGCCGCGCACGATCCATTGAATCGGCCGGTGGTATTCATGAATTTGATGCCTTATTTGGAAGGGTGTCCCGAGGATCCGACGGAGCTTTTTCGGGCACTTCGGGCGTACGTCGAAGCGACCTGGGGCAAACCTGAAATGAAGGTCGACGGGCGTTGGCAAGCGGTGGCGAGGGATGTAGCAAAGGGTTTGTCCGCTGAACTATTGCCGATGTATTTCGCGTCGACGGGTTTGGAAAGTTCCACTCGACCGCTGGTGGACGCCGCGATCGCGCGGGCCCGTGATGGTTTTTCCTGGCTCGCTCCGCAAAAACTGCTCGAACATGTGCAGTGTCCGGTGGATCTCATTCACGGAGCTGATGACGACGTGATTCCGTACGAGCATGCATTCGCGCTCGCCCGAGGTCTTCCTGCCAAAAACGTGCGCGGCGTACACATTACTGGTTTGTACGGACACACGCACAAGACGAACCATTCGGGACATACATTTCGGGATGTTCCGGCAATTGCCAAGGAAGCGGCGACGATGGTTCGAATGCTGGTCGCCATTGCGCGGAGCGGTCGTCGTTGACCGCATCTTACATGCCGTTCTCTCTTGCGTTGGATCGGCGTCCGTGGCAACTGACGCGGGCATGCGTCGATTCCAAATGCTCACGCTGGGCGACCTGAAGCAGGGTCTGGATGAACTTCTCACGACCCGTCAAGCGGCACTTGCGCTCACGCGCGTGGGCAAAGCGTACGAAGATTTGTTGACGCAAAAGCGTACGCAGATGGATGCGTTGCCCACCGAGTTTGGCGAGGGCAAACCCGTCCCGGAGTTACTTGCAACAGTGGACGGGGAACACGATGGTTATGGCACGGCTATTTATTATCTGACCGAAGCTTATTTACATCTACCGAACATCGATACGGATGTGCTCGAAGCCATCATGCACATACGCGCGAGCCTCATTCCGTCGCTCGAGCAATTGCATGATAGTTATGCGGACGAAGCCGAAGCTGCATTGCGGCTCAAAGCGGCGCTTCCGCAACTTGCCGCGGACTTGATGCGCATTCCGGTCGTGGGGGGGACGCTGAACAATTGGGCTACGGCATTCGTCGATGCGGGCGCGAAACTGCAAAAACTTTTGGAGCAACCCAATGATGCTGGAGCGGCGCAACGCAAAGAAGCGCAACGCCTACGAATCGAAACGTTGGGGCTTTTGAATCATGCGCGCACGGTGATTCTCGATGAAATCGCCTCGCGGCCCACATTGCCGCGCCATTTGGACAACCAAATTTTTGGTTATCTCGACCAACTCGAAAAAGCACGCAGCTCGGCGCCACGCCCGAGCCTCGGCGAAAACGAAGAATCCTGAAGATCAGCAATTCAATTTGATTCGTTCGCCCACGATCTCGACATCGTCATTCGCCTCGATTTGCACATTGCCCCTTTTGGCCAAAAGACGTGTTTCCCGGCCAGCCAACGTCATTCGCCCCCGTACTTTGACGTCGGCTTGTCCCCCAATTCGTTGCCGCAAATCCCCGCCCGTTTCTTGAATGATGTGTTTTTGCGCTTTGACGTGAAATTCTTCGCAATGCACTTTCACGTCCCGCGTTGCTTCGAGCTCCACATCGGCCGCCCGAAAACGCAGCAATGGGCCTTTTTCAGTCATACAAATTTGGAGTTCGACCTCGCCCGTTGCACTGCGAATCGTGAGACGATCCCGCCCAGGACCATCGACATCCGCTTCGACGAGACGCCCGGAGGCCAGCGCCATACGCTGCGTCGAAGCATCCACCGGAGGTGAGGCGATATCGGCCAGCAATTCAGGAATGGATGCCGGAGGCTCCACTTCGATTTCATGCACTGTCGATTCTGATTGCGCAGCGTTTGTTTTCATGGATTTAGCAATTCATGTAAATGGTGTCGCCGGACAAAATCTTTTCCGAACCGCCGTTTGTCACGGTAATCTTGCCGTCTTTGACGGTCAGCTTCGAATCGCCCACTTCGAGCGTGATGGACTCGAGTGCCCGAAGATAAAGGTTCGTCCCCGCAGCAATGTAGATTTTGGGAGCACCGATTTTCTGAATCGTGGACGATTCCAAAGTCATGTCGCCGCTATACGTATACGAGGTTTCACCCGTCACCGTGACGCTCAAGGATCCGTGGGATTCGAATGTTTGTCCTTCGACGATCGTTTGTTTGTCCCCGGAGATGGTCTCGCCTTTGCTCCCGCTAATGGTTGCAAAATCGTATCCGGAAATCGTCGTGATGCGATTCCCTTCGATGGTCGCTGTTGCATTACCCGAAATGGACAAGGAATCCGACCCTTCGATGATCGCACTGCGGTCGCCTTCGACCGAATCCTCCAAATCGCCAGTAACTCCGAGTGACCTGTCGCCGGTCACCGCAATGGATTGATCGCCGCCAATCGAAGCTGTTTGGGAGCCGGTAATCGTCGTGGAGTCATCTTTGGCAACGCTCGTGGTCACACTACCGCCAATGGCGACTTTGCGTGAACCGTCGACGGTCAGCGAATCCGCATTTTTCACGTACCGCGTGGCGTCGTTTTGCACTTCAGTGCGCGTATTGCGTTCAGCACGGAGATAAATCTCTTCCGAGCCTTTGGCACTCTCGAACGTCAATTCGTTGTACCCGTTGCCACCAGGACTCGATGCGTCGCGAAAAACAGTTTTCGTTTTGTTCCCCGGCAACATGTAGGGGTGCACATTGACCTTGTGATACATACGCCCCGTGATCACAGGTCTGTCCGGGTCTCCGTCGAAAAACTCGACGAGCACGCAATCGCCCACGCGGGGCAGGTTGAGCGAGCCAAACCCTTGGCTCGAAGCAACGTGGGACAAAGGAATCCATACCTCCGTCGCCGAAGGATCCCACGAAAATGTCACGAGCGCGCGACCATGTTCGTCGGTATGAATTTCTGCTCCACTCGGGCCGACGACTTTGGCCATTTGTGTGCCAAAAATTCGCGGCCACGGGGTTTTTCTTTCGGGCCGATAGGATGTTTTTCCGGGAATCGTTTCAAAAGAAACTCGATACGCCGACTTTCCCTCGAGAAACGTCGCTTCGTGTTCGACTTCCGCGAGCAACCACGAGTCATTGTAACTCGTGCGCGCATGACCTTCGAGGGTAAAACGTTTTCCAGGAGCAAAACGAATGGTGCTGGCTTTACCGCGCCCTTTCTTTTGGCCAATACGCAAAGCATCCAAGCGCCTTTGGGCGTCCCGGGCTGGAAATTCAAAACGCGAAATGCTCCGACGAGCATCGACTTTGGCTTCTTCCTGCGGAACATTGCGTGGGTCGTCGAGCGGGTAATCGCGGACGCTGACTTTGGTCGGAACGATTCGTTGCGCCAATTCGAATGCAATGATGTTTTCTCCGGCGTCGAGCGCTTCCTTGCGATACGCAAGCGTCGTTTCGCCCTTGATTGCATCGTGCGTCGTGGCCGCGTCCGTAATGACGAGCGTATGTCCCTCCGCATTATGCTCGAAAAAGTAGCGAATACCTTCGGCTTCCATCCAGCGCGAGGCGAGATCCCAATCGCTTTCGCCATATTGAATCACGACGTCACGTTTCGCATATGTGTCGGCCAGCGTGATGCGCATGTCCTCGATGCCATGTTCATCGAGTATTGATTTGATGATTTCCGGCGCCGTTACGCTCGAGAAGACCCGCGTGTTTTTCCCCAAATCCGCCAAGATCACGCGCGGCGCCACCGTTGCCCGATAAAACGCGCCCTCGTCACTGGTTTCGAGTTGCTCGAAATGGGTCACGATCCCATCGAAGTGCCGTTCAATCGCCCCCCAGGTCACGAGAACATGCGCAGGTTCGCCAACAATCGTCTCGAAATCGAATGACGAATCGACATCGTGCAAATCGACCTCGAACGCAAATAACTCCGAGATGGCTTCGCGTCCGCGTAATGCGCGCACGACGAGCGACGACGCCTCGCCTCGAACATAAAAATGGGCCTCGAGCTTGGTTACGTCGGACATGACGATCTCCCTTCGGTGACAATTTTCAGGCAAAGCGAGTTGGAGTTCATTCGCATTTTTAAGTCACTTCGTTTTGATTCCAGACGTCGTCGTCCCAATCGTCACGCAAATCGCGTCGATAGGCAGCGGGAATCTCAGCGGGCACCGGCCCTTCGTACAATGTGCATATGCGGCGCTCGTGGCGTGCGAGGCGGTATTCAATGACCACGCGGTACGATAGAAGCACTTGCGCATCGCCCGCAATGATTCCGACCTGATCCCAATGTAACGGAACCACCTTTTCGCGATTCTCGAGCTGCACGTGGAGGTGAAATCCTGAGTTTGGCAAAACGAACATCAGGTCCGAGCCGTCTTTGCGGCCATGAGAAAGCCGAATCAGATCCCCCGGAATGGGACTTTTTTCGGCGGGAATCACCATATTCGGGTGCGCTTGATTAAAAAGCATCGGCGTCAGATGCTCGGGCCCGAACGACATATCTGCAGGAATCTTCGGCATCTCGGCGCTCTGGGCTTTGGTTTGGCGAAGCACTCCAGCCAAACCTGGGTGGTCGATAGCGGCAACCGGACGCAGCGACCCGTTTTCGGGATAATACCCAATTCCCACCGGTGTAGGCCGGTCGTCGAATCGCTTCACCAGCGCATTCGGATCCTCGATATTGGGCAACAATTGCCCGTCAGCGGATTGTTCGTCCAGGAAATACCCGTGCCCGCGCGGATTCGGCCCATATGGAGCCATCTGCCCATCGGGCGCTTTGGCTGTGCCGCCAAATGTGAGCGTATCACTGAGGCGCATCGAGCCAAATGTCTCGGGCGCAGACGGCACGAGCACGCCCTCCTTGGCCCGCGTCCAGCGGCGGTCGCCAAAAATGGCCAAACGGCGCCGAAATGTGCGTCCAATTTCGACCTCGATATCGAGGCGACCTTCTAGTTTGCGATTCGGTTGATAGACTCGTCCACCGAGCAACACATCGATACCGCCCATGTAAAATGGTTTGTCCCCACCACGAGGACCGAAGGGGGTCTCGCATGGAGCAGCATCCACGGGCCAATTTTGCTCAGTCATGGGAACGAGTTTGCCGTCGGACGTGACGTCGTACAGGGCCCGAACGATGATACACGACATCATGCGCCGCGGCTCGGGCGAGATGTTTTTCATCAGTTTGGCGGGGTACGCCGTGGTATTGATGAGTTTCATCGTTACTCGATTTCGTGAATGCGCCAAGCGCCTTTCCAAAAATTTTTTTCCGGCTCGGGGGCATCACCGATTTGCCGCCCTTTGAATTTCTGCACCAATTCCATTTGTTTGGCAAAAGCCGCCCCGGCGACGGGTCCGAGCATTCCGACGGCGAGATCGCGCATGAATTTGGCTCGTACGGCGGGAGGCATTACAGCAAGGGGATCTTTCGGTTTGGCCATGATTCACTCCGCCGCATTCGCGTCTTCGTCGACCCCATACCAATAATCATCGTCATCATCATCGTCGTCATCTTGTGCAGCTTCGTCACTCGTCGTCGAAGATGACGTATCTTCCGAATCGTCCACCACGCTCACGTACCAATAATCATCATCGGTTCCATCATCCTCGACATATGCTTCTTCCCAATAATCGCTATCGTCCGATTCGGTCAGACCGAAATCACCGGCATCCCATAATTGTTGACCGAACCAATTTTGATTCGTCCACCACCTTTCTGTAAACATTCGTCCTGAACTGCTGTCGTAATCGAGGTCGTATCCAAGAATGTTCGTGTGTATGCTGATGAGCCCGCCATTTTTAATCGTGTACTTCCACAGAATCTGGGAGAATGACTTTTTCAATGCAACATATCCGAGCGAACGCGCAAGCTCGGTCGATGCTGCCTTTTCCGCGGCATCGTTCATTTCTTTCATGGACTTCCAAAATGTCGTCCTCATTGCCGAATCAATCGCAATGTCGTCGGTCATGACCGACTTGGCGGTGCGTACGTAATCATCCATGAGATCGTCATAGGTGGTCGTGTACCATTGATCGTCGACAGCCTTTTTGATCTGATCCGCCCCAGTATCCTCGGAAATTTTAAGCGACTTCTTCGATTTCGACATCATTTTTTCGACGTAGTCATCGTACTTGCTGCTATTGATGTTTTGCAGCTCGGAAAGGAAATCCTTTGAGAAAACACCCGGGGTACCTTGTTTGACGACGTCGATCAAATCATTGTCGAGGTTTTTCCCGGTACTATAACACATTTCCTTGAGCGAATTGTACATTCCGCGGGTCGTAGCGGCTTTCCTGGTATAAGACTTCATCGCGTCCGTGGATTCGGTCCCCGCTAGCTTCGACAAATTCGTGGCTAGCTTCGCGAAAACACCTTGCGTCGTTCCTTTGGCTGCACGCCGTTTTGCCGCTGCAGCGGCAGCTTTGGGAAATACCTTTTTGTAAACGCTGCCCGCCTTTGCGGTGGCTTTTTTGAACCCCGATTGAATACCCTTGCCCGCCCTTTTTGCCAAAGGCTCGGCAACGTATTTCATCCCAACTTCACACGCCAAGTTAATCGCAAAATCAATAAGCGCCGCAAGCAAGTCCGAGGCGCTCATACCCGAATAAATTGAGCCCCAAACGACAACAATATCGGTCGGCGCAGAATATGGATCGTGGCACGCAAGATTGAGCGAAAGCGGGACAGGCCCAAACGGCGTTGCCGCGAGATCACAATCGTCATTGCCCCAAATGGCATTTTTGCACGCCAAGGTCACGGAGCTACAGCCAAATAGGCACATCGAGCTGCCAAAAAGCGTAGTCAGAATGTTCATCCACGTCGGTGGAAACGATATATGCGGAACAAAGAGCCCGGCGTCGCTCGTCCGACCCACGAACAAAAGGTCATCGCCAACGACTCGTTTTCCACGCCCATTCGACAAAAACGAACCAATCCACAATCCCTGGACGACACTGAAATCCAAATGAAAGGCTTTGGTTGGCACGACAAATGGCGGTACCGGCACCATCATGATCGTATCGTGCCAGCTGAACGATATGAACGGGTTGGGATTGTAATATGTTCGGCAAGCCCATTTCTTCGACATGGCTCACGCCCTTTCCCCGGGTCGCGACCAGGTGATCGCGCGACGCGCATGGAGTAATGTTTCGGCCTGAAAATCCGCAGCAACTCGAAAACGTGCACTCCAAAGCATTTCGACTTCGTCATGGTCCAGGCGCAACACCACATGATTGAGCCGAGGTTCGGGCTCGATCACATCTTTCGGCCCGAGTTCGAAGAGAAACCGTGGCACTTCGCCCGGCAAATCCAAAAAGTAAATTGGTTTTTCTTTCCGGACGTTACGCAATTCGAATGTTTCGTCGGGATTGATATGGGAAAACGACATTCCTGGGGCTGCAACTTGGGCCATTTCGAGACGTACGTCTTTCGGACCCGTCGCCTTCATCAGGGGTACGATCGATAAAAGGTCCCTCGGCGCATATCCCAATTCAATTTCGGCCGGCGGACATGTTTCTTTCTCATAACTTGGCGGCAATCCCAAATAAGCACACCGGGGAAAGAAATTGAGCGGCTGAAAATCCCATGCCGCCGGCAGCGGCCCCCGCATCCAACCATCGGGCGTTTTGACTGCAATACGTTCGGGCGTCACGCGCGAAGAAGGATGTTCGAGTTGCGGAATGCGGAGCCCAGAAAAACTCTCCTCGTCGAGCTCCAGCAAATATCCAGAACCACAAGGATTTCTTGGGTAATGATAAGGTGTTGTCGCGAGCGGGTGAAAATCGGGCTTCGGATTCTTGGAATTGATCCACGGTACGCCTCGGCGCTTGAACGCCATGAGGTCGAATCCACCATAAGCGCGATCCCACCGCAACGGAATGTCTTCAAATGGATCAGCCTCGGAAAATCGGGGTTTTCCCAAAGCATCGAATTCACCATACCGCGGCCCGTGGACCGTAATGGTTCGTTCCACGTTGCCAAACTTCACCGCTGCCGTGGTTTTTCGAGTCTTGTTATCGTACGCGTAGGCCGAACCTTGAATGATCAGGTCCGTCGCCAATTTGAACCCCATGGATTCATCGGCCGCAATGATTGGCGACACCATGGGCGGCTCGACCGTAGCGTAGGGAATTTCTTGAAAACACAGCGGATTCTGTTCGTCGGGTGGAGCCAACACACAACGCCCGCGCTCGATCTTGTAGGTGCGTTTGGCGAGAACAACGGCATATCGGCCATCTTCACGCTCCACCGAAACGATATCAACGGTGGGATCGACCGTCGGCATTGACTTCAGTGTCTGCGTGAGCTCCTTGAGCGTAGCAGTGAATGCCTCGAGATCGACCGGAACTCCGTCAATCGTATTCATGCTCCGGCCCTTTGTTCCACGACTTCATCGAATGCTCGCTTCAATGCGTCGTCTTGCAAAATGCGCCGACGCCAAACGCGCCGCAGACGCATACCAAGTGAAGGTTCGACCCCTTGATTCCGCAATTCCCGAACGATGCGCGCCTCCTTTTCAGCAATCGTCAGCCGCGCATAATGCTCGACACCAAAACGCCCAGGATGAAGGCTCTCCCACCCGCGCACGAAAGCTTCCTCGAATCGGGCCACCTGATTTTGAATCCCCTCGGCCATTTCCCGACGCAACTCCTGACGCCAATGTCGTTCGGCCTTGCGCCATATTCCTATATCGATGACCTGCTTCTCGAGCACGTGAGCGAGCTTGGCCCCTCGTTCTTCGAGCAATGCCGAGACGAACCCATAACGATCGATGTCGACAATTTCGTGAGGACTTCCGGGGGGTTCATCGACCTGAGCCACAGATCCAGTAGGTTCGCCAAGACGTACCTCGGGCTCGACATGCGCAACGACAGGCATCATTGGTGGAGGCGAAATGGGCAATGGCCCAGGCATGACCGCCGGGGTTGCCGCAGATATCGCCGGCGCAACGGGCGGCTCGGGCAGGGCTGGTACCATATCGGCGGGAATTGCCGCAAACGCGAGCGTCGCTGTCGACAAGTGCTTGGTTGGGCCTTTCGCCCAGGCAGCCAAGGGAAGAACGAGCGTTTCACTGCTGCGTTTTTTGCGTTGGGCCGGTAAAACCTGAGAACCAGAAGCAAAGGGCATTGCAGGACCAACCCCGGCGCTCTCATTTCCAATCATGAGCGTACCGCCGACATTCTCATTGGTTGCAGCAGGAGAAACCTCAGCGGCGGGCTTGATTCGATCCGGCGGAGGGCGTAAAGAAGGAATGACGGGATCGAGTCCACCAATGCCGATTCCGGTCGCGACGACAATTTGATCGAGTCGTGATTCGTCGCGAATTTCGACGTGCCCGCGAAACGTCAAGGTTGCAATCCACTGGTCCGCATCCAAATGCAGCGCATCCGCCCGAAATTCAATGGGCGTGGCCATATCCGGATCGGCAGAATCGAGGCCGTAAATGGCGCCCATTGCCCGAGCGCTGGGTAGAGCAATCTCGATTTTTTCGCGTTCGGGATCGAATCCCTCCAAAATCAGCGTCGCACCCGGGGCGAGTTCGTCGATTTGTTGGTCCTCCGGCGCAGATTGGAAGTAGCCGAAATCGAATTCGTTCGGCAAGATCATCAATGGCGATTCGACATCGCGGACGGGGGTTTGTCCAAGCCGCTTTTTCCGTATAGGCCACGCGGCACCAATGGGCCCCAATCCAATGGGCCGAGACGGATTTTGCGGATCGAGAACATTCGGCCTGTCGTCGTCATCCCCTTCTTCTCCGCATCCAATGGGATTTTCTGCAGTGCCAATTCCACCGAGTGCGCGTTCGTACACGATTGGCATACGCACAAATGGTATGGGAGGAGTGCTTTCGGCAATTCGAGCCCCAATGACCCGCAATCGCTTGTCGAATGCGAGCGAGTCGCCTTGCATTAGCGCCACACGAACGTTCATTTCTTCTACGGATTGACCGCGCTTGGCGTGCGCGTGTCCAAGCACGGTTACGTCGACGCGAAGTTTTCGAGGGACACGATCTGCTGAAGAAACGACACGAGCGATTGGCTGATTCTTGTAATGTGCGTCCGAAATTCTGTAGGGTTGTGGAGCGGTGGCTGGGACCATGGGAGACGATTTCGCCAAAAAAGATGCTTTGACGACGACCGTAACCCGCAATACGCCATTTTGCCGCCAGGGTACAACCCCAAGTGCAAAGGGAACGGGGGCTACGTTTGCTGAATATTCTCCCTGCACGTGAACCTCCAGGGCATGCGGAGCAAAGAGTGCGCCACGGGCCTCATAGGTCCGCGATCTCGCCCCTCGTCATTGACGACGCGAAGAGCTTCGCGCATAAATGCATGCTTCGTCAAGGGTCTTGCATGAAAGCGTCGAGCATGATGAACTCGTGCGCAGTCGCACGAGCACACCATGCGCATATTGCAGCAAACTGCCAAAACTGCAGTCATGAAGTGCAGAATTCGCAGAACTACGTAGAGAAGTAATGCTTCAAGTAACCGAGAATCAACGAATGGCGTGCATATTGCTGTACATGGGAGACGACGCATGAGCCTGACATGCCCAACGTGTCGCACGACGTATCCGGACGGCACGATTTATTGTCCGGCAGACACGAGCGCACTGCTCCCGGAGGAAGCATTTGCAAATGCGGAGCCGACTCTCGCGTCTGGAACGATGATCGGTGAATACCGTATTGAGAAAAAACTCGGAGAAGGATCCTTTGGGACCGTTTACGCTGGTATCCAGCCCCTCATTGGCAAAAAAGTCGCCATCAAATTGCTCCACAAACGAATGTCTTCCGAACCGGAAATCGTCGCGCGTTTCATCGACGAAGCCCGGGCTGCCAATCGAATTGGGCATCGCAACATCATCGATATTTTTTCGTTCGGCGTCCATGGTGGCAATCAACATTACTTCGTCATGGAGTTTTGCGAAGGTATGACGCTCGGCCAACTCTTGCAGCAGAAAAAGCGGCTCACGCCGACGGAGGCTTTGCCAATTCTGCGCGGTATTGCCGATGGATTGGATGCGGCTCATCAAGCAGGTGTCACGCATCGAGATCTCAAGCCCGATAATGTGTTTTTGGTCCGGATCAAGGACAATCAATATTTTCCAAAACTTTTGGACTTTGGTGTCGCAAAACTGGCCAAAGAAGATGGCGCGCAGCAAACTGCGACGGGAGTATCGATTGGCACGCCGCGGTACATGTCGCCCGAGCAATGCCGAGGCAAGAAAGTCGACCATCGAACGGATATTTATGCATTGGGCTGTGTGGCTCACGAAATGCTCACGGGCAAACCCGTATTCGACGCTGATTCCACGGTAGATCTTTTATTCAAGCACATGACCGAGCCGCCGCCACCCATGTCGAGCGTTTTACCGAATTTGCCTCCCGAGCTCGACGCGTCAGTGCTGGAAATGCTTGCGAAACGTCCTTTGGGCCGACCCACATCGGCGGGAGCGGCGATTGATGCGCTGGCGCACGCAATTCGTCAAGTTCGGGCGAGCAAACCTTCGATTCCGCCGATTGGGACCGCGACAAACACCACCCCAACGCGTCTTTCCGCGCCCGATATACCCGCAGGATTGCTCGCGGAGTTCGCCCAACTCATTCCGAACGAACTGCCGCAGACGATTCCCAATGAGCCATTACGGGTGCCGAACGATCCTTCCGACGCGCCGGATTCGGCTCCAACGACGCGGAAATCATTGACGGACATTATGGTGGCGCGAACGCAACCAGTGCCGAGGGCCCCAGATTCCAACAGTACGGACATTGCGTCAGGGCCGGTAATTCATTCACAAATGCCTGCGACTTTGGCGAGTACGCCAATCGCAGGGGCCGTTGTGGACCGAACGCCGGACGTCAAAATCATTCCGGCCAATGAAGTCGATCGTTCGGGCGAGGATTCGACGGCAATGGGCGCCGTCGGAAATCCCAATCTTTCTCGGAAAAACACGATGTTCGTCGCGGGAACTTTGGCCTTGATGCTCGTGGTCGGCGGATTGTTCATGCGCCCGCCGGAAGAGCTCAAAGCTCCGGTCGTGCCAGAATCTGCACCGATATCGAGTCAGACCGTAGCTCCGGTCAAAGGTGTACCAACGACGATTACGATTCGAGTGACCGTTTCTCCCGCAGATTCCAGAATTCTCATTGACGGCCGAGAAGCCGGCAAGTCTGGCGACGCCCTGACTTTACCTCGCGAGAAAAAAGAGCATGCCGTGCGCATCGAACATAAAGGTTATGAAGCGCAAACCATGTGGGTGACTGCTGATACGGACAAACAGCTTGGCCCGATAACGCTGGTCAATCTCAGCGCGACACCATTGACTTCGAGTCCTGCGGCGGCGGCATCGCCCACCCAAACGAGCAAAGCCCCGCCCACGAAAAAAATCAACAAAGAAATCCAAAAGCCAAAAGGTTTATAGGCAAGCCAATGAAATACCACCGATTCGACCTCGTGCGCCGCCAGGCATTGCCCATGTCCCTGCTGCTCGTGAGTACAATCGGTTGTACGAATTTGGATTTTTTGGAGCCGAATACGTGCGGTAACCTCGTTGTGGAAAACGATATTGGCGAGGATTGCGACGGGGGAGAAAACTGTGGCGCTCCGAATTCCGCGCATCAATGTCGTTTTACTTGCGAAAAGGCGGCCGAGCAGTGTGACCAGGAACATGGATATCATTGTGGCGCCGACGCGGTTTGTCGTCGTCCAGCCGGATCATTTACGCCAATTCGCACGACGACGACGGAATCGGCCAAAGGCATGCTCGTGGGGGACATCAATGCCGATGGATGTGCCGAAGTGGTCGTCGGGGCCAATCGTTCCACCACGGTCCACGCATTCTCGAGTATTTTTTCGACAGCGTGTATCGAATCAGAACAAACGCTGAATACAAATCGCCCAGATCCAGAGAAGAGTTCATTGCCACTTGCGGCGCTCGCCGATTTGGATTCTACGGAAGACACGGGGCGCATGTCGCTTTTGTCGCCGGCCCGTAGTGCCTCGAGCGATGGTTTGTCGATGTATTTCACGAATGGGACGCCGACGCTGTCGCCAATCCTCTTTCCGAGGTTTCTTCGCGGGGGTGCGAACACGCGGATTGTTTCGGCCAAAATGCGCGGTTCGACGGTCGCGTTGTTATTCGAGACGTCGTCTGACGGTATTTCGTCAGACGTGACACTCATTGTCGATGCGCAAAAGGCGCCACAAACGTTTCCCAAGGCTTACGCGCAAAACGTCACAGACATTGCGGCCGTCTTGGCCACAGACATTGACCCGACGGTCAACTCTGCGCCCGATGTCACCTGTGACGAAATCGTCATTGCCAAGAAGGGCGATACGAAACTCGAATTGTACAAGTTATGTGAAAACGCCACGATGAACGGTTTCTCCAAGATGCAATCTCCGCAAATTACGCTCACGGGGACCACAGTTCGGGACAAGGGGGCGGCAATCTATGGAAGTGATGTGAATGGCGATCTGATCACCGATATCATTACGAATACGTCAAATAAATCGACGAATCCGCCAGTCAACAAAGTCCATGTAGCTTACGGAGTGGGTGATGGACGATTTCATTCTTCGCCACCGCAACCAACGCCTCTACCGATGGCCGATCAAAAGGCCGACGCAATTGGTGACCCAATGGCGAACCAAGCGGTGGCCAAGGAAGGGATTTTCGTCGCCCTCGAATTCAACCCCATGCATCCAGGCATTGATTATTACAGTCCTCCCTGCCCGCCGCTGGATACGTTTTCCTCGCCAACCTGCGCCACCATACCTGGAGATTGCGAGGCGGTCGTTAGCGATATCGACGCCGACGGGGATATGGATGTCGTGATCAGTGAAGGTCAAGGGGTAGATCTAGCGATACACCGACAAACCAATGGTGCCTTCAATGTGACGTTCTTGGAAACTGCGTGTCCACCGCATCATTTGGGAACGGGTGATTTCGATGGGGATGGAGTCAACGATATCGCATTTTTCGACCAATCGAGCAAAGGCGACGACGGGTTCACGACGTCGTTATCGATCGTTTATGGCAATGATCACGCCGCGCCAGACACACCCGTGAATAGCGGGCGATTCGACGAAGCGACTGGACTTGCAGTCATCCATTCCACGCCACCCGGAACAGGGTCACAAATTGGCATCACGCGTTCGACGGGTGGGCAAAACATGGGTGGGCAAAACATGCGCGGTAGCGCTGTCGGAATTGTCGAAATCGGATCGGAACGGACAGCCGTCGCGCCATATTACGTCACCTCCGACATCATGGGTGCACAAGCGATCGATACATCGACGCTGGTTGGACAAACCCCGGGAAATTTTGGCCCCAGCGGCGCTCCCGGCGTGGCCGTTTTGACACAATCGTCGACCGAAGATCTCAGCCTGTGGCTCGTCCAAACGAATGACGATGCGGGCTCGCTGCGGGCAATAACGAAAGCCGTGACGGCAGACATCCCCTGCTCGGCCACAGCCGGGTGCTTGCTCGCGGCCATTCCGCGCAAAAAGCAAAGCGGCAATCTATTGGTGCTCGGATCTACGCAATCGGTCATTTACCGAGCGACGACAGACGGATTCGAGTCCGACGCCAAGGTCGCTCACGAAGCGTATACGTTTCAATCCACGATTGCCAATACGAACCCGGCCAAGTATTATCCCAGCCCACTCGTTGCCGATATCGATCTCGATGAAATCATCGATGTCGTAGCCCTGGCCACGAATGGCGCGCTGGTCGGCTTTTTCGGGAACGGCAACGATGGTTTTACCCCAATCGAACTCATCTCTCCGCCGTCATGCTGGGATACCGCGACTGGATATGGCAAGGCGGGTTGCGGCAATTATGTTGCTGCCCAAATCGACGTCGACGGCGATGGTCGCCTCGACTTGGCCATTGCTGGCTCGGAATTGCCAGGCGTCGATCCTACGATATCAATTGCTGCCTATCGAGTCGAAGGGCAAAAGTTACATCCCATCGACGTTTCGATTGCCGCGGACAAACTCGGTGCAAGTACGGATTTTCTCGCCCTCGGGGCTGCAGATATCGATAGCGATGGCGTAAGGGACCTCGTGTTCATGCCGAACAGCAATTACTTTACAGTCCTGCGCGGACTTCCGGTGCACCCATGAAAGAACCCAAAGCAAGAAAGCTTGTGCGTATCGGATTCGCGGCAGCGAGTTTGTTGATCGCCACGACAGGACTTGCCGATGATCGCAAAATGGCGTCAAATCTTTTCGATGCTGGCGCGGAAGCCTACGACGCGGGTCAGTATCTCGTAGCCGCGGAAGCCTTTTTGAAGGCGTATACCTTGATAAATAGTCCCGCGTTGCAATTTTCAGCCGCGCAAGCTTATCGACGGCAATACCTCGTCGATTCATCGGCGGATTCTTTGCGTCGCGCCGTGCGCTTGTATCGCGATTATCTGCGGGCCGACACGGAAGGCGAACGCCGCGAAGACGCAATGAAAGCGCTTGCGGATCTCGTTCCGCTCGAGGCTCGATTGCACAGAAAAACCATTGCGCCGGTTGCCAGTCCCCCCCCGCCGGAATCCGTAGCTACGGCCAAGACACCGGACAAACCCGGAAAACCGGCTCCGATTCCCATTCCCGTGCCCGGAAGCAACCCGCCGGCAACGCCACCGCCTGATGTTTTGGAGGACGAACCCGAAGAACCAGAAGCGGAACCTCCACGCAAGACCCGAATCCTCATTTCCGCGAAACCGTTGGCTGCGGAGATATCGATTGATGGCGGTGGGTTCGTCCACGTGCCATCAGTCGTCGAAGTTCAGGCCGGACCACACAAGGTGCACGCCAAGGCGGAAGGGCATTTCGACGAGGATTTCGAAGTCGATGCGCTCGACAAGGAGCTCGTCGCTCGCCATGTCGTTTTACGTCCCAAACCCGGACGCTTATCCGTACAAGCTGCGCCTGGCGCGAGTTTGTCGCTGGACGGACAGCTGCGAGCTGTGTTGCCATTGCAGCAGGCGCTCGACGTCGAACCTGGGGAACATTTCGTTTCGATCACCCGTGCCGGACACGTATCATTTAGTAAAACCGTCACCATCGAGCGCGACAAAGAGACCTTGGTACGTGCGGATTTGGCCCTAACGAACCAACGTATTGCTGCCTGGTCCACGTTTGCTTTTGGTGCGGCAGGGGCCATAACCACGGGAATCCTTGGAGGTTTGACGTGGAATGAAAATCGCGTCGCGACGGACCTCGATGCATCCCGCCAAACCGGAATGATGGCGCCCGGACAAATCACTTCGTACAACGACGCATTGCAGCTACGTAATGCATACTCGCGCGCTACCATGATTGCGGGCGGAGCGTCCGCGCTGGTGCTGCTCACGAGTGCTGGAATGTTCCTTTTCGACAACCCAGTGACGCTTCCTGTGCCTCAGAAGAAGCAAGATTCTGGACCTCCTGCGCCGCGTGTCGAAATGACGGTCGGACTCCTTTCCGCTGGCATGCGCGTGCAATTTTGACGAGCCATGTGCTTCGCGGCGTGATACGGTCCGCAGACAATGGTTTGTCTGGTCGTCGGTGATGCAAATGCTGATCTATTGGGGTCCCTGGAGTTTTTCCCGACCGAGGGTGATGATGCGCCAATGACTGCGCTGGGTTTTTCCAGCGGGGGTACGGCAGCCAATGTAGCCGTCGCGCATGCGCGACTCGGCGGGTCAGCGCGCCTGCTCACGCGCGTAGGCGACGATCCCGCCGCGGAGGTGGCCCTGCGGGCCGCCCGACACGCAGGCGTCGAATTGACCTTCTTGCAACATGACCCTCGGATCGCCACTGGTTTATGTTTCGCGGCCATTTCGCCGAACGGAGAACGCACTTTTTTCAGCCACCGGGGCGCCAATGTGGAACTCGAATTGCCCAGCATGAATGAAGTTTTTCGCGACGCACAGTGGCTACACGTCTCGGGTCATGCCCTCTTGGAGGGAAAACAGCGTCAAACGACGATGGCCTTGCTGGCGGAAGCTCGCCGTCGAGGCATATCTACTTCGGTCGACCTCTGTTTGCCGTTGTTGCGAAAACATCCTCGAGATGTCATCCCGCGGGTAAACGATGAAATGGTCGTCTTTGCCAACGACCAGGAACTCCGATTCCTCGGAACGTCGTTGGGTTGCTCTGCTGACGCAAACGATGCTGATGAAGCTGCAATCTCGGCGCTCATGAAAGCGGGCGCGCGGCTCGTCGTGGCCAAACGGGGCGCATCCGGCTCATCAGTTGCCCAAGGTTCGTCACGTATTGACATAGCACCATTTCCCGTGAAGGCTATCGACACGACGGGAGCTGGCGACGGGTTTGTTGCGGCATTTCTTTATGTGTTGCAACGCGGCGGCGCTCCCAATGTTGCGGGCCGTATCGCGAATATCTCTGGTGCGCTGATTGCTAGCCGGCGTGGAGCCGCCGAGGCCTCTCCAACCCGCAATGAAGTCTACGCGGCTCTTGCAACCTGCGGGGACACAGAAACACTTGACGCATTCCGGCGGTTGGCTCAAGAAACACAATCATGACGCCTAGCTGGAAAACACGCCTCGATGCCCTACGTTTGCAAGACCTCGGAGAAATCTTTGGAGGTCAAACCAAACCGATCATTGGAATGGTGCATTGTTGGCCCCTGCCGGGCGCTCCGGGATATTCTGGTTATGGGCTGGATACCATTATCGAACATGCCATCCAGGATGCTCGAGCGCTCACCGAGGGCGGTGTCGATGGCTTGATCGTCGAGAACATGTGGGATATTCCCTTCCGCGCCGGGCCGCATATTGCGCCCGAAAGCATTGCAGCTCATGCGGTCGTGGCTCGAGCAGTTCGGAATGCCGTACCTTTGCCGTTGGGAATCAATCTCGTGCATAACGGGGGAGTCGCGCTTTTGGGCATTGCATTGGCCGCGGGCGCGTCATTCATTCGCGTGTGTATGTTCACAGGCGCGGGCGTGTGGGAAGCTGGCTCGTGGGATGAAGGATGTGCGGCGGATTTGATGCGTCGCCGCAAGGAACTCGGCGCCGAACATATCAAAATCATTGCCGACGTCGATAAAAAGCACTCCGTCCGTTTTCCCGGAATCGATCTGGCTACGCACATTGAATGGACGCGTTTCTCCGGAGCGGACGCGCTGATTGTCTCGGGCAAAATGACCGGCGATGCTCCCGATATCGAAAAAATTCGCGCGGCCAAAACCATGGCCCAAGATTGTCCGGTGCTGATTGGCAGCGGAGCAACCGAAGAGAATGCCGGAGCGTTCTTATCAGTAGCTGACGGAATCATTGTCGGTTCGAGCATCAAAGAAAATGGTCGAATCGAGGAACCCGTGGATATCGAGCGGGTCCGGAGATTCGTGAAAGCGGCCCGAGCCGGCAGCTGATGTGATTATCGAGAATCGGGGCGGGGGTTCCACACGGCGATTTCTTCGAGCGACTTGCGACGCAAGTCGGGGACCATGGCTCCGTCGGCAGGATATCCGATAGGAAAAAGAACAAATGGTCGTTCATTTTTGGGACGACCAAGAATCTCAGATAGAAATTTCATCGGGCTCGGCGTATGCGTCAACGTCACGAGACCCATATGATGAATTGCGGCGATGAATAAACCCGCTGCAATGCCCACACTTTCACGTACGTAATAGTTTTTCCTGATGGTACTATCCGCGTCGAGCGCATGAACCTCTTCGAACAGAACCACGATCCACGGGGCCACTTCGAGAAATGGCTTCTGCCAATCCGTACCGAGCGGAGCGAGCGCTTCGCGCCATTCCGGCGGCATACGACCGCCTTCGTAACTTTCGCGCTCCTCTTCTTCTGCCGCTATACGAATGCGCTTTTTGATCTCTG
>DAOMZH010000067.1:344-21915 GCA_035437985.1 Polyangium sp. (in: bacteria) | reverse complement strand
CCGCGAAACCGCACGAATGTTGCAGAAAAACAAACCTAGCCGCTGGGCAGTCGCAACAATTGTGGTAGGGTCGCGAGCATGCCGATCGACATCCGACTCATGCCTGCTGAACAACTCGACCAATTCGTCTGGCCGATCCAAGCTGCTTTTGGATCCGTACCGTCGCCCGAGAGGCTCGAATACCTGAAGCGCGTCACGGAACTCGAGACCCGTATTGGCGCGTTCGACGGTGACAAACACGTTGGTTCTGCCGGGGTTTACCACTTCGATATGAGCACGACGGGCGGTCGTTCCGTCAAAACGGCGGGCCTGACCATGGTGGCCGTTCTGCCAACACACAGGCGTCGCGGAGTCCTTAGCTCGCTGATGCAACGCCACTTTGAAGAAGCGCGGGGTCGCGGCCAACCCATTGCCTCGCTTTGGGCCTCGGAGGCCCCCATCTACGGTCGATTTGGTTATGGAATTGCCTCATTTGCTGGGGAAGTATCCATTGAACGAGCTCGATCGGCATTCGTAAAGGCAGCTCCGGCAGCCGAAGCGCAATTGGTGAATGACGACGAGGCTCTCGCGCTCATGCCTACGTTATGGGATCGCGCACGACTCATTGCCCCAGGAATGCCGTCGCGCTCCGAAAGTTGGTGGAAAAGCCGCAGATTTATCGATATCGAATCGGTTCGTCTCGGTTTCGGCCCATTGCAACGAGTCGTGCTTTTCATTGACGGACGGCCCGAAGGGTATGCTCTTTATCGGACACGGCTATCCATTGAAACACCCGACATTCTCTCAACCACCGTCAAAGTCCTCGAAGCCATTGGCGCGACTTCCCAAGGCACGAGCGCCGTTTGGCGCTATCTGTGCGACCTCGATCTGGCGCTCCGCATTGAAGCAGAGAACTTGCCCGTGGATCATCCGCTCTTTTTGCTGCTCGCTGAAGCGCGACGAGCACGATTTACAATGCACGATGCCCTTTGGGTGCGCATCATCGATATCGAAACGGCGCTACCCGCCCGCAGCTACGCGTCCACCGAATCCATCGTGCTCGAAATCGAAGATGCGCTTTGCCCCTGGAATCAAGGCCGGTTCCGTTTGGACGGAGAAACCGGACGGGTTCAGCGCACGCACGAGCCTGCAGACTTGCGCATGCCCGTCAGCGCGCTCGGCTCGGGATACCTCGGGGGTATTTCATTTGGCCGGATGGCCGAAGCTGGGACGATCGAAGTCAAATCCCCAGGAGCCGTAGAAAAAGCCGACCGGCTCTTCCATTCGAATCGCGCTCCATGGTGCCCGGAAATCTTTTGATCACATCCTGAGCGCGCGCGCATGGACGAGCATTTTTTTCGGTCGCGGAATTCCCAAACGATCGAGTCTCGCCACGAACGTGCGTAACGGCATGCCAATCATACGCGCCGCGCGGGTTTGATTTCCGGCCGTTTGCTGCAGGGCCCACAAGATGCGGTCGGAATCGAAATCGTTTCGCCGCGCCAAACCATTCGCTTTCCCGCAAGACGACCCAACCCCGACACGATCCCTCATCCGCCGCGGCAAATGATCGCGAAGAATCATATCGCCACGACACTGCAAAATGGCGGAAGCGAGCGCATTTTTTAACTCTCGCACATTACCCGGAAAATCATATGCGGTGAAGAATTCCTGGACCTCGGGGGACAATATGAGCGACCTGGAAATGCCCAAATGCAGACGTTCTTTTGCAAGAAGGTATTCAGCCAGAGGAATGATATCGGCTGGACGTTCCCGCAGCGGCGGAACCTTCAGTTCGACAGTGTTGATTCGCTCATAAAGATCGGCGCGAAATGTCCCCGCATTGACACACGCCTCGAGATCCTTGTTCGTCGCGGCAATGATTCGTACATCGATGGGTCGAGGCATGGTGTCGCCGACTCGAAATACGCAACGTTCCTCGACGATGCGCAACAACTTGCATTGCATATCTCGGGGCAAATCACCAATTTCGTCGAGCAACAACGTGCCGCCTTCAGCTCGTTCGAAATACCCAGGCTCGTCGAAAATGGCCCCCGTAAACGAACCCCTCTTGTGACCAAACAGTTCGCGTTCGAAAAGGGCCTCCGCAATCGCAGCACAATTAAACACGACAAATGGTTTGTCCGCGCGATCGGACGCACGATGAATCGCCCTAGCCAACTCTTCTTTACCGGCACCCGTTTCGCCAAGAATCAAGACATTAAATCGGGGCGGATGCTGGGCGAAATTCGCGATACACATGTGCAACTCGATCATGACCGGGTCGCGTGGAGAAGGCGGTGCTGCCGGGGATTGGTTTGGCGTAGCGCTATTCGTTCCGTTTTTCTGGGCAATGGCGCGAAGCATGGGGTACCGGTGGTCCTTTCAAACCAGGAAGAGCATCGGGCCACGATTTCAACTCAGCAAATCGACCCATGCAGAAACTTTTTTTTGTGGCCTCCGCATTTGTTTTTAAAAACACAAATTGTGTCAATTACTGACAAACCGTTCCATCGGCCGGTGTCTGCAAATCGACCAGGTATGACGTAACCGCTGAATCAATACACGAATTTCCTCGCAAGAACGAAACATGGCCGCGGCCATCGCGCTTCAGCATGATTCCGGAAGAAAGTTGATTGGCGAGTGAAACGCCCCAAGTTTCGGGCGTGGCTGGATCATGCGTTGCTACGACAACCAATAGTGGGGCAGCACCTGACGCAGTAACCGGAGCTGGCGTACGCCAACTGGCGACGGGCCACTGTCCTGAAGGATACGCGGTAAAGGGCAAGTACGCGCCGAGCCGTGGGGCATCTATTTCGAGTTTATCGGTCATGGCTTGGTAGATCGCGACATCTTTGGGAAAAGCCACGTCAATCGACAATACTCCGTAATACACTTCGAGCAAGTTGGCATAGGTGCCATCGCTTTTACGCCCGGAAAAACCATCGGCCAAGTCGAGCAGTCCAGCGCCGTCGCCTGTTGCCGCGCGGGCCAAGGCACTCGCGAGCCTGTTCCACTGGCCTGGACGATAAAGCGGCGCCGAGACGGCATACGTGAATTCGCCCGGGCCAACCGAACGATTCTTGCCCGCGACCGCTAGTGGCGCAGCTTCAATCGAGGCCAACAGGGTATCATAAGCCATCCGAGGGTCACCTCCGGAATAGAATGCGCACGTGGGTTTGGAGGCGCAATCGTCGAAAAATGCTTCGAGCTCGGACTCGAATCCACGTGCCTGCCCTTCAATGAATTGAGAGCCATCGAGCGCGGGGTCGAGGGCCGCATCGAGCACCAATGCACGGACGTGATCCGGAAAGCGATCCGCATACATGGCTCCGAGAAATGTCCCATATGAAAAACCTACATACGTCAGCTTTTCGTCCCCGAGCGCCTGGCGCAAGTGGTCGATGTCTTGCACGATATGGTCTGTCCCGACATACTGCAGCAAGTCGCCGCTCCGCTGCGCGCATCCAGCCACGAAAGCGTTCATCGTGTCTTTGATGTCTTGTTCTTCGGCGGTATCGGAAGGCGTTAGATCGAGGGCCACGAATGAACCAAGATCATCGACGCAATCAATGGATGGGGTACTGCCAGCTTGACCTCGAGGATCAAAGCCCACAAGGTCGAATCGATCGGCAACGGGAGCCGGCATGGTCAACCAAGCGGCTTTGAGGAACGAAATGCCGGAACCTCCAGGACCTCCCGGATTAAATAACATTGAGCCAATACGTTGTTCCGGGACTCGCGCTGGGCGGCGAATCAATGGAAGCATAAAAACTCGGCCGTCCGGAGCATCGTAATCGTAAGGAACCTCGAAATCGGCACATTCGAATCCGCCGCCACAATCCTCCCACGCAATGTTTGGGGCGGCGGGGGGCAAAGGAGAATCGTCATCACCGCATCCGATTACAAACGGAGAGCAGCAAAGGAGCGAAAAAGCAAGAATCGGGAGTGATGAGCGCGCGCAGGTCATGCTCGCGAGTGTACCCTGAAATGGTTCGATGTTCTACGAGCGTATTGCGTCAGCGAATCGTTGCGTCTTCGGCCCCGATGTGGCGGGAATTTTTGGCCAGTTCATTGAGGTCGTGCACGCGCAGCATATTCGGGGGGACGACATCCCGCGCGAGCTCGACGACCCGCGCGTGGTGCGTGAAGAAGAGTACCTGGGTTTTTCTCGACAATTCGCCCAGAACATCGAGGGAGGAACGAGAACGAGCATCGTCGAAATTGACGAGAATATCATCGAGGATGAACGGAATGGGTTCGTTGTTGTCGAAATGCCGCTCGAGGCTCGCGATCCTCAGAGCCAAAAACAATTGGTCACGAGACCCGTCGCTCAAGCCGTCGACCGTCAACAAACTTCCGCTTGGACGAACGCATTCCAATATGGGTTTTCCTTCTTCCCCCTCGTTGTCGCCCCGAATGGCGACAAACGATCCCAAGGTGAGTTTTTCAAAAAGTTCCGATGCTCGGCGAATAATCGGACCCTGGTTTTTTTCTCGATATTGTTTGATTTCGTCGTCGAGCAATCTGTAGGCAAGTTTGGCCCGGGCATATTCTTCGACGAGCAACCCCATGGACGCGAGGTGCTGTTCGGCTTCTTCTGCGGCTTCGGCAGCGCGGGCGCTGCCGTCGACGAGGGCGAGTCGTTGGACGAGTCCTCCGAGATCCTGGTCGGCTTTGGTTTTTTGCTCGGCCGCCGTAGCAAGTTTGTCTTGGATGTCCTTCAATCGCTCCGTCACGGTATCGCCGGACCAACCTTGGCATTCGGCGACGAGTGCGTCGATACCGAGGCCTTCACCCAAATCCAGAAGTTGCCGATCCAGTGATTCGAGGGTCGCGCGCATTTCACGAATTTCTTTGGAGCGTTCTTCGGCTCGCGGCAATTCGGCAGGAGATGCGACGCGCGCGGTTGTGCACAAGGCTTCGATTTCGCTTTGCGCTGCGCGTCGGCGCAAACCCACCTCGACAAGCTCGCGCCGTTTGTCCTCGAGCTGCGCTTCGAGGCCGCGGCGAAGTGTCGCATCACGTTCTTCCGCGCGAAAATCGTCGACGATGGCGGCAGCAATTCGCTCGATGGTCGTGGTTTCCAAGAGGTCGGCAGCAGGCTGAGCGATTTCGATCGTGCGTTCGCGGAATGAAACTTCGTCGCGTTCGATGTTGGCCAAACGACGGCGTTTGTCTTGGGCATCGTGGACGAGCTTGCCAATCTCGGAAAAAATGGTGAGCATTTCTTCGACTTCGACTGGAGCTGTATCCAAAGGCAAAACCATTTCCACGAGCGCTTTTTCCCAAAGCGTGGACCAATGTGCGATTTCGGCTTTTTCGCGATCCGCGAGTCGACGTCGTTCTTCGACTTCCAGAGCAACACGCTGAAGGTCGCGGTTATGAGCATCCCGTTCTTTCTGAGCTCGCGCTTCGCGCTCGCATACTGCCGTGGCGCGTTCGACGAGCCGGGCCAAACCTTCCGAGGGCGATGTATCGGCGAGTAAAGTCGCAAGTGCTTGGGCATGATCGGCGGCACGATTGCGATCCTCGGCCAGAATCGATTCGATATCGCGCCAGCGCAACATTTCATCGACCAATTGGCCATAAACAGAAAGAAAATCTTTCATTTCCGCCGGTGATGCGGGACGAATGGAGCTCGGTTGCCATGCTTCGACCCAGCGCGTCCAAACGGCACTTCGTTCGTCCTGAACAACCGTACGACGATTTTCAATATCGGCGACTTCGCGCTCCAAGTGTTCTTTTTGAAGCGACAACTCGGAGATCCGGGCGACGCGATCGGCTTCACGAAAGAGGCGGTCAGCAATTTCATCGGCTTTACGCACGGCAGCTTCGTAATCGCTGAGGGCCTCGAACCCGTGCATGATGGACGAGGACCGAAATGTGGCGACCTCGGAGGTTGTCTCGACAGACGGCTGCGAAAACAAGCCGCGACGCACGGCGGTCCACGCGGCGTTACGTGCGGAACGGGCAGTGTCCAAGTCGGCCATCGTGGGTACGTCTCCACCACGAGTGGCGAGGGTGATATCGGCTGCAAGTTTTGACAAACTGCGCCGGCGCTCTTCGAGAATGCGTTGATTGGTGCGCAATTCGTCGTCTTTGGTATTGATCTCCCGTTCGAATCGTTCAATGGTTTCTCGCGAGGGCATTGGTAAATTTCCGATGCGTTCGAACGGAAAACCGTACAATTCGAGCGCGGCGTAGCGCGCGCGCACTCGATTGCCAAGTTGCTCGGCCTCTTTTGCTCGCTCACGAATACGTTTGTCCAGGTCACCTTCGCGACGGGCGGCATCGAGCGCTTGGAGAAGGCGTTCGGTAGGGTTGCTGGGCGGCAAGGTTTGGCCGCGTCGTTGCTCGGCGGTCCACTTTTCTTCACTTGCTTCTGCGGTTTTTGTGGCCTCGCGAATGCGGGCGTCGATTTCAACGCGTTGTTTGATGAGGCTCCGAACGCGTTTTTCGAGGGCAATGGAAACCAGGGCTGAAGTATCTTTGCCTTCGAGGAATTCGAGCGGGTCGCGTTGCAAGCGCTTGCACTTTGCGCGAATATCATCGGTAATATGGTCGAGGGCCGTGCGAACTTGCGCGGCTTCGGCCAAACCTTTGCGGTGAATGCCCAGATCTTCCGCCAATTGCCTGACGCTGGTAGCCTTGTCGAGGAGTTTTTCTGGAATGGACAAGGCCGCGATTTTCGCTTCAATTTCAGCGATATCTGCGACGAGTTGTTCTTGCCGTGGTTCGGCTTCGCGAAGGACTTTTTCCGCGGCGCGGCGGTCTTCAGCAGTGGATTCGGGCAAGAGAACGTCGTGCTGACGCTGTTCGAGCGTGGCGAGAATTTCGGCTCGTTCCGCGATAGGTCGCAATGCCCGTTTTACGCGGAACAGCCTGCGCTGCTCGCGAGCCAGCGTATCCAATTCATTGGACAGGGTTTGTCGTCGGGTTTCGAGGTTGTGTTTGTCTTTGTTGAGGTCGTCCCAGTGGCGCAACGATTGCGATGCTTCTTTTTGATCGTCTTTGGCTTTTTTGTATTTGGTGATGGCTTGGTTGAGTTTTCGCGTACGGGCTTGGGGGGTGAAAATTTCATCGGCTCGTTTGCCGAGTTTTTGCAATAGCGCGGACATCCCTGCCTGGCCGAGGCCCGCCCCGAACAAACTTTCGCCAAGATCCCCTTTTCCCTGGACGAGAGCATGTCCCCCTTCGACGAGGCGTTCATGGGACAAACCAAACATCATTTTGAATTGTCCCTCTTCGACGTTACCCAGGAAGCGGCGCAATCGTTCTTCGTCGATGGGTTGATCATGGAGGTCTTTGAGGGTATTTTTTCGACCTTTGCGCCGAATGAAATTCAATTCCGTCGCATCTTGGGCAGCAATCCGGGCCCCAATGCGCAGTTCATCTTTCTTGTGCCGATGATCGTCGCTGGTACGTTCGGGAATGCCAAAAAATAATCCCGTAATCGCGCGCAACGTGGTGCTTTTGCCCGCTTCGTTCGAGCCGAGAATGATGTGCAACGCGTGCGGAGGCGACGAAAAATCCAGGTGCAAGTCGGAAAATGGGCCCCACCGCAACAAATCGAGCGCCAGGAGCCTCACAGCGCGTCGCCCTCGCTAACGAGTTCAGGGAGCAAGTAATGGGCCATTTCAGAAACCATGCGCCGCATGACGCTCAAGTCTTTGGGGTCGAAGGTGCCCACGTGCTGCGCATATTCGGGCGGCAATTTGTGGGCAATATCGTCAAAGGTTCCGGCAAGTTTAACCAATTGTGTATCGTCTTTTTCAATGGCGCGCAAACGGAGGAGCAACGCGCCGAGGGGATCGTCACGTTCGGCGAGTTTGTCCAAATCAGCCATGGTTCGCGTGCGAATATTGGCTTTTTCAATCCACACATCACCAATATCGGTCGCCGCCGAACACAATTCGATGCGAAATTTGTCGGGATCACGCGTCAATGCAGCATGCGCGCGTGACGCGCCGCTCACGACGATACGAGCACAGAGCGCACGTTCTCCGGCGGCGTCCATTTCACGCAAAAGGGCTTGACGACACAAGTCGACGACATCCGCTGGCGTCGATGCGGACGAAGCATCGACTTGACAAACCGCCCAACGGGCGACATCGAGTGTTTTATGCTCGACTTCAATACGCCCGTCCTCGACCGTCACGAGTGTTGCGCCTTTGGGCCCAGTTTCTCGTGCATGGCGACCTTGTAAATTGCCAGGAAAAACGATCCAGGGTCTGTCGAGCAAAACCTCACGTTTGTGAACATGTCCCAGAGCCCAGTAATCGTAGCCCTTGTTCGCCAGAGCAGCAGGGGTACACGGAGCGTAATCGGCATGCCCCTCGCGACCGCCCGCTGCCGTATGCAATAAGCCAATATTGAATTGGCCGCGACGAGGTGCAGGGTACGTTTGCGAAAGGTCCTCTTTGGTGTCGACACGCGCATACCCGCGGCCATGAATACATACACCAATGTCCTCGAGCGTAATGGATTCGGCACGAGACGTGGACAACTCCACGACGCCCTCGGGCAAACTTAGAATCTTGCTTTTCGCGTCGTGATTGCCGCGAACGATGAAAACGCGAATACTCGCATCGCGGAGACGTGCCATTTGGCGAATGAAAAAAATTCCGGTATTGTAATCGGTCCAGTCGCCGTCATAGAGGTCACCGGCAATGAGGAGAAAATCGACTTTTTCGGCAACGCATTCGTCGACGAGAGATTCGAGAGCCCGCCGAGTGGCCCCGCGGAGCTTGTCCACGGGCGCACCGTCATAGCGGTCGAGGCCACAAAGAGGGCTGTCGAGGTGGACATCCGCGGTGTGAAAAAACTTCATGCTCAGATGCGCAGGTATATGCCGGAGCTCGGAAGGTGCCAACCACTTTTGGCTGGGGACAGTCCAAAAGGTTGCGCGGACGTGGGTTAACGAGCGAGCGAACGAAGCAGCCCCTTAGGTTGCACGAGGTACCATTGCGGGTGCCGCCGCCGAAGGTGCCAGCCACCTTGGAACAGAAGTGATCAATTTCACGGTTTGACTCTTGAAGGTGCCAGCCACCTTTGGAACCGTCAAAGGTGCCAGCCACCTTTGGAACCGCTGACCTTTGGAACCGCTGACTCCCGAGGGTGGACCTTTGGACCTTCGAAGGTGCCAGCCACCTTGGTCATACATGTCCCAACGCACACGCTTTTCACTGCGCGACGTCTGGCCGCCTAATCAATCTACAGATTGTGCCGACTCAATCGCATCGGCTCGCCGCTCTCGGCGATTCGTGGCGAGTTCCTTCTTTCGCACGCGCACTGCATCAGGCGTCACTTCGACCAGTTCGTCTGCATCGATCCACTCCATGGCGGTTTCGATCGTCAGCAAACGCGGGCTCGCCAACAGGACGTTCTCATCTTTCCCGTGGTTGCGAATGTTGCTGAGTTTTTTCTCTTTGATCACGTTGCAATCGGTGTCGTTCGGTCGATTGTGCTCGCCGACGATCATCCCTTCGTAGACTTCGATCCCGGGAACGAGGAAAAACGTTCCGCGTGGTTGCAGGTGATGAAGCGCGTAGGGAGTGGACACGCCCGCGCGGTCGGCCACGATCGCGCCTGTTGGACGACGCATCATCGGCCCGCCCCATGCTGTCCACCCGTCGAACATCGTATTGAGTAGCCCGGTGCCTCGCGTCGACGTCAGAAACTCGCCGCGAAACCCAATCAGCCCTCGCGAAGGCACCCGGAACTCGAGGCGTGCCCGGCCAAACCCAGGGTTTGTCATTTTGACCATACGCCCGCGACGCGTGGACAAACGCTCCGTCACGATCCCCACGTAGGTTTCTGGCACATCGACCACCACGAGCTCTACGGGTTCGCGCACTTCGTCGTCGATCGTTCGGGTCACGACTTCGGGGTTCGAGAGCTGCATCTCGTAGCCTTCGCGACGCATTGTTTCGACCAGAATGGCCAGTTGCAACTCACCGCGGCCGAGCACCAAAAACGTATCGGGTGACTCCGTGGACTCGACGCGAATCGCCAAGTTTCGGCGCGCTTCGCGTTCGAGGCGATCTCTCAAATGTCGACTCGTCAAAAACTTCGACGACTTTGCTTTGCCAGCAAATGGCGAAGTATTCACCCCGATCTTCATCTTGATCGTCGGCTCTTCCACCACGATCCGCGGTAGTGCCTCGGGATATTGCGGATCGGTCAACGTGTCGCCGATGTTCGCCATCTCCAGGCCCGCGATCGCCACGACCTCGCCAGCTGCTGCACTCTCCGCCGTCGTGCGCTTCAGCCCCTCGAACGTAAACAACGCCTTCACGTTGCCCTTATTGATTGCCCCGTCTTCCCCAACGATCGCAAGCTCCGTGTTGGCCTTGATCGAACCTCGCGCGATGCGTCCAACCACCAACTTGCCCACGTAATCGTCGTGCGTCGTGTTGCACACGATGATCTGCAAAGGTTCGTCCACGTTGCCAGACGGCGGCGGCACACGCGCCAAAATCGTCTCGAAGAGCGGGACGAGGTTCGTCAGTTCATGCTCCAGCTCCCGCTTGCATTGGCCGAGCTTGCCGATCGCGTACACCGTCGGAAAGTCCGTCTGCGTGTCGCTCGCTCCAAGGTCGCAGAACAGGTCGAACACCTCGGAAAGCACTTCATGCGGACGAGCATCACCACGATCGATCTTGTTGATGACGACGATCAAAGGAAAACCGCGTTCCAGACATTTCGAAAGGACAAACCGCGTTTGCGGGAGCGGTCCTTCGGCGGCATCGACCAACAGCAACGCGCCATCGGCCATCATGAGCGTACGTTCGACCTCGCCTCCAAAGTCCGAGTGTCCGGGCGTGTCGACGATGTTGATCTTCACGCCTTTCCAACGAACGCTGGTATTCTTCGCGAGGATCGTGATGCCTCGTTCGCGCTCGAGATCGTTCGAGTCCATCACGCGTTCGGCAACGACTTCGTTGTCCCGAAATGCACCCGCTTGACGGAGCATGTGATCGACGAGGGTGGTTTTGCCGTGGTCGACGTGCGCGACGATGGCGATGTTGCGTAAATCCTGCCTGGCCATTTTTGCGGGCCGGCTACTAGCACGCACTTTCGAGCATGGCGAGTCTCGGTCACGAATCAATCGACGAACATCCTGGTCAACACCAACGGTTTCAGCCATCGTTCGCCCAACTCGATGCTGGATCTCGACGTGTTGCGGCAAGTCGCCGAAGAATTCATTCCGTTCAACAAGTGGCTTGGGATGAAAGTCGAGCACCTGGAACGTGGTCAGGTGATCATGAGCATTCCGTGGCGTCCCGAAATCGTTGGTGATCCAACGGTTCCTGCGCTCCACGGCGGCGTGATCGGCGCAGTCGCTGATGCCACCGGAGGAATCGCAGTCTGGTCGATGCTCGACAACGCCGCTTCACGCCTCTCCACCGTCGACATGCGTGTCGACTACCTTCGTCCGGGCAAACAAGAAAAGTTGCTCGCCTCGAGTAACGTCGTGCGTTTGGGAGCTCGACTTGGTTGGGCTGACGTGCGCCTTTATCACCCCGGCCGCGAAAACGAACTCATCGCCACCGCGCGAGCCGTCTACACCATCAAAATTCCGAAACACGCGCGAACCGACGGCTGACACGGAGACTTGGCCCAGCTCCACAAAAAGCGTTAACTCTGAGGTGATGCGACCTTTGACCTTGGCGCTTCTGGGCTGTCTTTCCGGAGCCGCGTGTGTGACCGCTGCGGGTCAATCGTGGGTCCACGACGAAGACGATGTGACTGAAGGTTCGGAACACCGAGGTTGGTCCAGGACAACCAGGACAAACACTTCGACTTCGGAAGAAAATCGCGCGACCACGAGCCCATCGAGTGCCGGGTCTGCCAGCTCTCCGAACGACCCCGACCAACCTGCGGAACTCGTCCTCGAAGGTGCGAGCAAAGGGTTGAACTTCCGCAGCGGTGAACGCTTTCGAAATACGTACTACGACTTCCCCAAAGAAGACGCGGGGACGAAAGACACCTCCATCTACGACGCCAGCTGCGGTGTCATCACGAAGGTCACGCGCGACTTCCACGATCGCGTCTGCGTGCAAGGCAGTGGTCGATTGTCGACGGGTGAAACGGTTAGTTTTGCCAAACGCAACTGCGATTGCGCCGAAGTTTGTCCGCGTACGAATCAAAAAATCTGCTTCGAACGCCTTGATCCAGCCCGTTTTCCCACAGGCCGCGGCGCATTGGGCAAACCCATCACCCCGCTTCGCTCCATTGCCGTCGATTCCTCCGTCATCCCTCTCGGCACCATCGTTTTCATTCCCGAATTCAAAGGCCTCGACGTACCCGGTGGTGGTCGCCATGACGGCTGCTTCATCGCCGAAGATCGCGGCCTCAAAGTTGTTGGACGTCAAATCGACATCTTCACCGGAGATCCGTCCACGACCGTCCACGTAAACGCCAAAGTCCCCTCGAACAAAGGCGTCCGCGTGTACCCTAACGACCCTCGATGCCGCAACCTTTGAATGCAATGCGTCACCAGGTTCGATGTGGCGTCACGAGTTGCGAAAATAACAGGCAGCTGGCACTATTGGACTTTCAACGAAACGCGCCATGTCTGCTCCAACCGCAGCTCGCAAAAATAGCGTTCCTCTCAATGTCCCAAAGGGACAAACGCCCGCGGCCGAAGGCACGTTGGAGCAAACCCCTTTATTGCACCTCTACGTCTACCTTCTCGACAAAAGCCTGACGGGAACGACGGTTTTGATTCCTGCCGTAGGCGCGGCCGTAGGGTTTGTTGTCCAAAACGGCACGCCCATTCGCGGACAGATGCGTGACGGAACGTTGGCTACGGATCGCACCTCGCTCGAACGTGCGCTCGTGGATTTATGCCTTTTGCCCGCAGATAGTCGCTACGGGTTTTACCCCCGTCACGATTTTTTCAACGACCAAGAAGTTCCCCTTATCCAAGTCGAGCCGCTCGCTGCGATCATGTCGGCAGCCCGCGCATGCGTGGGAAGCACGTTCGCCTCGGCGACACTGCGCAAAGTCATGAAGGCGTCAACGATCAAAGTCGCTGAAAGTGCCATGCCCGAACGGTTTCGTTTGTCTCCTGAAGAACGGGCCCTGATCGAACGACTTCGCAAGCAATCGATTACCCTTCCCGAGCTCATTACGACCAGCGGCGTTCCCGAGCAAATCGTACGCGGCGTCGTTTATGGGCTGACCATTACGCGACATCTCGATTTCGGTGTTCCTGCACGACCTCCCGTGGGAATCGACGCGATTCCCAAAGCCGTCACCATTCCCGCAGCTCGGCCCTCGAATCCAACGGCTTCGTCGGGTACGACCGGAACCCCCACATCATCGCGCGCCAAAACGGCGGGAACGACGCAATCGGGCACGACGGGTCCCGTTTCGTCCGAGCAAACAGGCCCGCGCTCGAAACCCGCTGCCGAACCCGAAAAATCGGGACCGCGCGTCATGCTGAGTTCCGAGCCGGATCAACATTTGCCCATTCGACCACGATTGAATTCCGAATTGGAGCTCATCGATTCACCACAATCATCGCCCGTCCCCATGTCGTACCGGGCGATCGAATTGGTTTCCGGAGAGAAGCGGCGCACGGAAATCGAAGCGAAAATGGCAAAAATCGCTACGGAAAATCATTTCGAGGTGCTGGGGATCAAAGAGAATGCATCCGTGCTCGAAATTCGCGATGCCTATTTCGGAATGGCCAAAACGTTCCATCCCGATCGGCTTTCCGATATGCCGGACCTGCGGACCAAGGCCCAGGCCGCATTCGCGAAAATCAACGCCGCATACAATGAATTGTCCGACGACAAAAAACGCGCGGCGTACATCAGCAAATTACAAGAATCGCAAAAAGATGGCGATAAAACGGTCGTTGTCGGAACGAACCAAGCCACCATTGGACGAGCGATCAATGCGGCCCTCGAAGCCCAAAAAGCAGAATTGTGTCTGAAGAAGAATGAATTGGCCGCCGCGGAATCGCACGCAAAAATGGCGTCGCTCGCCGATCCCGAACAACCTGCCTATGCCGCATTGCTCGCGTGGATTCAGGCCCAACAACGTCCGGTTCCAGTGCTCGAAGAGGGAAAAACGAGCCCGGTTTATGATGATCTCATTCGCACGTTCGACGACCTTTTGAAAAAAGAACCCACCTTTGAACGAGCCCTATTTTATCGCGCCACATTGCTGCAACGTGCCGGACATGCAGATCGCGCTTTCAAAGATTTCTCTCGGGCCCTCGAATTGAATCCGCGCAACATCGATGCAGCGCGCGAGGTTCGTCTGCACCAAGTCCGGACCAAGAACAAACCGCAAGAAACACAGCCGGAAAAAAACGGCGGCCTTTTCGGAAAACTCTTCAAGCGCTGAGAGTCGGCTACCTCAGCGAGACGCTGCAGCGGAAGCGCCGATTACGCGCAAACTACGACAAACCACTTCGTCCTGACACGGACCAACTCGCCCACCATGCCCCGTCCAAGGTACGGGATGCACGAGCGCTGCGTCGCGAACGTCGGGTCCTCGCCACGGCCCGAGCGCCCGGGGAAGATTCGATTCTCGCTCCGGTACCGACGGCAATGTAATGGTTATTTGCGGCGAAATACCGATTTTTTGCACCGGACTTCCATCCGGCAACGCATAAAGCAGCGTCGTCAATCGCAACACGCCTGCATGCGCTTCATCGTCGAGATATTCCTGCGCGCAGCCTTTGCCATAGGTCTTGTCACCCACGACGACGCCACGTCGATAACTCGCAATCGCGCCCGCAATCATTTCTGCCGCGCTCGCGCTGTCACCATCGACCATGACGGCCAATGGTCCCGTCCATCGATGATCCGCAGGAATCTCCGGGGCCCGCTCGATTTCAATCCCGCCGTCTCGTCGGCGCATCGGAAACAGCGTGGCGCCAGGCAAAAAATGACCAAGCGCCGCGATGGCTCCGTCCGTCGAACCACCACCGTTGGCTCGAACGTCCAGCACGACACCTCGCGCATCACGTTCGGCACGAACACGCGCCAGAGCCGACGTCATGAGGTCGCCAAGATCATCGGGCACATCGTGAATCGCAATCACCGCGGCTCGACCATCTCCATACCGAATCCAATCGAGCTGGAGCTCGTCGTTTTCACTCACCGTCGTGGTGGTCGAAGGCTCGGGCGTCGCAGGTTGCATGACGAGTTCCGTTGGTGCGGACAAACCCGAGCGCAAGACCTTGATCACCACCGGAGGACCGTGCGGGGCATCCGCAAGAATTGCGCTTTGTTCGGCTTGCTCGACGCTCATGCCCGCGAGCGCGATGCCGCGAATCGACAAGACGACATCGCCATCGTGGAGCGGCGCGAGGGCTCCGTGATCGATGCGGACGCCGATCGCGGTGCGGGTCATTTCGGTCCACAAACGCAGGGGCGGATGCGTTTCGAGATCGAGGTCGTAGATGGAGATTTCTTCTTCGAGGGGAGCCCAAGCGCCATGCGCATCGATCTGCGGAACATAGGCGCGCACAGCTGCAGCAATGACGACACGTCCCCACGCTTCGGGAGTGAGCTCGGGAAAAAGACGATCTCGAGCAGCCGTCACGAAGGGTTCGATGGACGCGCCGTACGCAGCCCGAGCGACCGCGAGGTCATGCCCGAGTTGTTTGGCAAGTTCCCGGCCATTTCGCGTGATCGGTCCATCTTGGAATGGACCACGACAAACCGTCTGCCAAGCCTCGGAAATCGCTGGTGGCTGATGCGTCTCGAGTTGCAGGCCTTTTGAAAAAGCAAGGCGCAGTTCGGTCATCCACGTAGCGAGAGCGCCACCGATCGCATCGGCTGTCACGCACGAAGAGGTTGGTGATTGCGCTTCGATTTCGTGCAGAAGTTGCTCGGCGTCGTGTTCGAGTAGAAGAGCGATCGGCGCATCTGGAGCAGCGGACCAAAGGCCGTGCGGATCGAGCCAGTCAGCGGTGCCTCCAGCAAACTTTTCGGCATCGACGGGAGGCGTGACGGCGGCAAGGTTGTCTCGAACTTGGGCGATGATCGTTCGGGCCGATTCGCAAGACAACGCAGCAGGTGCGCCGGTTGGCAGGGACAATCCTCCGCCTTGTTGCGCACCACATTCGGCCCCCATGGCTTCTTCGTCGGGCAAGTCGACGAGGCGCGAAGACCAGCGAGCCAAGCCCTTTTCCGCGACCTGAACCTCTGTTTCAGGAGGACGAACGGCAAGAAGCGCTAGGGCAACGCCACCGAGGAGGTAGGGAATCTTGTTTGCGAACCGCTTGGCCACGCGAGCTCAAGGCATACCACGACCTACGTGCAGAAGTGAAAAGCCCGCCTTTCGATTTCGGGATCTCGGGAAACTGAAGATCACGCAAACGTTTCGCGCGGGGGCGCCGAGCCGTGACGTTTGCGCGAATGACCGCAAGAAGTGCGTCGAATGTCCGCGATTTCTGCGCGGCACCAAGCATGCATACGGCTCACGTCACGCAACGATGGCTCCATCAGCCGCAATGGAGACAAGACTGGTTGCACAAGGAGACACGACCATGGCCAGCCGCCAACGCGAAGCCGTTCTGTTCGGGATGCGCAAGGTCGACGTCGACAGGAAAGCGCCACTTACGCCAGAGCAAGAAGTCGAGCTCTCGGCGCGTTGGCGTGATGGCGACCGAGACGCAGGTCAGGAAATCGTCGAGAAGTGCGTGCCCTTCGTCATGACAATCGCTCTCGAGTATCGGAGGTGGGGCGCTCCCATCGATGACCTCGTGCAGGAGGGCAACATTGGTTTGCTCAAAGCTGCAGAACGGTTTGATCCGGGGCGGGGCTGTCGCTTGGTGACGTACGCCGCTTATTGGATTCGAGCGCAGATTCGCGAGTACGTGGCGCAGTGTTACCGCATCGTGCGCCTCGGTTCGTCCAAGGGTGAACGGCGAATGTTGCGCATCTATCGGCGCACGAACGAACGCGATCCCGATGTGCTTGCTGCGCAAACGGGTCTGTCGCGGGAGCGCGTGTTGTCGCTTTTGCCGGTGCTCGGAGCTCATGACGTGAGTTTGGACAAGAAAAACCTCGATGGAGATGCACCCATTGATCGACTCGCGTCGATGTCTCCTTCTCCCGAGGATGAAGCGAGCACGAATGAAGAGAGCAAGCAGGTGAAAGCGGCGGTGCGTCAGGCGATTGCCGAACTTCCGGATCGCGAACGCAAGATCGCCGAAATGCGCTGGTTATGTGAGAATCCGGCAACGCTCGAACAATTGGGTGTGGATTTCGGGGTGAGCAAAGAGCGCGTGAGGCAACTGGAAGAACGCGCGAAAGAACGAGTGCGTGTGCGCCTGCTCGTTCTCGTCCCGGCCTGAAGTTTCCCTCGTGGCGCGAACACACCACGGTTTTTCCTTTGAGCACAAAGGATACCGTGGTGTTTTTCTTGGTTGAACACGTCCGTTTCGAACGGAGAGTGTGCTCAGAGTTCGATGACCAAGCCTTCGCGAGCGGCGACGGTGTTGGGGAAGATTTCGCGGGCGCGTTTTTCTTTCTCGCGCACCATGGCATCGGTTTGGCTCGGATCGTGGTGATGCAAGATCAGCTGCTTGACGTTGGCGGCATGGGCGAGTTCGCATCCGGCGACAAACGTTGCATGTCCCCATCCAGTCTTTGGTCCACCACCGACTTGGCCCGCATATTCTTCGGGGGTGTACATCGCGTCGAAAATGAGGATGTCGGCACCTTGGGCGAGGCGACGCAATTTCGGATCGACGATGGCGTAGTGCTCGGAGTCGGTGACATACACGATCGACTTGCCTTGGTAGTCGATGCGATAGGCATACACACCGTTGGGGTGATTTCCTCGCGCATTCGAGACCCGAACATCTTGGTTTTTCCCGATGGAAATTACTTCGCCTTCGTAAAGGTCACGGAACGTCATCTGCGCGCCCATCTCGGAGAGGTGCACCGGGAAGCTCGGGTAGTCCATCTGGCCCGCGAGCGTTTCCTCGAGCGTGCGCGAGACATTGTGACCACCAAAAAGATGGATGATGTTCTTGCGGACAAACGCCGGTGTAAAGAAAGGAAAGCCCTGGATGTGGTCCCAGTGCACGTGACTGAAAAACAGCCATGCTTCGATGGGCATCTCGGCGAGCAGACTCTGGCCCAGAAGGCGCAGTCCTGTGCCTCCATCCAAAATGATCAATGTGTCGCCGGCCCGAACTTCATAGCAGCTGGTATTGCCGCCATACTCAACCGTATCGGGTCCGGGCGTGGGGATGCTTCCTCGGACACCCCACATCTTTAGTCGCATCCTGATCGCCCTTCCGCCCCCACCGTGGTCCGATTTCAGGTGATAAATGTCTTTGGGGCGCGAGGTCAAATAAAAGGTGCGGATGGTGGTGACTTTCGCGATCTCGTGGGGTCGTGATGTCACGAAGCCTGCAAAATTGGTTGGTACCTTGGTGAATGTATTATAACTAACAACATTCCAAGGTGGTTGGCACTTTGGGAGATGCCCACCCCTCTTGTGCTCTGACCATTGAAGCAAGCATCGGCTATGGTCGGCTGGATGCGGGAAGACGCCGATGCGATCGTGGTGCTTGGATGCCGCGTGTTGCCCTCGGGAAGGCCGACGACGGCTGCGGCGCGAAGGGCTGCTCGTGCAGCCGAGGCATACCTAGAAGGTGTTGCGTCACACGTCATTGCGAGTGGGGGACGGCGTTGGGGGGAACTGACGGAAGCTGATGTATTGCGGCGGGAGATCACGCGGGCTGGAGTTCCGGAGGGAGCGGTGACGCGGGAGTTGTGGTCGTTGACGACGCATGAAAACGCGATTTTTTCGGCGGAGATTCTGCGTCGGCGGGGAGCTCGACGAGTTGCGGTGGTGACGTGTGATTGGCATGTGGAACGAGCGATCGCGAATTTTCGTGCGGCTGGAGTGGACGCTTGGCCTCTGCCTTCGACTGGAATACGTCGAGGGATCATGGGTCGGGTTTATCGTTTTGGACACGAACGAATTTGTACCTGGCTCGATGCTCGGGCGATGAATCGAGCTGACGTGTACACGCGCATGCTTAGGACAAACCTCGATCGAGATCGTCAGAACGGAAATTTCGCGACATGAGAGCGGATGGAGTGGGGCGGCGATGCGCGCTGATCGCGTTTGTCGCAGCAGGGCTGATCTGGGGATGCAAGTCGTCGACGACGGACATCGCAGCAGGGGCGGATGCAGGTGTCGATGCGGGACCAACGGTGGACGACACGAAGGAGCGGGAGGCGGTGATTCTGAACGCGGAGCTTCGAAGATCCGCCGCGGAGATCACGCCTGCAGATCAGCAGCATCGTGAGGTGAAGGTTCGTCGCGCTGCTGCACGAGCATTGGCCCGCATCGGTGGAGACGAAGCGCGCGCGGGACTGTTACGAGCTCTTTCCGATGAAGATGGGGATGTGGTGGCCTGGGCAGCTTATGGCCTGGGTTTTTCCTGTAAGGGCAATGAAAAAGCCACCGTTTCTGCCTTGACGGCTCGATCATTATCGTTTGACGCCCAACCAATTCCGGAAAGTGCCGCAGATGCGGGCGCAGGTTCGTCTCCGCGACTGAATCCCCAAATGGCCATCGCCCGAGCAATCGGAAAATGCGGCGCCGAAGAGAGCGAAGCAACGCTCGTAGCTTGGCTCTCGGGCTCGGGTGGGCGGGCGGCGGCGGCGGCTTCGGCGCTGGGAGATTTCGCGTCGACGAAAGAACGTTTGCGCGAGGAAACTCTCGCGGCGCTGCTCAACGTAGCTGCGGGAAGTGCATCTGCGCCTCCGGCTCCTGAAGGGCTTTTTGCCATCGGGCGACTCGAGCACGTGCCGGTCACGGTCATGGCGCGATTGCGGGAAGTTGCGGTCGCACGTTTGGCCGAACCGAACGAGATGCGACTTTTGGCGATACGGGCTCTGGGTCGTGCCGGGCCCGAGGCTGCAGCCGATCTGGATCGGGTGTTGCGATCGGCGGATTTGTTTTCAGCTTCGGAACGAGCCGAAGCAGCACGGGTGCTACGACGTTTGGGTTCGTCGGGACAACGCACGCTGCAAGGCGCGATTGGAGCATTGGTTCCAACTGCGGATGCAATTGGCTCGACGGCGATGGGAGAAGAGATTGGGGTGATCATCGCCGCGCTTGGAGCCCTGGAAGCTCCAGGCAAAGCGACGAAGGACTTGAAGGCATTGGCAGCTCTGGCGCCGCCACCTTCAGCACCCATGACGGTGCTGCGGCGTTTGTCGTGGATGCGCTGTTTGGCAGCAGGTCTGGTGGCAGGCTCAGATCCTCGCGATCGGCTGCTGGTCGCTTGTGATTTGACAGCATCTGTAGAAGCACCCAAGAACGACGGCGACGCGGGCGCTCCGGACGGAGGTGCAAAAGTAGTAGGCCAACCAGGATCCATTGGAGCTCGAACGATCGTGGACGTGCTGGATCGCGGACGCATCGAAGGCGCCAACCTGAAGCTGTACAAAGAACACGCGCTCGGCGGGGATCTGCGGGCACGCGAAGCAGCGATCGAGCTGCTGGCCAAACACGATGAGCTGGCCGACGAAGCGCGAGCGATCCTGGAGACAG
Source organism: Polyangium sp. (in: bacteria) (assembly GCA_035437985.1). Taxonomy (GTDB): domain Bacteria; phylum Myxococcota_A; class Polyangia; order Polyangiales; family Polyangiaceae; genus Polyangium. Next base: position 1,377 of record DAOMZH010000067.1, on the reverse strand, counting down.
CGTTATCCGCATCCGAGACGGGCCTGGTCGCAACTGCAGCCGAGGTGATTGCGAGCAAACCTATTTTGGCCAATGAGCAGGACAAACCGCAGAAAAAGAAGCGGAAAAAATCGCGTGACGAGGATGCTCAGACGGAACAGCGCGTGGTCAAACCATCTGCGGCAATCGTAAAACAGCTGGTATCGATTCTGGGACGAGCAGATGCCGAGAATGACACCGAGCTGTCGGGCGGAGCCATGGAGGCCCTAGGGGCGCTTGGTGTACAGGAGGCGAAACCACGACTGGAAGAACTGTGCCGTTCGTCATGGCCGGAGGTGCGTAAGCATGCGGCGAAATCGTTGGGGCTGTTATCCAACAAGGTGCCAGCCTGTTCGGCACCAGCCGGAGGAGGTCAGGTGCCAGTCGAAATGGGTCAAGCCATCGCGAAAGATGTGACGCTTACGTTTCAGACGGATGCGGGGGAGATGTCGCTGATATTGGACGGGCACATTGCGCCACAAGCCGTGACGCGGATCGTGGAGCTGGCGAAAGGCGGCTATTACGACGGGATGGTAGTGCACCGGGTGGTACCTGGGTTTGTCACGCAATTGGGCGCACCCTACGGCGATGGGTACGGCGGTCCCGGAGGCAAGCCATCGCTGCGGTGCGAGACGTCGCCCGTTGCATTTGAAGCGCTGACCGTTGGAATTGCGCTTTCCGGACGAGATACTGGGTCAAGTCAGTTTTTCGTGATGCACGGAAGGCATCCCCATTTGGACGGGCAATACGCGTGGATTGGTCGCGCGACGGGAGCGTGGGGGACGTTCGTGGACGGAGATGTTGTTCGGGCGGTGGCAGTCTCGGGATTGTAAGGAAACGCGCCTGCCGCAAAGGTGCTGCCCGCAAAGGTGCTGCGCGCAAAGGTGCTGCCCGCAAAGGTGCCAACCACCTTGGTCGCCCGCAAAGGTGGCAAAGGTGCCAACCACCTTGGTCGCCCGCAAGGTGCTGCCCGCAAAGGTGCTGCGCGCAAAGGTGCTGCCCGCAAAGGTGCCAA
>DAOMZH010000067.1:0-244 GCA_035437985.1 Polyangium sp. (in: bacteria) | reverse complement strand
CCACCTTGGTAATGTTACAGAAATCACACAAGTCGCGCGCACAGGCGATTTTTCAAAAATCTTCTCCAAACCACGCAACTGGCAACCTCTCCGTGACGATGGAAGGGTATGCGGAGACGACGACGCTTTCTACCAACCGATGTACAATTTATTACAGTTCGCACGAACGAGCAACGTTTCGCGCTCGATCCATACAGTAGTCCCAATGCGTGGTTTGAAGCCGACGGTCAGCAGGTCGACGTCG
>DAOMZH010000066.1:0-22001 GCA_035437985.1 Polyangium sp. (in: bacteria) | reverse complement strand
GGGCGGGAGTGGGGGGAGGGTGGGGGGGGGCGGAATGGGCGGAATTGGGGGAATGGGCAGTGGGTGGAGGGGCAGCAGCAGCGGGGGAGTTGGTGGAAGGGGCGGCTGGTCGAGCGGCAGTTCCGGAATGGGAGGAATGGGCACAGGCGGTGGATCCAGCGTGTCCGTGGGGAGCAGCAGTAGCTCGGGTATTGGCGGAATGGGAATGGCCAGTTCGTCCGGAGTTACCGTGGGCAGCAGTAGCTCGGGTATTGGCGGAATGGGAATGGGCGGAGCTGGAGGTGGCGGCGTTGGCGGGCCGGCGTGCGACGATACGTGGAAACGTTGCGAGCATCAGTTCAACCTTGGGGATACCGGACAAACCACGGTCGAATTGCGCGGGAATTTCCCGAATAGCGGCTGGACGATTGGGATTCCCCTGGTCAAACAGGGCAATGCTTGGAGCGTCAGCACTGAAATCCCTTATGACAAGGATGTGCAATACAAGTTTGTCGTGAACGGGTCGACGTGGATTACGGATCCAATGAACCCCATGCAAGTGCCCGACGGGTTTGGCGGATTCAATAGCTTGCTTTCGAGGATGCAATGCGACCCATATACGTGCGACAAGGCCGACGTTTGGCGTGACGAAGTCTTGTATTATGTTTTCGTGGACCGCTTTTTCGATGGCGACACCGGGAACAACTATGGCTCGCCCGTTGGGGGCATCGATCCGGCGGCGAGTTATCAAGGAGGTGACTGGAAAGGCGTCAAAGCGAAAGTCGATGCGGGCTATTTCAATCAAATGGGCGTGACGGGCCTCGTGCTCGAGATACCCGTGGACAATTTCGAGGGAGCAGGGGCGCGCACGGGCGATCCGCATCTTTTCAGTGCCTATCACGGCCATTGGCCCAAAGATGTCTATCAGCCCGAAGAACATTTTGGCACGATGGCGGAACTCACGAGCCTCGTGACGGCGGCGCATGCCAAAGGATTGAAGGTCGTTCTCGAATACACGGCCAATCACGTGCATCAAACGGCGCCCGTTTACGCGCAAAACCCCAATTGGTTCTGGCCCAATGACAACGGAATGGGGGGCAATTGCGTCTGCGGCGAGGGCTGCAATTGGGGCAATCCAGCGCAGGAAGAACGATGCTGGCTCACGTCGTATCTGCCTGACTTCAATCATCAAGTCGCGGCGGCAAGAAGCTACAGCATTGACAATATGATTTGGTGGGTCACGCAAACCGGCGCTGATGGATTCAAAACGGCAGCCATGAATTTGATGCCGATATCGTTCCTGAACGAGCTTCGCTCCCGCGTTCGCCTCGAAATCGAACCGAGCAGCGGCAAGCATATCTATTTGCTTGGCGACCATTTCACCGGGATCCCCTCCACGCTTGCGTCACGCGTGAGCTCGGGGACGATGCTCGACGGACAGCTCGATATGCCCTTGCGCGCTGAAATCATTTCCAAGATACTCATGCGACAAGGGGGAATGAACGAGCTCGAAACCTTCATGAACACCAATGACAACAATTATTCGGGCGGCATCATGAGCACGCTTTTGGGTATCGATTCGGTACCGCGGGTCATTCATTTTGCGGAAGATACGCCACTCTGGACGAACCCGTGGTTATCCGGAAGTGATCGGACATGGGCGTCGCAGCCGAGTTTGCCCATGGGGATGAATGCATTCGAACGTTTGGCCAATGCATTTACGTTGCTCATGACCACGGCGGGCATTCCAATCATTTATTACGGAGACGAGATTGGTATGCCCGGGGCGGGTGACCCGGACAATCGCCGGTTCATGATGTGGGGCAATCTATCGGCCGGACAAACGTATTTGCGGACGCACCTAGAAAAACTCGGACAAATTCGCAAAATGCGGCCGGCATTGCGGCGAGGAACGCGGACGGCGGTGTATTCGTCAGCGGAAACGATGGCTTACAGAATGACGAGCACCCAACCGGCAGACACGGTGTACGTCGCCATCAATCGCAGCGATCAACCGAATGCGGTGATGAACTTGCCGATGGGTGCCTTAACAAACCTACTCGATGGGCAAATGGTATTGGGACCCATGGTGATGGTGCCGCCGAGATCGTCGATGATTTTGGTGCCGTGAAATCAAGCACTCCCCAAGCTGCGGGTCATGGGGTTTGGCGGGGTCGTTCTAGCCGCCAGAATCACCCGAACAAGAGATGAACAGCGTCGAGCCCAATTGACCTTTGCCTTCGCCGACAAACCGCACGATACGTTTCTCATTGTCAGGGCACTTCTTGACGATTTCAGTATTACCCGTGGGCGGGGTTGTCGTGGCGTCGACATAGCACCAGCCATTAACAGGCTGGCCATTCACGAGCGGCGGGTCATTCACGTCGTTTTGGCAGGCGTTACGGTCGGCACCCGATGTTTGGACGAGCTCGCAGAAACAATTCCAACCCGCCGTGGCGGCCCTATCGTCTTTCTTGGCCTCGGAGACCACCCTTTCTTCGTCGGACCCCGGCACGATATCCGTACGACCCGTCGCCGGATCGCAGGTGCAAGCCTGACCTTGTGTATTGCGCGCCTCGATGATATTGCACGGCACAGTGCCTTCTTCATTGGGAACAAGCGTCCGGGGCAAACACTGCTCCCCAAGAGCGGCTTTGAGACGGTCGACGATGGTCCCAATGGCTGGACGATAACCAAAATCCGTAGCCATTTCGCTCTGGTCGTTTAGTTGAGCCGGACAAACGGACGCCAAGATGCCTTGCGTACCGAGGTCCCGAAGAATCGAAAGCGGACGCAGACTCGGATATGCTTTTGCGCGCACCTGCAAGGTCGGTGCATTCATGTTGTTCGGATCCGGCTGGCAAAGCGGATTGTCGTTTGTCGAACTGGCACAATCACACGAGGGCAAGTTCGCGTTCGTGCAATCGCGCTCGGACCCCGGCAAGAGCGGGAAAATGCACGCATATTGCAAGTCGTCGTTTGGAATCGTGAATTCATGGCCGTTCATCGGGTTGCCAAGCGGCATCGTGGCGTCGACAAGCAGATCACCAGTAATTGGGTTTGTCCCAGGTAAACGCTTCTGGAATGTCTCCACCATGGCCGGATCGAGCGGTTTTATGTTCTTCGCGGGATCACCGAGGATGATGTCCCAGGTGTTATTGCCAGTCATGCCGATGTCAGCCGTGAGCTCGTTGGCGGTTTTTAAACCCTTCTTCAGGTCCTGCGGATCTCGCGCAATGTCTTGCCACGGCACGCCGACGATACCAGCGAAAAACACATGACCCGAGTCGCGAATGTCGGAGTTCGAATCTTCCGGCTGGAGGTCCGAGAAGATCGGGTTTGGCACGACATTACCATCGCGATCCGCAATAGTAGCGCTCGAGAACGCAGTCACGTAGCGATCCGTCGGGTAGAGGAAATCGATACCAAAACGCCGTTTTTGCTCCCAGCAGCGCAAGTTGATATTGTCTTCGATATCTGTCAAAAGCGCCGGGCCAGTTCCGCCATTCGGATCTTTGCACGTCGGGTCGATTGGACATGTATCTTGATTTTGGCCGCAGGACTTGCAGCAAGGGTCATTCGGGTCGGTGGCGCATTCCTGACGCGCGCGGGGCAAACGCACGGGCGAAGCACCATTACGCAATTGCCCCACGTAATAAAACTGGCCGAACTCCTTGATGGAGCAATCATTTTCGTCCGTCAGCAAGATGATCGCCAAGAGGGAATCGGGACGCAAGAATTCGCGACGCTGCTCGAGCAGAACCATATCGGTGCCCGTTGGAAGCGCCTTGTAATTGTCGACCACGATCGTTTCGTAGGGATTGGGGTCCGCGAGGAAGCGATATGCGGATTCCAGCTGCGACTCGTAGCCACAACCAATCTGACCAACACCAAGAACCATGTCCCGCAACGTCGGAACGATACCTGTCGTGCCGTTGTCGATGATTGTTTCACCGCCGTACTTGTTTGTCGGATCCCATGCGAGAAACTTCTTGTTCATGTACGTGGGCACATTCGCGGTGCCACATTGGTTGATACGTGCAAGCAGGTGCCCCTGGTCGTTGTTCGACGTATTCGGGTTGGGCATGCATTCTTTCGATGCGAAATCGACATCCGGACACGAATCCGCGCCATGTCCGCCCAAGCTCGAGCTCGTCACGCCAATGTGAATATCGAGAATTGGTTTGAATTCGCGCTTCGTTCCCGTCGGGCACAAATCCGTGGGATAACTCGGCTGCACTTGTGCCGGAACGTCTTGGTCGTCGACGCAGCGCGGATTGATGAGCCCTTTGATGAGGTCGGGGATGGCCAAAGCGAGAACTTGCTGTTTGTCCGCCATGGACCGGGAATTGTCAATGGCGAGCAGCAAGTCGATTTTATCCACATCACGCTGCCCGAGTCTCTCGACGATCTGCGGATTCCAGAACTCGAATCCCGGACCATTGATGACGACATCCGCACAACCGGTGATCGGAGTTGCCCCCAGAAGCGCCCAAACAGTTGCATTTTTGACATATTTCATCGAGTTACCTACTTCGTGCGCACCGAAATCCAATGTCCTGATACCGGAATCCCGGCGACGCTTCATCTCGTGACGAATTCAGCAGCGATTCCGCTGCCAAATCCCACGCGCCTCCACGCAAAACGCGCGTGCTCGGCTCCTCGCGCAAATAAGCGCAATCATTACACGGAGTCATTGCGGAGTCGTGATAAGCGTCCAAGGTCCATTCTCGCATATTTCCGGCCAGGTCTGCTTGTCCAAAAAAACCGTCGCCAAGCGGCGAATGAGTTCCCACGGAATGAATGTCCGAAACAATGCATTGCCATCGATCCATTCCATCGGCCAAACAATCATACGTTGCATGCCCGGGGTCAATCGCCTCCGAACTCGGCGGAGCTGACCAGGGCAGACGTCGATTTTCCAGGCCGCCACGTGCCGCATGATTCCATTCGGCTTCCGTCGGCAATCGTCCACCATCCCATGCGCAAAATGCAAAAGCGACGTACCAATCGACGCAATTGATGGGAAACGACTCATAATACGTTGGGGTATCCGTATACGTTTCGAATTGAAGGTTGCAATGCAAGCGTTTAACGAGTTCGCCCCGGTCAGCCGGGAGCACCGAATCCCAATCAGAGTTCCAGCCGCTTTGGGCAATTCGCGGATGCCCTCCATTGCCCGCTGCGGGCCGACTATGCGGATATGCGTCAACAAAAGCCCGAAATCGTCCCACAGTCACCTCGAATCGGTCAAGTCGAAAATCACTCAAGGTCGTTGGCGTTGAGGTGACGCTTGCTTGCTCAGCAGATATACCCTCCACAACCGGCGACATGCAACAATCTTCCGTAGCCTGAGGACCACACGAATCGGCTATATCCCGACAACTCGTGCTTCCCAAAGCATAAGTATCCGAAGGGCCGAAAATCAACTCGCCACACCCCGAAAATGCCCCCATGCTCGCAAAGACAAACCAATGCCTGGTTTTCATCAGAACCTTCCTTGCACCGAAATGACTGGTGCACCAGTGTTTGTCCAAATCAATCGCGCGGCGGTGATTGTCTTGGGCTTGTGCGCAACCAAAATGATACCCGTGCCGGCCATGGCAGCACCCACGACCAATGGCAACGTGGCGATATTTCCGAGTGCTCGGCCGTTTTCCATTGTCACAAGGCCAATTGGAGGACACGAAGTCTTCTCTGTTCCCGGATGACAATCGGCATCGGTTTCTGCTTTTTTCGCCAAAGCAATACCCCCCATGATTCCGCCAGCTACGATTCCTGCGCTCCCGATGATGATGCCCGCAACTCCCAAAGCCCTTTCGCCATTCCACGGCGAAACAGGTTTTTCATGGGCGACCATCGAGGGCTTTGCGGCTGAGGTCTCTAATTGCGTAGCCCCGCTCCTACGTGTTTTCTGTTTGGCAGCATCGAGATCGATATGTTCCAATGAGTTGCCGCGTTCGAACTCGACGGTACGTGTTTCCCTTTCCGCACCATTACGCGCGATGATCAAGCGATGTTCACCAGGATCGACCTCCACGGGTCGACCAAGAGCGACGACCTCACCGTCCAAGAACACCCGGACCTCGGACAAATCATTTCGTTTACTCGACAAGATGACTTTGGGTACTTGTCCTCCCAACGTATTAATTCGCTCCTTGGCTACTTCCAAACGTTTTTGACGTTTTTCACTCCCGACCTCGTAAGGAGTATCGAAGAACAAGACAAACAAGCGCCAATGCCGAAGAGCGGTAGCAATTCGTCCTTCACGCTCCCGACAATCAGCTAGGGCAAAGAGCGATCTCTCCATGGGATCCAGTTCTTGCGCCTGGTCCAACAGCGGACATGCAGCCACGAAATTACCATCGGCCGCAAATCCTACGGCCGCCTGAAATTTCTCCTCGGCAATTTGTTTCCTTGATTTTTCTTGGGCGCGAACCGGAGCGGCAATCATCAACGCCGCGTAAACACCAAGAAGTGATTTTAAAAAGTATGAGGTCCTCATGAGTTTATCGCCGTTAATTCCACAGCGGGAGCGGTTCCTTCGTCTTTGGTTTGGCAGGCAAGACTTTATTGGTTGGTCTCGGCGAACCACCTGCTGGACTGGAAGGGGGTTTGTCTGGGTGTATTGTTGTTGGGGTTGTCGTTGCTGCTGCGTCGGGAGATTCGACTGACGGCGTCGTTGTCGGCATTTTCGTCGACGTTGTTGCTGGTGCTTCCGTAGGCGCAGGCTCTACCTTGGGTTGCGGCAACGCGGACATCGTCGATATCGCCGCAGTCGCCGCCGAAGGACTCTTGTTGGCTGGAGTCGCCACTTGTGGCGTAGGGCTCGCGCTTGTTTTCTGATCCCCGGACAAACCAATCAAAAGCAGCGTACAAGCGCCAACAGCCATCAACCCACCCGCGATCGTCCCCAACATCCACGGAGGCGTTCGCTGTTTTCTTCGCTTCGTTTGGGCCGCATCGCCGTCCGGCGTCATCGCCAACATCGTCGGTACCGTCCGCGGTGCCGATTGACTCGCGGAAAATAACGAGCTTAGTGCTGCGCGCTCCGGCACATGGGACCTCGTTTGCGGCGTCGTTGTGCTTGGGTTTGGCTTGACGAACTCACTCGCCGGCGAGGGCACACCCAGCGCTTCCGCCAACGCGATCGCCGCTTCCCGGGCCGAGGAAAATCGCGCTGCAGGATCTGGCGCTGTGATCCGGAAAAACCAGGCATCAAAGGCCCTCGGAAGCTCCACGCCAAATAGTTCCCACGCGCGTCTGACGGCCGATTCCTTGGGTCCCGTAGCGACATGCATCGCAAACGCCCACACTTCGTCAGCCATTGACGATTCCGCATGCCAATACGGTTTTCCCACGAGCAACGTGAACGCAATCATGCCCAGCGCAAAAATATCCGTCGCGGAAGTCACCGCGCGCCGCAGTTGAAACTGTTCCGGCGCCATGTAAAGCGGCGTGCCCAACGATCGCGTCGCATTCGCCTTCGTTTCCGAGTCTTTTACAATTTTCGCAATGCCAAAATCGAGCACCTTGACCCGCGGCGGACCATGCTCACGCTCACACAAAAATAAATTATCAGGCTTCAAATCCCGGTGAACGATGCGCGCTCGGTGCGTCTTTTCAAGCGCCAAACTCGTTTCGTACACGTACCGAACCACGTCCTCTTTCGGCAAAGGCCCCATGCGCTTGACGTGTTTGCCCAGTTCTTCTCCACGCAAGAGTTCCATCACGAGAAACGGCATGCCCGTCGCGTCGTCCACACCCGCATCAAACACATCCACGATGTGCTCACTCTCGATCTCCGCCGTCACCCGAGCTTCTTGGCGAAATCGCGTCCGCAGTTCGTCACTCGAAACATAATGCGCGTGCATCACCTTCAGCGCACGACGACGATTCGTTTCCAGATGCACAACCTCGTACACCGCCCCCATTCCCCCGGACGCAATGCGCCGTTCGACACGGTACCTTCCGGCAAACACCGAACCAATGCTCAAGTCAGCCGAGATGTGTTTTTCCGCGCTCACGATGACTCCCCGTTCGCCGCAATTGCCCACGATCACCCGTTTTACAGGGCGATCCAGAACATGGACAAACACCGTAGTGTAAAACCCGTGGACGCTCAAGAAATTTTTTTGAATTGCGCGATTGGCGCAAAATGCTTTGCGCGGACAGCATGTTGGGCGGTTTGTCAAAACCAGGCAGAAAAAGGGCTACGTCCAAAGCCAAAGATGCGGCGGATCCAGCACGTACCCAGTCTCGGTCGGCGTTGCCCACACCACGCGCCCATCCGCCAACAAATACGCTCGCGACGCATTATAAAAATAGTGACTGATACACAAAAGTCCGTCCGGTAATTCTTGATATTCCCAATCCACCATTTCGTGAGCCTCGAGAATTTCAACCGGGCACGGACGCAGCCATGCGTCCAAATCATTTTCGCGAAGAATTTCATTAATCGCGAGCCACCGCACGCTGTCCCAAACACCCCCATTGCCGATTCGTTCCAGAAAAACCCGAAGCACCGTCGGCAACCGCCAAGCATCGAATACCTCAGACAATCCATCTGCTCCGAGCGCTGGGGCCAAACCATGACCTTCGGCAGCCCAATGCTCGCGTACGCGACAAACCCAATGCTCGAGGAACGCGTCCTCCGAAATAGCGCTCCGCAATTCCAAGCCCCGTTTGTCGCAACCAATCAACAAATACAAACGCTTGCCAAACAAATCAAAAGGCACCGGATCCAGGTCCATTCTTGGAGATGCCAAGAAGACTTGGTGGCAATAATGAGCGAAATTCAAGGTCCCGAACATCCCGTCGTGCGGATAGTCCGGGTCGAGAATCCACCAATCGAGCGCCAGTTGATGTTCTCCGGGTTGGGCTGGACGCTCCATAAAGATATGTTGTCGAAAGGCCGCTGTGCCCGGTTTCGGAACCACTTCGGCACAACACTGCGACAAACCAAACTGCATGTCGAGCGCGTCGATGACCTCTTTGAGATATCCGGCATTATGCTCGCCAAGCTGATAGAAAATCGCATCCGGTTGCTCGCGTCGCGCCAAACCCGCTTCGTCCAGCACTGTAACGATTGCTTCCCGAGCCGCCAAAAGCGCGCCGGATGCATTTAAGCCGGGCACGACACCTTCTTGCCGCAATCGTTCCACATATCCCCGAGCCAGCTCGTTCCATTCTGCCACGCGAGAATCGAGTAATCCGCTCTCACGTGCCCAGCCAAACCGCCGGTCCCATTCGTCAGCGTCGAGGGCTTCGCCTAAATCCGGTGTATTTCCAAGCTGAAGCGCATCAATTACCTCACACAGACCCAGCAGCATCGCATGTGGCATCGAAAACTGCCCACCGCCTCCTTCAAGTGAAACACTCCATTCATCCCCGATCCGCTCTGCACAAAACCACCCCTCTTCGTGAATAAAGTCACTGCTTCGCCAGGGTTTGTCGGTATTGGATACGAGCAATTCGACAAGAGGCGCATCCGGACCCGCCGCGACCAAGACAATATGGTGGTCTTTGCGTAATCGTTGCAAGCCACGTCCATCGACGCAATGCCATTGTACAGTGACAAACCCAGGATAGCGCTTGTCAGGCATGTTTCCCCAATGAATCTGCAACACCGAAGACGCTCGATTCGGTACGCATCGACAGGGCTTTTTCGAGCTCATGACAAGCGCGTGAAGCTGCCCGTCCTAACTCACCCACAAGCTTCAAATAATCCGCTTCGGCAAGATGACTCGTCCGGTCATGAGGCAAATGCAAAACGACATTTCCGTCGGCTGCATAGGATACTCCGCTGCCATCTCGAAGGACAAACCCCTCGCGCGCGGCAGCTCGCTCCGCGGCGAGCGCAAAGCTCTCTTGTTCGACGATCAATCTGGATGCATGCTGGATTTCCCGCGACCAAACATTAAAACCATAATTCGAGATGTCGTACGGATCAGCCACCGGCAATAAATCGACATTGGGCAGAGCCATGATTTGCGCAATCGTAGCGGCTTCGTCCACGCGGCCGTTGACGCGAAGAAGAGCGGCGAGCGTCGCGAGGTAATCGGCTTCGGGAAAATGAAATTTGCGGGTCCGGATCTTATTTTTTTCCAACCATTGCCATCGCCACACACGAACGAATCCGCGGCGCTCGGGGCGGGTGGGATATTCGATTCCACACCCCCAATCCGTATCGCCATACCCCCTGCGTTCCTGGGCAAACCGCACCACATCCCCCAAATTGCGCCAGCGCTCGATCAGGCCGAGCGAATACCGATACGTCCACTTTCGAGGCACGATCGTGTATTGGCATCGAGGCACGAAGTGCACGGTGTCCATCGCCGTATTTGGCAGTTTACTCGACATCCGCGTGGCCGCCAACGATGTTTTGCAATTGCCGCGATGGACAAAAAAAGAGAGAGCCTGCTCTACGGTGGGGGGGGCTGACCGGAGCAAGCTCTCTGGCAACATCTTATTGCAAACATTGAGCCAATCAAGAACGGATCTGATTTCAAGGAGTTACGCCAAACATGACATGCGAGGATCGCAAAGTTGAAAGGTGGGCTCGCAAAGATGCGTGAAAACGAGGCCATTTTTTCGCCCCGACCCTTGCCAAGCTTTCCGCGTCTGTTCCATCCTAGGTTGGTGCACCTTGTCTTTCGGAGAATGTGTGGAGCTGTCGCGATCTTCGGATTTGCGGCGACCAGTCCATGCGGCTCGCTCCCGCCCGGTGACGATTCGTGTTTAATTGCCCCGACAAACCCCGCCGACATCCCTGAGCAATACGGCATTTCGCTGTTGCTTTCCGTTGACCAATCCCAGCTTCGGGTCGGGGACGAACTCCACGTTCGTCTTGCATTTCATAATGCTTCCGCTCAAACAGCATTCATCATTCCGTCCATTAATGGTTCGTGGGACGAGATGGAGCAACCGGAGTATTCCCTCGAGTTCAGCGATGCCGCGGGCAAGCCGGTGCAATATCCATTCGGTTACCGTCATCCCGCGAGGAATTGTGGCAACGCGGATCGGTTCCGTCCCGAGCACCGACGGCTTTTGGGCGCACAGGAGAGCATCGAAATCGAGGAAGCTCTGCTCTGTGCGCCTCGATTACGCGTGCTCGAATATGCGCGGCCAGGTGAAGTGTGGATGCGCGTGCGGTATCGTGCGGACAAACTACCGAACCTCGAACCGATCAATATCGTATCCAATGCCGTCAAATTGACGATTCGCGGCGGCAATGAAGAAGCTTGGGCGTGTCGCAATGCCTTGGTCGAAAAGGCTAAGAACTACGATTATGCCGAAAATGTGCCGTCGAAACTAATGACGTACCGCGATGGGTACTTGCTCGTGTATCGCCGCGACGTGACGCACATTCGCGCGAATAACCTGCCCACCGTCAGTTGGGCCATTTTCGTGCAGCCCCTTGGATTTCGGGGCGAGAGCCTGGGAGATCCGGTCGAAATTGCGCAAGGCGAAGGCGAACAGCAATGGTCTTGCGAAATGGACACACTGGAAGTCCCCGATGGTGTGCTCATTGCATTTACAACTATGAATGCAGCGCATGAACCCGAGGTTCGTCTCGTCCATATCAAGGCGACCGAGAAGACCCTCGGCGCAGGTGTGCCCCATACCCTTGCAAAAGAACTCGGAACATTGTTTTCGCTTCGTTTGGCCCGTGCAGGGAACCTAGTGGGAATCGTTTGGCAAAACAACTTGAATAAGCACCGATTTCTTCGATTTCGCCCCCTGGACCTCGAGGGCATACCGGTTGCGGCACCAATGACGATAGCTTCCGGCAACGATATCTGGCCCGAACGTCTGCTGCTTCAACCGATTGCGAACGATTTCGTATTGCTTTGGCACGAGTGGGGTACGGGTTTTCGTCTTCAGCGACTGACTGCCAACGGCCGAGCCGTTGGTCCGCGAGGGACGTTTGCATTCGAGCAGCATAAGACTCCCGTGGCTCTGGGTGAATTAGGCGACAAGTTGCGTCTCGTCTATGTCACGCACGATGATGCAATTGAATATGTCGACCTTCATGCCCAAAACTTTGAAAGCGTTTCCAAGGTTCCCTTCAATCCGCATCAATCAGCCGACGAAGGTGCCGCGACTTGGCTGGGCCGGCGAATCGTGGGCATTTGGCGAGATTGGCATGAGTTGACATTGGCGTCCGTGCCGCAGTCTCCGCCATTATCCATGTTGCTCAGCAAAACATTGGACCGGCAATACAGCATTCAATTATCTCCTGGCCGAGACAAACTTCTCGCGACATGGATGGATTTTCGGGACGATGATGTCATTAAATGCAAAGCCGAGGGGCGGTGCGTGAGCGAGGCGTATATTGCGGTATTCGATTCCCAGGGACAAACGCTCCTTGCGCCTCAGCGCATTACGAAAACCGCAATTCCTCAACAATTACCGGTGGAACGCGTGAATTTCGTGGCGCATTGCGGGGGCAGTGTCGAATAATGGTATGCCGGATGAAATTATATTCGTTGCATTCCGACGAAATCAATTTCCCAGCAAATCGGACATGCTGGGGTGCGCCGTGAAGCAGGACCTCGTGGCCTCAGGTCGCATCCAAAGATTCGACCGAAGCATTCAACATTGCCGCACTACGTGCATGCTCAGTGGCCAGGGTCGACCACAACGTCGGCAATTCCTCGAGGCGTCCGTCTTTTAATGCAGCTTCAATCGATTCGGCCGCGGTGTGGAATTTCGGCAATGGAAATGTGCTGGCTGCCCCTTTTAACGAATGCGCAGCTGCTCGGGCGGTTCCAGAATCGCGCTCGAGTATGCTTCGGCCAATGGATTCGACGAGGCGCTGGGCTTCGCGCAAGAAATCATCGACGACCAAAAGGAGCATATCTTTGCCCCCCAATTCATAAAGGAGACGTTGAACATCAGCCTTATCAATGGGTACCGATGCGCGGTAGGTCGAACCAGAAATAGGTTTGGCAGAGCGAATTGTCTTTTGCAGTTTTTCGATGTCGAGCTGAATATCAGCGACAGCGGCGATTCCGCTACGCATGAAGCCTTCCGAGGACCCTTCCTCGATGTTTACGAGCTTTTGAATGACGTCCGAGCCCACGCCTCCCGCAATGAGTTTTCGCAATTGTCGCGCAGCGGCTTGTCCTTTCGCATGATCCCCACGGTCTGCTGCACTTCGCAATTTCCAGGCTTCCTCTCCAATAGATGCGGCCATATCCGACAATTCGACGCCGCGTTCTTGTGATTGCGTGCGCCAAAAGACGACTTGTGCGTCGTCCATACGTGCAGGCGACGCTGGTTCGGCAGTCGGAACACTTACAGCATTGGCGACATCCGCTTCGGAGCGTAACGCTCGCGGTGTGCAACGGCGCAACAATTCCTTGAGTTTGTCGATAGTGACGGGTTTGCTGATGTAGGTATCCATTCCCGCGGCCAGGCATTGGCGACGGGCCTCTTCGGTCACGTTCGCGGTCAAACCCACGATATGCGGTCGTTCCAATGGGGAAAACCGCCGGCATAATTCTTGGGTGGCGGTCAGGCCGTCCATTTCGGGCATTTGTACGTCCATCAGCACGATATCGTACGGTTTCATGGCGACGGCGGCCACGGCTTCCAGACCATTGGCGACGATATCGGCAGTATATCCCAAACGGGCCAAAATCGCGGCGGCTACCTTTTGGTTGACTGAATTGTCTTCGGCCACGAGAATGCGCAAAGAAACCTCGGCTTTGTCGCGGGTTTGGCTCGGCTGAGGACCTGCGGACGATTCGGTTGGTCCCTTCGACAAGACATCGATGACGATGTTGTGCAATGTCGACGGCTTGATGGGCTTCGACAAAAAACCCCGAATTCCTGCTTCATCCATTTCACTAGGTTTGCGCACGCCTTGGCTGAAGAGAATCATCGATAACTCGCGGTGTTCAGGAAGTCGACGCACTCGTCTGGCGAATTCGATCCCGGTCATGTCTTCCAATTCGTATTCCACGAGCACCAAACTCACGGGTTCGCCAGGGCTCGAGACGAATGCGAGCGCATCCGAGCCTTTGGCGGCTTCGAATGGAATCAGATTCCACATGCGCATATATGCGGCGAGTATGCGACGATTCGTGGCATTGCCATCCACGATGAGCACATGATGGCCCGCGAGCGCGTGCGCCCGACGTTCGGCAGGATCCTGTGTCGCCTCGGACGCGACGTGCGCAGTCGCTTGAACTGTAAAGTAAAATGTCGAACCCTCGCCAACTTCGCTCTCGACCCACATCGTACCGCCGAGGAGGTGGACGAGGCTCCAGGAAATCGATAAACCCAAGCCTGTGCCGCCATATATGCGGGTCGTGGAAGCATCAACTTGGGAAAACGGTTGAAAAAGTCGTTTTTGGTTTGGCTTGGCAATACCTGTACCCGTGTCTCGTACGGCAAACCGCAGTTCATAACCCGACGGTTCAGCAAGGCGTTTGCCACTCACCGTCACCGTCACTGCACCTTTGGCGGTGAATTTGACGGCATTCGAGAGCAGATTGACGAGAACCTGACGAATTCGTCCCACATCACTTTCGACCATGCGCGGCAAGTCGGATTCGATGAAGTAACCAATGTCAATGCCTTTTTCGGCAGCGCGCGCAGCCACGAGATCGAGACAATCTTCGACACACTGGGACAAACGGAAGGGAAGGTTTTCGAGCTCGATCTTGCCGGCTTCTATTTTCGAGAAATCGAGGATGTCATTGATGATCGTGAGCAAGTGGTCGCCACTCGAACGAATCGTATCGGCAAAATCTCGTTGTTGGAGACCAAGTTCGGTTTCGACGAGCAATCCGGCCATACCAATGATGGCATTGAGTGGCGTGCGAATTTCGTGGCTCATGTGGGCCAAAAATTCGGCCTTCGCATTGGCTCCGGCTTCCGCAGCGGCTCGAGCGACTTTCAGTTCTTCATTCGCCCGGTCGAGCTGCCGAGTTTGCTGCCGCAATTTGGCGGTCAAACTTTCTTGCGCTACCTGATAATCGCGAAGTCGGTTGACCTCGTTCTGATATGGCGCCAATAGCTCGATGGAAACATCAGTGGCAATGCGAAAATAACGCGCCGGATCCATTTGGAGGCTCGGAAGCAATTGATAGGTCGTTGCATGATGCATCTCGAGCAATGCATCCAGGGTCAATCCTTCGCGATACCCGCGGCTCCCCAATTCGTAGACCTTGCCGAGTAATTCTTCGTCGCAGCCCGTCGTCCAGCAGTCGGCCAACAATCTCTTGTATTGGTCGTGAAAGTCAGTCGGAACTTTGAGATCCATCGCGTTTTTCCTCGAGACCCAAGGTGATGAATCACGAATGATCCACCACCTCTCGACCTTGCTCTGGCAATGATCGGTTTCTCAGTCGGCAGTTTCTTTTAAATCTTCGATCTCGCGATGGCGGTTGATGGCAATCGCTACCAAATGGCTCGTAAAGTCAATGAGCTTTCGTTCCTTGAGCGTGGGTTTTTTGGGGACGTTATGATAAATTGCAAACGTGGCGACAACCCGCCCGTCATACGCTCGAATAGGGGTCGACCAACAAGCAGCCAAGCCGTGCGTGTCCAAAGCAAGAGCGCGGAACGGGGCCCAATTCGGGTGCGTTGCGATATCATCCACAATGCAAGGTTCGCCCGTCGCCGCAGCCGTCCCACACGATCCAACACCATTGCCAATCGTGATCCCGTGAATCGCCTTGTTGTACCCTTCCGGCAAACTCGGCGCTGCCCCGTGCAATAGCCGTTCTCCCGCCTCGTCCAACAACAAAATCGAGGCATACAGACCATCGCCCTGTTCTTCGACAACATGGCAGATCTGCGTCAGAACTTCGTGCAATGGTCGATCCTCGTTGATACTCGCCAAGACACGCTTTTGCCCATCGAGCAATGCGCGAGCTCGCGATACATCCGGCGATGTAGGCAATGGATCCATGGACTGCTCCTTCCTCTCGTCTCGTACCTGTACTTCGCAAATGGCACTGCCCTTCGTCAAGAGATATTTTAATCTAGCAACGATTTTTTCGGATTACGTAGACTAGGCCCGCCGTCACGCGCCGAATCCAAGTGCGCCATGATATCGTCAAGATGTTCACGCTGCTCGAGCCATGAATGAAGAATAGTGTGCACGAGCAGCGACAATGATCGCTATGTCCCAACTCGCTGGCGAGGATTGGCGATTGGATTTCCAAACCGCAAGTAGGAATCGAACTTTAGGTGTCCGGTTTAGGTCAGCACGTCGTGACAGCGGCTTTCTAGTCAGGAGGATCCTGATTTCGCATACGGTCATTTGTCGACGCCGGATTGAATTGGGTCAGGTTTCATTGGGCCAGCAGAAAAAAAGCGACCGACCCAAGGCCGCAATGTTGCTCTGTGTCCAAGGTCGGCTCTTGCGGATAAGTAGCCTCGGCGGAGGGGTGCCTCATGCAAGGGCAAACGTCATACTGCGCTCGTGCTTCGGCTTATTAGGCCATTTCTCCGAATTTGGCTGGGTATGTCGTGAAAAATGGTTAAACGTAATCGTCAGCATCGCGAGGAACGGACAATGCGGAAACGGCTCGGAACATTCTGTCTTTTTGCCTCGACATTCTTGTTCGCTGCCTTGGCGCATGCTGACGGGGACGCGCGAGCTGTGAACAATGTCCGAGGCCAACCCAATCCCAAAGAAATATTCTTTCATGAAGATACTCCGCCCGTACCAGGAAAAATGACGGAAGCGGCCGCTCAGGCCAAACGTCTTTTCGACGCCGAGCATTGGAGTGAAGCCGCGATGCTCTTCAAACCCGTCGTCGATGGTGAGACGAAGGATGACGACGGTAACAAGCAAATAGCTCAATATCACCTGGCAATCGCGCTGTATCGTTTGCAGTTTTACCAAGCGAGTTACGCGATCTTTTCCGACATCGCGGGAAAACCAAATCATTTGAAATTCAACGAGACGCTGTTATGGCTCTCGAAACTCGCGACGCAGCTTCCCGAACCCGCGGATGTCATCGAACGCGTAGGCAAATACACGAGCGAGCAAGTGGCGCGTTTCAACAATCCCGAGCAACGCGAACTTTATTGGCAACTCAATTACCTGCTCGGTCGGTACAAATACCGCAATCGTGATTTCGAGAAAGCGATCGACCTTTTCAAAAAGGTGGACAAGGAGAGCAAGTACCACGTGCAGGCCCAGTTTTTTATGGGCATTTCGCATGTGCAACGACGTCGTGCCGTACCGGCTGTCACCGCATTTCAGAGTGTCGTGCAAGCAATCGACGATGGCGCACCGGGTGTGGAAAACGAGACGCGTATGCGGGATTTGGCATATTTGTCGATGGCCCGAACGTATTATTCGGCATCCTTGCGCCCAGATGGAGCTATTGCATACTCGAACGGTGCTAGCACCATGTCCGCGGCGCTAAAATACTGGAATCGAGTGCACGTCGCGAGCGAATATTGGCTGGATGCGCTTTTCGAAGAGTCGTGGGCGTATTTCATGGCCGGGGATTATCCCCATGCATTGGGCAATATTCATGCCCTCGAATCGCCGTATTTTCCCAATGCGTTTTACCCCGAAGCCGATGTGCTCAAGGCCGTCATCGCCTTCACCGTTTGTCGCTACGATGACGCCGTGACCATCGTGGCCCGAATGCGAAAAAAATACGAGCCCATCAAGACGGAGTTTGAATCGATTTTGACGCGACTTTCGGGGGAAGGCTCCGAGCACAAGTATTACGCATTTTTGCAGGATGTGCGTGCTGGCAAAGCCAACCTGTCGCCGGCTGTGAAACTCATCGTCGAAAATACGTTTTCCGATCGGCAACTGTTGCGGAATCTCGAATATGTCCGCGTGCTCGACGACGAAGATGCGCGATTTGCAAAGGCGCCGACAGCATTTCGTAGTTCAGCATTGGGGAGCGATATTACGGATTCGATTCAGCTGGCGCGAGAAATCGCGATTCGGAATGCGGGCATGCTCGCGCGCGAACGGTACCAGCGGTACCTGGACGAACTCGACGAACATATGCGTAACGGGACGAAAATCATCGTCGACGTCACGACCGAGCAGCGGCGGATGCTCGAGGAAGAAATCGGGGCAGGTGGGCACTTAAAACGTGACGAGCTGGCTTTCGGAATGGTCAAGGCGGATGACGAGCATATACTTTGGCCATTCGATGGTGAATATTGGCGCGACGAACTCGGGTATTATCGTCAGGTGGTGCATTCGAGGTGCGGGCGGTAGAGCGGTGGATTGGCGAAAGAGCAGGTCGCGGGTTCGAATTCGGGATTGCTTTTAAATGGCGACGCACCTATTCTGTGCGAAAGTAACGGAAACCAAAACCGTTCACCTGCTCGACCCCCACGTACGTGCGCGCTCCAATGTCTGCGCATTCGCGAGCACTTTGTCCAAATAACTTTGCCGCACGTCGAGGTCCTCGATTCGCGACGCCGTTGCCAAAATCCGTTTGGACGAATCCAGAATGCATTGCCGCGACGCATTCTCGTCCCCAGCTGCGGCCAAAGTGTCTGCAAGAATGAGTCGCATTTCAGTACCTCGATAACTGTAGTTGCGCAGCGCCTCGCAGGTTGCCGACGCCTGCTCGGCCAAGCCTCGCGCTTCCAAGGTTTGGCCTTTCGAACCCCGAATGGCCGCGAGCAGCGCCCAAGACCATTGCTTATACACTGGAAAAAGCAGCAACTCACTTGCGTGTAAAACCTCACGCTCGGCATTGTCGAAGTCTCTTGCCGCGTAAAATGCAAGAGCAAGCGCACGGCGACCATGCCCCTCCTCGGAGCGATTCTGTTGCGCATGCCGCAATTCAACCGCCTCTGATGCAAGACGACGCGCCCCATCGAGATCACCCCGAGCCAAGAGGATATCGACGAGAATCGAGGCCCGATGTGCCGCCATTTCTGGCAGATCCAAATCGCTGGCGCTGGGGTCCAGCAGCTCGCGTTCCGCTCGTTCCGCCATTCCGAGAAACCACGCACTCATGCCGACGACAATCTGCGCATTCGCATAACCCTTCCGATAACCACATTCTGTAAAACGGTCGCGCGAGGTCTCGGCGTGGCGCAGCGCCAACCAGGGGTCTTCTTTCAAGCCCAGATGCATGAATGCGAGCGCAAAATGCATCCAACCTTGGGCAACCGTACTTTCGGGGCCCGCGTTTTGACATAACTCCGCCAACTTGTGAACATACCCCTCGGCCCGCTCGGACTGTCCAATCAATGCGAGCACCGAGGCGATCATCATGAGCATTTGCGCCAATGCGCCAACCGCCTCTTTTGCCGGGACAAACAGCACGGCGGTATCCACGACTTCCATGCATTCGGTGAAATTTCCACTGAACAAGGCAATCACCGATCGAGTCTTTGCTGCTTGGACGTAGGCCATTCCGCCTGGTTGGGTGTGGGGGATGAGTTCCTGGGCAATTTGGCCAGCGCGCGCGAAATTCCAGCGTTGCGCATGGGCGTCGCACATCATTCCGAGCAAATGTTCACGAACGATTCCCGTTGCGCCACATGAAAGCCCGCGTTCGCCATGGTTGATTGCGGCCTCGAGGTCGCCAGCATAATAAGCTTGCGCGGTGGCTTCCCGATAAAATCTCGCCGCCAGGATCGGCATTTCGCCGCGCTCGAAATGTTCAGCCAAGACCAACGGGTTCTGCTCGTCGTGTAAATCGAGCCATTCCGCCGCCAGTCGATGGCCCAAAACCCCGTCTCCATCGGTCAAGAGCGCATACGCCCCTTCCCGCAAGAGAGCGTGTCGAAATGCATACTCGCGTTCTCCCGGGAACTTGCTATCCACGCGACGGACTAGAATTTCCTGCTCGACGAGTGTCGAAAGAAGCTCGGCGGTCGTTCCTCCGGCGATTTCGTCCACTGCGCTTTGCCAAAATACCTCGCCAAACACACTCGCTGCGCGTAAAACTCTTCGAGCGTCGGCATTCAGATCCATGAGCCGCGCTTGGACCATTGCGACAACCGTGGCGGGAAATGCCCTGGTTGGCTCCATCGCTGCGGCGCGAATGAGTTCTTCCAAATAAAACGCCTGTCCATCAGCCAGTGCCACAATGCGCGTCACCATTGCGTCATTTGCGCCCCGGCCTAGCGTTTGGCGAATGAGCTGTTCCGATGCCTTACGGGGTAGTTTTTTGAGGTGAATGAGGTGCAGGTCTCGCGTTGCCCATAACTTGGGAAAACGGTCGTGCACTTCCGGTCGTGCCAACGCCAACACCATCCAGGGTTTGTTACTATGTTCTCGCAAAGCCGCATCGATGAAACGTACCGTGGGCAAATCGCCCCAATGCAAATCCTCCAGCACGATGAGCAGCGGTTTTTGTGCCGCTTCGGCCGCGACGAAATCGACGAAAGCCCGGCGCATTTGCTCGTTCATGAGCTCCGGGTCCTGACGCGCAGCTCGTAATGGCGCGCTTTTATCGTCGGGAAAAGGAATCTGCATGAGCTCACCCAGAAATTCCGCAATGCGCCCCTGATCACCCGGCGCGATCGATGCCGCCAGGCGCTTTTCAACCTTGCCGCGTTGCTCGCTAACCGACTCATCACCGGCAATGCCGCATTCGGCCCGAAGTGCACGATGGAGCAAACTGAGCGCCGAGCCAGCTCCTTGCGCATGGGCGGAGCTCATCCAAACCGAAATCTCCGAGCCATGCAGTTGCGACAAAATTTGCAGCAGTTCTCGCGCCAGACGTGACTTTCCAATACCTGGGGGCGCAACGATCAGGACCGCCCGTCCTAATGACTCCTCGATGCATTCACGAAATAACGCCGAAAGCTCGGCTAATTCACGGTCGCGACCAACGCATGGGGTGACTTTGCCCAAAAGCGTGCGCATTCCATTGGCAATGCGGAGCTCGCGCACGAGAAATGGTCCCTGTTCTTCATGCCGCACCTCGAATTGGGCGCTGAGCAAGCCGACGGTCATTTCGTCGAGGGCGATCAGGCCCTCGGCAATGCCCACCCGTGCAAGCAGCGCCCGCGCTTGTTCGAGCAAGTCCCCGCGTAATGGTTTTACCAATCCCTCGATTCGCCCCATGACCAATGCGATAGACAAGTTTGGCGCGATTTTGTGCAAGGCCAATGCCGACCGAGCCGAATGCGCCGCGTGATCGGTAGCGAGAAGCCGCGCCGAAAATGTTGCCGCCATGAGTCCGTCCGGAAGAACCTGCACCTGCGCGCCATTTCGCTCGAGCTCGGGTCGTAACACTTCCGCGATTTTTGCGCGCAATGGGTCACTAGGTTCGCGTTTAGGGTCCACGAGAATCAGAGCAATGAGCGCGCGTTCGTCCCTCGTCAATGAATCATGCCGCCTTTTCGGCGTGTCGAATCCTTCGCCTGATGACGAAATCGTATTGCCTTGGTCCGCGTCCAGGTTTGTCTGGTCGGCACGCCGTAGCGATGCCGGTGCATTTCGTCCAGCGAGTAAATCGTCGATTGCAGCACGAATCTCGAATGCACCCTCGAAACGATCTTCCGGCCGCTTCGCCAAACATCGAATGAGCAGGGCATCCAATCCCGGCGGAACCTTCGGATTGAGCGTAGATGCGGTTTCGGGTTCGTCGCGGCCAATGGCCATGAATACCTCCATGGTCGTCCGACCTCGAAATGGTCGCACACCGGTAACCATCTCGAAAAGCACGATACCCAGCGAAAACAAGTCGCTGCGTAAATCGAGGGGCCGGCCCAAGACCTGCTCGGGTGACATGTATCGTGGGGTCCCGACCACGCGCCCCTCCGCCGTAGGATGATTGCTGGATTCATCATCACCAACCAGAGTATCGGGTTCCGCACGCGCGACCGATTTAGCCAGGCCGAAATCGAGAAGCTTTACGAGCCCGTTATGGGCGAGCATGACGTTTTCGGGCTTCAAATCACGATGCACGATACCCGCGACGTGCGCGCTCTCCAATCCATCGGCGATGGCTCGCGTAATGCGCAGAGCTTCGTGAATAGGTAGCGAACCACGGTGCTGGGCAAGCAATGCGCGGAGCGTCTGGCCTTCGATGTATTCCATTGCGATA
>DAOMZH010000065.1:0-22108 GCA_035437985.1 Polyangium sp. (in: bacteria) | reverse complement strand
GGCAATTGCTTGAAAACCAAAACATCCATTTCACGGTCGCCAATGCGCCAACGCTGAAACTCGAAGGCAACTATCCGGTGACGATCGATCATCCTTCTCTCGATTTCGCAAACAAAGAGTACGATCCGACCGTGATCATTCCGGTGACGTTGCCCATGAAAATAACGGGGACCTCGTACGGGGCCGCGATTGAAGCAACGCCGATGCCGAATATGGTCGCGAAGCTCGACGTGACGATTACCGGGACGGAGGCATCATTTCCGCCATTCCCGTTCCAGGTTGGTCCGCCTGGATTCATGAATCGCAGTTTCCCCACGACAATGACGCTCGTGGATATGGACGCCGACGGAATTGCGGATTCGGGGGAAAGCAGATTGATGCTGCGCGGCCCGGGTCTCGAAGCAAAAGACGTACGCTGGACGTTGAAACGAGACGGTGATGCGCCGATGACGTGCGACGGTATGACGGGCATGCATGCCATTACGTTGGAAACAGACGCCAATGGTTTGCCCACGGCGAGCTGGATGGATGCGGTTAATGCGCTTGGGTATTATGTGACGGACGTCGACGCGAAAACGCCGACGGGTCCTGGTCCGGTCACGGGTGGCACGACATATTGGGCTTTGGCGACGCAAGCCTTTCCAACAGGTTTTGCCGGGCCAATTGCTTATGGAATGGTTCCCGCGGGCGCCAACGACGTGACGGTTGATAGTGGCGGAATGATGGGCGGCTCGCCAATTCCCCCCGGTTCATGCGTGAAGGTGACGATCGTTTATAACGATTTCTCGACGACGGTCATGAAATACATGACGCCGTGAAAACGACGCATTAGCCCCATTGCAGCACGACGCGGCTTGGCAGTCCTCGATTTATCTGCTCACCCCAAAATCCTCAGTCGACATATCCCTGCCAAGCTTGTTAGGATGTTCCTATGACAGAGGGAATTTCCAATTCGGCGGGGGGCGAAGAAACTGTTGAACAGTTGCGGGCGGCATTGGCGGTTGCCGAGGCGCGCGCATTGGCCGCCGAAGCACGTGCTTCGGCGCTCGACAAGCTCTTCTCGCTCGTGCCAGGAACGTTGGTCGTGTACCACCAAGACCCCAGCACGGGGCAATTTGCGCCCACGGGCATCGGCGGCGCAGGCGTAAGCGCGATGTTCGGGTTCTCGGATGAAGAAGTGCTCGCAGCGCCAAAGTTTTTCACAAACAACATTCATCCCGAGGATGCGCCCCGCGTAATGAGCCAGGTGATGGCATTTTTGGAAAAGGGCGAATCGCACCTTTCGCCGCATCGCATGCGTCGCAAGGACGGGGAATATGTGTGGATTGAGTCTCATTTCATGTATGCACGCGAGCCGAACGGCCCCGGCAGCTTACACGCCGTCATGTTCGACGTGACCGAACGCATCAAAAAGGAGATGGCGCAGGAGGCTACTTTGGCGAGCGAGCAAAAACTTCGTCGCCGCCTCGATGGGTTTGTCTCGAGCGTACCCGGAATCGTGTGGGAGAGTTATTTCGTGCCTTCGAGGGACGAAGCACGTGTCGATTTCGTGAGTGACTCGGTTTATGCAATTACCGGCTATACGGTCGAAGAATGGTTGCAACCGGAGTTCTGGTTGGAGCTCGTCGTTCCCGAAGACAAGGAGCACGCGCGACGGGAAGCATATCGCATTGCCGAAGTTGGGAGCGGAGTTTCGTCCTATCGTTGGAGGACCAAGGCTGGGCAAATCATCTGGATAACGACACAGATGAAGGCCGTTCGCGACGAGACGGGGGCATTGATTGGGTTACGCGGCATTTCGATGGACGTGACGGAGGAAAAACGCACCGAGGCGGAGATTGCCGAGGTGCGATTGCGCGAGGGTGTACTGAAGGCACGCGAGGAAAGCCTTTTGGCCTTGTCCACACCGCTCGTGCCGATTGACGATGAAGTTTTGGCGATGACGCTGGTCGGGAATGTGGATGAGCGTCGGGCGGATCGCGTGTTATCGGCGTTGCTCGAAGGGGTGACCCGGACGAGTGCGCGCGTCGTGATCCTCGACGTGACCGGTGTTCCGGAAGTCAACGATCAGACGGGGGATTCGTTGGTGCAAGCGGCACGCGCTGTCCGACTTTTGGGTGCAGAAGTGGTGTTGACTGGAATTCGGCCCGAATTTGCCCGGACACTCGTGACGATTGGCGCCAATCTTGGTTCGATCGTGACGAAATCGACATTAAAGGCGGGTATCGCTTATGCTATGTCCCAAAAGAAAGCCGCCAGGCGCTGAACCACGTTTCATGGATCGCTGCAAAACCACTCGGCTGTCTCCAAGCGGTTTTTTTACTGCACCACGCACCCGAGCCGGGTAAACCACGTGTGCTGCTCTCCGCTGCGATCGTCGCGGAAAAGAATCCCTACGTTCCCATCCGGTCCAAATGCGGCAATCGGATAAATGCTGTCGCGTTTGGCAAACGTGATTCGCCGCTCGTCGCTCATGGGATTGAGTTGGGTATCGAGCATCAAGGTGTAAAGCTCGTATCCGTCATTCTGATCCCGATCATCGGCATAAACGATGAGGACGCGATCGCCCAAGGTTTTGACCGTAGGGTATCGGGATCGAAATTGTCCAGGTTGGGTGAGCGCCTTTGGTGACACGAGGATCGTGCCCATTTCGTCGGCGACGGCGCCATAAATGGCTTTGGGATTGGCGGTTTTGTCGTACCAAACGATGATGTATTGCCCCGAATTCCAAGCAATGGTCGGGGAAACGGCCTGGGTCGAACCATTCGTGAGCGACATGGGCGAAATGTTCGGCGTCAAATCCGGATTAAACACCTGGAAATTGATGAATCGTTTGGAAGGATTACCCGCCGACCACGCCATGCCGATCGTGGTCAAACCCGCAGCAACTTGAGGCGCTTCGTTCGCCGCGTTAAACGCCTGCGTCATCTTCACGTTGTTTCCAATCTTGGCCCCATCCAGCGACAAACGTTGGCCATAAATATCAAACATGCCCTCTCGTTCGTCTTGCCAAACTGTAACGAACTCCGTACCGGTCCACGTGAGGGTCGTGTTGATTGAAAATTCGAGCGCTTCCGTGATGCGTTGGTCCGCCAAAACCTTCGCTCCGCTTTCGTCGAGCAACGTAAAGTAAACCTCGTAATCGCCCGAGCGCCTGTCCTGCCAAGCGACGCCATAACGATCCCCGACCCAAACGACGGGGCCGCCGGCATTGTCTCCATTTTGAAAGACAATCGGCACTTCGGGACCAAGGGGGTCGCCGGTGGGTGCGAGCATCGACAAACGCATGGTCAGACCGTCGACGGTGCCCGTATACACAGCTGCATACGACGTGCCGCTCCAATCCAAGCCGCCGGGTCCGGCGGGAGCGATATCCCCGGACAAACGAACGGGATTGTTCAGCAATGGAATATAGGCTGCGCCATCGTCGATGATCGTATTGCAATCGTTGTCGACGCCGTCGCAAACCTCCATATTGCCAGGAAACGCAAGCTCGCTCGTGTCGTCGCAATCGTCTCCACATGAACCTGGCGCGCCGGGCATGAAACCCGCCAATGGCCCGCGAAAGCCATCGTTGTCTTTATCGAGCGTCTTCGGTTCGTGCGAACATTCCGCAGTTTTCGGAGCACATTTGTCTTCGGTACACTCGTCGCCGTCGTCGCAATCGACCGGATCGAGGTCCACGCAAATGCCGCCATTACGCGGAGCTCCCTGCGCAGCTCCAAGCGCGAGGTCGCAATACACGGGTTTGCAAAGATTCTTTATGCCCGGACAATCATTATCGACGAAACATTCGGGTTGTGGTGGGCCCCAGGAGAGTTGCGTGCGCCCACCACATCCCTCCGTGACCGTGCCCCACAAAACGCCAAAACCGAAGAGCAATCCGAGCGAGCGTCGGGCCAAACTCGAGTCATTTTTTTTTGCTCGTCGCATCACAAGCACCCGCCAAACCCTTCGACATCGATCGGCTCGCAAACAAGCCCCGTCGGACAATCGTCATTGCCTTGCAGCGGACATAACTTCACGCATTGCGTGCCCGAGCCCGTGACGACACACGCAAAGCCAGCGGAACAATCGAGCGCGCCGTTGCACGCCGTGCCTTGCGTGCCGATGCCCGCGGGTGCGCAAAACGCGCCGTATTCCTCTTGGCCACAGGTCTCGGTCGGATACTGCACGTAGATGTAACAGCCTTCGCCGGAATGACAGCCGCTGTTGGCTTGATTGTTCGGATCGCACGTGAAGTTCTCGACGGGCGGAGGATTGTCGGGACAACCAGGGTCGATGTACTCGTCGAACGCATCTTTTCCGGCATCCCAAATCGGTCCGGTGCTCGATGTGTACCCCTCGCCGCCTTCGCCTCCGCCGCCGTCGTAGTTTTTGGCGTACTCCACGCCGCCGGTGCATCCCCCCAGCCCTGCGGCCAGAGGCACGACGGTGCCCATGATCGCTGCTATCAAGCAAAGCTTCGCCTGCATGAGCCGCATGGTAACCCAATTTCTCATGGCGCGCCCTGAGTGGGTGTTGATGCCGGCAAAGGGTTTTACTTGCGGGTGATGGTCACCTTCTTGATGACCGGAGGCGTCGCTGGTCGGTCGCCGGTGACTTCGACCCCGGCAATCTTGTGAATCGCCTCGACTGGCCCGCATTCGCCAAAGATCGTGTAGCCACCATCCAAGTGAAATGCGGCTTCATCCGTGATGAAAAACTGCGCGCTGTTGGTATTCGCGCCGCGATTGGCCATGCACAAAAGTCCCGGACGATCGTGATTGGCGTCTTCCCAAACTTCATCGGGAATCACGTAACCAGCTTCGCCAGTACCGTTCTTTTTCGCATCGCCACCCTGGATCATGAATCCCTTGATGATGCGATGAAAAATCGTGCCGTCGTATGCTGGAATCTTCTCCCACTTGCCTTCGGGGGTTTTCCAAGGTCGAAGGCCCCGCGCCAAACCAACGAAATTCGCGACCGTGATCGGCGCCTTGTCATCGAAAAGCTTGCACTCGAGGCTGCCCATGTCGGTTTCGATGGTTGCGCTAAGCGCTTTGCCCTCGGGCAAACCCTTCGTCGCGTCGGCGAGCGTCCACTTGCCTTTGACCGGATCGTCCGGGCTGGGTTTGACCTCGACAACGGGTTTGGCGGAGATTTTTCGTTTCGTGGGTTTGGGCAACGTGAGCTTCGGCGCGGCTGTTTTCTCCGCTGCCGCATAACCTTGCCCTTGCCCATTGGCAGCAATTTGCGAGTTCTGTGCGGGCTGCTGACGTGGTTCGGCAACGGGTTCGGGTGGCGCCGACTCACATGCCGTGACGAACACGAGAGCCAGAGTGGAACCAACGACGACAGGAGCGGGATGGAAAAAACGAGTAAGGCTCATCTTGGGTGCCTTTCACTTGCCCGATGTAGGACGTAGGTCAAGAGCGACTTTGTCGTGCTACGTAGAGAACTTATTGGGACGGCCTTTCTCGATGTAGAACCAAGGTCGAACATGTGGGACCACAGGTCCTTCCAGCAGCCATGATGTATCTCCGCTTCGCCGCACTTCTGGTCCTTTCGAGCGCGTATGCGTGTGAACCACGCATCGAAGAACCTCTGCCCCCAGCCCGCGAGATCCGCCCCGAACCTCCTGCGTCACCCATCGTGGCAGGCAACTCGCCTTCGACTGCGATCGCCGCTGAACCAAAACAGGCGGCAAAAGATCGGTGCGTCTTTGCGACCCCGGACAAACCTACCCGCCCTACCCCCGCGGCTGGACCCGATCCCGCTTGTCCTGTCGATCCCGAAACCCCACCAAATCTGCGCTCGGGCAAGATCGTTTTTCTCGAGTCCAAAGACAAACCCGCCGAAATCCAGGTCGAAGTGGCCGAACGCAATCGCGAACGCGCTCGCGGCCTCATGTTCCGCAAGCAAATGCCCGAAGACAAGGGCATGATCTTCCTGTTTCGCGAGCCGGAAGTGCACCAGTTTTGGATGCACAACACCTGCATCCCGCTCGACATGCTTTTCGTCGACAAAGACGGCGTGATCGTGGGCATCGAAGAAAACGTTCCGACCATGAACGATTCGACGTACTCGGTGCCTTGTCCTTCGTCTTACGTGATCGAAGTCAACGCTGGATATTGCCGACGCCACGGAATCGTTGCAGGACAAAGGATTCGCCTCGACGGCGTTTGAGCTTCACATGCAGCTGCCCGCGCCATCGCACTGCACATAACAATCCTGACAAACGACGCACGTGACGTACGCGTCGTAAATCGGTACGCCTGTGGGATTGTCGCTTTCGCACAACGACTTGCACGCAGCATCTCCGTCCATGCACATCGCTACGCACATGCCATACGCGTAACAAGCCGCGTTGCCGAGGCACGTGTCGTACTTGGAGACGCACAGGCCATCGGCGCTATTTCGCGAGCATTCGACGCAACTCGCGCAGTTGGAAGACTTGGTGTCACACGTCGATAGTGGAGATCCGGTTGAACTCGACGAACTGTTGCTGGAAGTGGACGAGTTTGAACCGGACGAACTTTGTCCTTCGCCACCCGCGCCGCCGGCACCCTGATCCGTTCCATCACCGCAGTTGAACGCGGAGCTCGCGGCGATGATGCCAATGACGACGATCGCTCGGGGTCGAATGACGGACATGAATCCTCCAGATGGCGCCAAATGGGCTGTTTTACGCGGGATGTTCACACGAAAGCACGTGCGGTCGAGGGTCTTGTTCCGAGTCGAGACAGACTAGCCACCACAAAGAGCGGAGGCTGGACAAATCTCGGGGCAAGCGCCGCAATACATACACGTGTAGTAATCCGTGAACGTCGTGTTCGCGTCCATCGCCATCGCGAAACATAAGTCCAGGCATGTTGTATTGCCTTTTGGACACGTGTTGACGCAGTCGTCGGCGCTCGCGCAGCTCGGGTCACTTCGACAAGCTTCGTATTCCTTGTGGCACTGTCCCGTGGCTTCTTTTCCTGCACAAACCCGACATTGATCGCAACTCGTGCTCATCGTGTAGCAAGCCGACGCCGCACCTGTCCCTCCAGTGCCGCCATTGTTTGTCGAGCTCAACTCGAGGCACGCAGGGCTGAAAACCAAAGCGAGCAGCAATACGACCATCGTGGCAATTCGAATACGCATCATCATTCCTCCAAAACAAAGCGCAACCGCACAGGCTCGCGGCATGCAACGGATTTTCGCAGATTCGCTGTCCCGCATGCACTCGTGAACGTCGGGACGAGCAAGAACGCTCATGCCGAGCAGATGGCGGCTCTGCGTTTGCTTCGGTATACGAAGAGCAGTGACGTCTTTCGTCGTTCCTCACGAACCGATTCCGCCCCTCGACTTGCTCGAGGACAGCCTGCGTGCGCTCGCGCAGAAGGCGCGAACCAAGGTGCGTCCCGACGATCTCGATGCGCGCGATCCCACGTTCATCTCGCGCACGATGGCGCTCCTCGGGTTGCTTTACGATCACTACTTCCGCACCGAGACCGAGTTTGTCCAGCCGTTTGTCGATGGCCCGTGCCTCGTCGTGGCCAATCACAACGCGATGACCGGAACGCCGGACATGTTTTGTCATATGGTCGCGTTTTGGAGGACGTACTCGCCCGAGCGTGTAGCGTACGGTTTGATGCATGATCTGCCCTTCAGTTTGCCGTGGGCCGGTCCGGTCATGAATGCGATGGGGGCTGTTCGGGCTTGTCCGGACAATGCGCATCGCGCGCTCGATCGAGGAGCAGCCGTGTTGGTTTTTCCTGGCGGAGATCTCGATGCGTGCCGTCCCTACTCGCGACGCTACGAGATCGAGTTTGGTAAACGGCGTGGGTTTGTCCGGATTGCCCTGCGTCATGGCGTGCCCATCGTGCCCATCGTGAGCGCAGGTGCGCATCACTCGCTGTACGTCGCGACAGACGGTCGGGCGATTGCGGAAGCGCTGCATTTGCCGGACATTTTGCGTTGGAACGTAGCGCCAATTGGACTCGCCCTACCCTGGGGGCCTTTTGCCATCGTGCCTGTGCCGCATTTGCCTCCGCCCGTGAAGATTCACACGCGCGTGCTCGCGCCGATTCATCACAACTTGCCTCCTTCGGCGGCCGATGATCCCGACGCGGTCGAGCATGTGTTTGCACAAGTGCGGGATACGATGCAGTCGACGATGAACGACCTCCGGCTCTTGGGTCGACATGGTTTGTTCCCAAAACGTTGAAATGGTTTGTGCTCCCCCCACGTAGCTCCCCCGAAATCTTGCCCTCCCGCGACTGTCGACCTAGGTTCCTCGCTCATGGGTGTTCGCCGATTTGTGCGCGTGCCGTTGATGGTGCTGCTTCTTTTGGGTTATGGCTGCAATTCGACGACAGGATCGGCTCCTCTTGTCGAACCGGCCGATCGCGCGACGACAATCGCTTCAGCTGCGCCCGACAAACCCGCCAATGCGCCAGCGAGTGCAGCCCCAACAGCGGCGCCGAGTGCGACTGCGCAACCAGCGTCGAGTTATTCCATGGCGGCTCCGCGTCCAGAAATCGTGGAGACGGCCCAGGTTCCGCCGCAGCTGCAGGATGCGGTGCCCGTCGCTCCGCCGCTCGTCGATGCAGCGGGCGTGATGTTGCCCCAAACCGAGGACAAACCATCGGTCGAATCGGCCCTATTTCGGTATCGCTTGGGGCGTTTGGTGCACGCGATTGCCGCTGGTAATGCGGACCTGGCCCGAGATTTCTTTTTTCCAAAAATGGCTTATGAAAAAGTCAAATCCATCAAAAATCCGGGTAAGGATTGGGAAGCGCGCCTTTGGAAATTATTTCAGCGTGATATTGCCGAATACCATACCAAACTCGGCGACAAGGCCGCAGGTACGACGCTCGTGCGGCTCGAGGTCAACGAATCCAGAATCAAATGGATGAAACCGCAAACCGAAGGCAATACGCTGGGGTACCATCGCGTGACACGCAACAAGCTCCATGTGCGAGATGGCGGCGGGACCGAGCATATTTTCGAGATTACGTCGTTCATTTCCTGGCGCGGCGAATGGTATGTCGTGCATTTGCACGGCTTCAAATGAAACGGTGTTGTTGTTCTCGAATTTTGGATTGGAATCGAGATCTCGAGCGTTCGCAGTCCGTGAGGATATCAATGGTCCATATTCGTAGGGGTTGGCTTTTGTGGTCGATGTTCGCTTTTGCCTGGACGTCGTTGGCCGGTTGTTGTCAGTCTGGTCAAGACAATCCCCCGGTCAAACCCGAACCGGCCGCGCAAAATTCGGCTCCCGCCGCATCAGCATTGCCCGCTATTTCCGCAGCCGCGTCGGCCAATCCAGCGCCGTCCGCGATAGCTCCGCAACCTGCGCCGCGAATCCGCCCTCTCGGCACCCATCAAATTGCCGCCTTGATTGTGCGACCCAGGGTAAAACACCCTGCAGTTGCTGAAAATCACACGCGATTTTTGCAAAGCGACGGCACGTCGAAGTCGCGAAAAGGCGCGCACGTGTTCATCAACGGAGCGCTGCATCGATTCAAGCAGCAAGAAAAGAAGACGGCCAATCCCAAGTGCGAGGGAGATGAAGTCAACCTATTCCCATTTCGTATTTTTCGCAATGCCGAATTCGTCCCGGAAAAGAAGGGAACGGCGCTCGAGGTCATCAAGTTTTACAAGGCCGAACGCGAAGGTGAATTTCCCGTGAATATCGACCACGAGATCGTCGCCGCATTGCCCGGATATACGTTTCTCAAGACGTCGATCACGGATTATGGTTGTGGAGCACATCCGCTTTATGCGAGCAAATTCACCGTGGTGATTTGGAGCGCTGACGGGACGTTCGAGGAAATGAATACGCCCGAATACACCGAAGGGAGTGAGACGGGACTCGACAAAGCAATCGCCAAATTCGATTCCCAGGTTTCTCCTTCCGAACCCGACGATTCACTGGATGGAAAAGTAAAACGGAGTGAAGTAACCGTGTCCATGGCGTATCCGACGTGGAGTTCCAAAGGTGCCGATTGGACTGTGCTTTATTCGGCACCTGCGACGTGGGCCGGCTCTTTTGGCGGCTGGGCAGGATATACGCGTTCGTTGCCCATCGTGCTCGATCAACCACCGGCTCGTTTTCGTGAGGTTATGGTTGTACCGGACGTGGTCGCGACCTACATCGGCCAACATGAAAAGGACGAAGACATCGTCGGATTCACGTTGGGCGAGACCGATCTGGAGAAAAAATAAACGTTTGTCAGGGATGAGCGTCGAAAGAAGGCGCCGGGGGGTGCGGGAGGTTGCGACCTACGGCAAACAACGATTTCGCAGCACGTACACGGCGCCCGAGCCAAGGTTCACAATGTCGAGTTTTTCGTCATTGTCGATGTCGACAATCTCCATATTGATCGAAACGTCACCAGACGGATAGAGGGCGGGAGGAGCGAACGTTAGATTGCCCAAGTTCTGCTCGACTGCGATCTTGGGGGTCCCATCGATGGGCTGGACGATATCGGGTTTGCCGTCACCCGTCATGTCCGCCAATCGTGCGTGTCGGTACACCTCGGGCAATTGCACGGGAGCGCTGAATCCGCCATTCCCGGTGCCCAAGTAAATACTCGTGAATAACGGATGGTCAGCCCCATAGGGTGATTTCGTCCACGGAATGAGCAAGTCGGGTTTGCCATCACCATTGATATCGCCTGTAGCCACAGACGATGGCCAATCATTGTCCCCAGTGTTGGCACTTATGATGGTCGAGGCCGAGAAAACAGCATTGCCCTGATTTATCCCGAGCCAGACAAAGTTGTAGGAACAGACGGCAACGTCGAGTTTCCCATCGCCATTGAAGTCTGCTGAAGCAACGTTTGGCGATCCGACAGGGAATGGCGGTTGCCCCGAGTAGGATTCACCTGCGGGGTAATTGCCAATCTGCACATAGTGGCCAGTGCCATCGTCGATGGAGACGCCAACGTAGTATTTGTGCGGCGTGCCGGCATCGGGCCCGGAGCCCGGAGGTGTGCCTGGGATAATGCCCAGACCCACGAAATCCACGCGCCCATCGCCATTGAAGTCCGCAGCACCGTTTGTGCCGGCCAGTTCCAGCGGTTCGAGGTACCCATTACGATTGAGATCCAACATGGCGTAGGTATTGGTGTTTCCAGTGAACGAACGTTTGCTCAGAATTTGGGAACCGAACGTGCCATCTCCTTGGTTGAGCCAGATGCCGCCTGGATCCGTATACGACGCACTGATATCTGGCTTGCGGTCGCCATTGAAGTCGCCCACGACCAAAGATGTAGCTGCTATGCCGACAAACGGATATGTATCGAAACCGCCGGTTGCCACCGGTGCATTCGGTAAGCCGAGCGTTCCGGTACAAGGACCGCTGCATGTTCCGGTCGTCGTGCACGTGCCTGCAGATGGCGAAGCGTCACAAGCTTGGCAACCTCCAGAACATGCGTTGTTGCAACAATATCGGTCGACACACGATCCAGATGCGCATTCCGACGCTGCCGAACATGTGGTGCCATTGGAGAATTTGCAGGCAAAAGCGCCATTGCAGGCTCCATTCCAGCATTCATCGTCCGGATCGGTATTGTTGCTGATCGGGCCGCACGTACCATTGGCACCGCCGCCTTTTTTGGCGGTCGTACACGCGTCGCAAACGCCCGCGCACCCGTTGTCACAACAAACTCCATCGGCGCAGAACCCGGACAAACACTGCGCCGAATGTGTACAGGCAACACCATTGGCTTGTTTCGTCTGCGCGGCGGTGCATCCCCCGGATCCATTACATTCGCCGGGACTACATTCGTTGTCGGGATCTTTTCCGGACAGGATCGAGCCGCATACACCATCGCTGCCTTGGCCCTTTTTCGCTGCGGAACAAGCTTGGCACGATTGTTTGCAGCCGTTGTTGCAGCAAACTCCATCGACGCAATAATTCGACAAGCACTGGGTGCTCGACGAACACGGGAGGCCATTGTATTGCCGACAGCTGCCTTTGCCGCTGCATGATCCGCCCCAACATTCGTCGTCCGGATCCGTATCGTATTTGATGGGGCCACACGTGCCATCGAGACCTTCGCCCTTTTTTGCCGCCGTGCATGCTTGACAACTTCCCAAGCACCAACTGTTGCAACAGACGCCGTCGGCGCAATAACCGGACAAACATTGCGCCCCCGACACGCACGCTTCGCCATCGATCGCTAGCCATTGCGTTGCGGTGCACGCGCCCGAGCCATTGCATTCGCTGTTCGCACATTCCTCATCGGGATCGGTGTTTGTCGCGATATTGCCGCAAATGCCGTCGGAACCGCCGCCTTTTTTCGCCGCCGAGCAGGCTTGACAGTTGCCCATGCAGATATTGCCGCAACAACGCCCGTCCACGCAAAAGTTGGACAAACATTGCGACGTCTGCGTACAAGACGCACCATTGTAGAACTTGCAGACCCCTGCGCCATCACAAACGCCGCCATTGCATTCATTGTCGGGGTCTCTTTCGGCGCTGATATAACCACAAACGCCGTTGGTCCCGCTGCCTTTTTTGGCTGTTGAACAAGCCATGCAGGGCGAATTGCAAGCGCTGTCGCAACAAACCCCGTCGGTACAGAGACCAGATAAACATTGCGTAGCCGAGGCACACGCGCTGCCATTGGCTTGAGGAGTTTGCGGCTGGTTGCACGTGCCGGAACCCGTGCATTCTCCCGGATTGCATTCGTTGTCGGGATCTTTGGTCGCGGCAATGCTCCCGCAATTGCCATTGTAACCGCTCCCTTTCTTGGCAAAAGAGCACGCTTGGCACAAACCATTGCAGAGATTGTTGCAGCAGTAGCCGTCGACGCAAAAGTTGGACAAACATTGCGCGTTCGCCGTACACTCGACCCCATTGTACGCCTTACACGTGCCTCGGCCGTCGCAAGACCCTCCAAAACATTCTTCGTCGGGGTCCAAGTCGTTTGCAATGAGCCCACACACGCCGTCCGCCCCGTTTCCTTTTTTGGCTGCGGAACAGGCTTTACAGCCTTCGTAACAAGCGGTATCGCAACAGACGTTGTCCACGCAATTCCCCGACGAACATTGCGCATTGGATTGACAGGCCGCGCCATTGGCTAGCGGCGTTTGTGCCGCCGTACATACGCCCGAGCCATTACATTCGCCAGGATTGCATTCATTGTCAGGGTCGCGTGTAGCCCCAATCGGCCCGCAGACGCCATCGTACCCACTGCCCTTTTTAGCCGCCGTACACGCTTGACACGTACCCGTACAGGCATTGCCACAACAAACCCCGTCGACGCAGTATTTCGACAAACACTTGCCAGATTGGGAGCAGGCTACACCATTGTAGAATCGACATGCTCCTTTGCCATCACAGGCTCCAGCGTAACATTCGTTGTCGGGATCCAAATCATTGTTGACGTACCCGCACGTGCCGTCTACTCCGTTTCCTTTCTTTGCCGCCGTACATGCCTGACACACGTTATCGCAAGGTTTGTCACAGCAAACTCCATCGACACAAAACCCAGAAGGGCATTGAGGGCCGGATGTGCACGCCGTCGCGCTCGATGGTCCAGTCAGCAGCGCCGAATCCTGGGAAATTTCCTCGTGAGCGGCCCAATCTGCGCCACCTTGGCCGCCACCTCCCGCATTTGCTGCTTCATCGTCCACCGCGACGCCGCAACTCGTCGATAATCCGACCCATAACATGGTCGCCCCAACCACCGATCCGTATCTAATTCCATGTAACCACTTCATTTGCATGGATGCCTCCCTGATTCTGGGGTGCAATCCATCAGATTATGGTGCACACGCCAGCGATCTCGTGCTCGAAAAAGCTGTTTGTTGATTTCGTATGCAATTCCATTCACAGCTGAGGGCACAAATCGCAAAAATACCCCCCGACGTTGGCGCATAGGGCAAGCGAACTGGAAATTTCGAGTTTGGCGTGTCGACGATGCCTTTCGTCATCCGTGGGGAGAACGGCGGCCAGGGCCTATCCTACGTGGATCCAAAAAAAGTGCAGCATGGACGGTGCGCTGAACAGCGCCTTCGAGCTAGGCTGGTACATTCGGGGGTTGGTCAGGAGATACGCGTTCTCTGCGCATCGTGCTCGATCAACCCTCCAGCTCGTTTT
This sequence comes from Polyangium sp. (in: bacteria), assembly GCA_035437985.1. Lineage (GTDB taxonomy): Bacteria > Myxococcota_A > Polyangia > Polyangiales > Polyangiaceae > Polyangium. The sequence goes on along the minus strand of DAOMZH010000065.1, from coordinate 8,025 downwards.
CGTGAGGCAATGGTTGTACCGGAAATGGTCGCGACCTACATCGGCCAACATGAAAAAGACGAAGACATTGTAGGATTTACGTTGGGCGAGACGGATCTGGAGGAAAATAAATCGTTTGTCAGGGATGAGTGTCGAACCAGGCCACGACCTCATCGGCACCGACCGCAATCCATTCATGGCCTGCCGCTGGATCGACGACGACGCGGGTTGCTTTACCCGATGATTGCAAACGCGAATCGTAGGCCTTCATCGTCGATATGGGCACGACATAATCCTTTTCTCCGTGCAAAAACAGCGTGGGCGGATGATCACTCGGCAAGAAATCAGGAATCACGCAAAGCGCGCCGCTGCACGTTGCATAGGATCCCGAGTGAACAGCGAGCGCCTTGAATTGACCCGGATAACTCACCGCCATGCGGCTCGTCATGTATCCACCGCTCGAAATTCCCGTCGCGTATTGACGTGAGGGATCCAGCGGGCCGAATTTGCCGTTGGAGATAGCCGCAAGAATCGATAAAATAAAGGGATGATCGGGCGCCGCGGTCCAATTCGTCGACCACGGCGGCACGTTGGTATCCCAATACGTATTGCCTTCAGCATGGGCCTCTGGTGCAATCACCGCGTAACCGGCGTCGAGTAAGGCTTTGATGGTCCGCGCCACGTGATAACCCCCAAACGAAGCGTCTGCTGCCGCATCGAACATGAGCGCTGGGGCATGAAGCAACCCCTGAAAAAGAATGGCCACCGGAAACCCGGCACTCGGCGGGGTCCCTAGCGGCACTTGATAAAGAACGTCGCGCAAAACGCCAGCTTGTCCCGGCAAACTCATTTGCTCATGCGGGCAAAACACCTGCTCCGGCGTCTCGATGCATCGCGATTGGCTCCCCGAGCCCGCTGAACCACCTGAGCCGCCCTGCCCCGAACTCCCCTGACCGCTCCCGCCCATATCACCACTCGTGCTCGAGCTTGGCGAACCTCCGATAGGCACATCGATATCAATGTCGCACCCGCTCATTGCAACGGCCGCAACGAACGACAAACCCCACGATCGGCGCGCTATTTTATGCATTATGACCTACCTTCCTTCGTCTGCTCGGACAGAAAGTCGAGTACGACTCGATTAAATGCTTCTGGCTGATCGAATGGCGTCACATGCCGCGAATTGTCGATTACGACAACGCGAGCATTGGGAATTTTTGCGGCATAAGCACGTTTTGCCGCGACGGGTGTATAGTCTTGATCGGCCGCCACCACGAGGGTCGGGCATTGAATCGAACCAATTCGATCCTCCACGCTCCATCCGACGAGCGCCTCCATCGAAGCGCGGTAAATCGCTGGATCGTTGTCCGCGAGCCGAGAAGCGAGTTTGTCGCGCAATGCCGCCTGCTCGGGATGAGGAAAATTCATTGCGGCAACCTTTTTGGCCAACGCCGGCAAGCCAACCAAACGCAACGCGACCCTGCGCGACCAGATGGCGAATTTCTCTTTCAACGTCCGAAGCACGAGCGCCGGACCGCTATTGACGATGACCAGGGACCGAATACTCGCAGGAGAATCAACGGCGAGCTGAAACGCAATCATTCCCCCCATGGAAATGCCCACGATATGGGCCGGTCCGACCTGGAGTTTGTCCAGAACAGTCGCTACATCGGCGGCAAACTTCACCACGCTGTAGGGTCCTCGAGGTTTGTCCGACTGGCCGTGCCCCCGCACGTCGATTGCGATGACTCGATAACGTTCCGAAATTGCCGGTATCTGCAGCTCCCAATCCCGGATACTCGATCCAAGGCCATGAATCAGCACCACGAGGTCTCCAGTGCCTCGCTCCTCATAATGAATTTCGCAATCACCGACATTGATTCGCGGCATCACATGTCCCCTCTATCGCTCTTGTCGTTCGTAACATTCGTCGAAATTCCATTGAAATCTGGGCGACTCGATACGCCGAGCATCCGCAATGTGAGCTCGACGTGAATCTTGGCTAGCGCCTCGAAATCCAAATCCGCACTCGCGTCGTACCAATACGGAATGCGCACGCCCATCGCCGCAATGGCTGCCGCGGTCGCCATTCTATCCGGAGGAGAAAAACATCCGCGCGTGATCCCATTTTCCACGACTTGCAACAAGAAGGCCGACGAGCGCGCCCGCAATGCAAGCGCTGGGGCCGCGAGATCATACGTCAACGCCCGCATTTCTTCATGCACGATGACCGCCAAATGCGGATAGGTTGCATGCGCAATCGTATGAGCACGAACGAGCGCGCATAGCTGTTCAATTGGATCGTCCGCGGCTGCACGCACCGCCTCTTCGAGAATCTCGTAATGCGCCGCATACCCCACGCAGGCCAATTCCGCGAGCAAATGCTCTTTCGACGGAAAATGCGCATACAAGGCGCTCGGTTGCAGCCCCAGCACCTTGGCAATATCCCGGACCGATGTCGCGTGATACCCCTCGCTGGCAAAAAGTTGTAACGCCACTTCGAGGATCCGGCGCCGCGTCCCCTCGAGCACGACCAAAGGCGGAAGCTTTGCCCTCCCGCCTCGTAATCGCATCTCGCGTGTCGTAATCACCATTGCGTAGTCTCCATAACTGAACGATCGTTCGTTCATCAGGAATAGACGAGAATTCGTAGACATGTCAACAAGATTCGAACCTGCGGAAGCGCGTCGATTTATCTGTGACGTGGGTTTTGGCGATGATGGCTTGGGTGGGATGTGGCGACGAATAGGTCTGGCATGACCAACCCTATTCGCTTATGCGTTTACAATTTTTGTTCGAGCAGATGCCGCTGAATTTTCCCGGTGGTGGATCGCGGGATATCGGCTTCTTTGATGAAAATGGCCTCTTTGGGTCGTTTGTAGCTGGCCAACGTCCCTTTACAAAGGGCCAGGACGTCTTCTTCGGTTAATGACGGATCGCGGCTCACGATAAAGACGACCGGCACTTCGCCCCATTTCGGATCCTTCTTTTTCACGACGATCGCTGTTTCGATTCGGGCATCGGTCGTAATGGCCAATTCGATTTCTGCGGGGTAAATATTCTCGCCGCCGGATTTGATCATGTATTTGACTCGGTCCACGTAATCGAGCGTGCCATCGGCGTTGCGACGCAGGACATCACCCATGTGAAAACGCCCGCCTCGAAAATCGGATAGGTTTGTCTTGTCATTGTTCCAATAACCGCTGAACACGGTCGGGCCAGCAACCGCTGCTTCACCGGGAACACCCGTGGGAACTTCATTGCCGTCTGGATCTTCGAGGCGCAGGTCGCAATACGGGGATTGCAGTTTGGACAGTTTTTCCGGCGCTACGCCAATGGGAATGAGGCCCCCGGTCGCCGGAGGCAATCCGGTCTCGGTGGCCCCGAAGGTATTCAGAAATGGTGCATTCAGGAGCCGCGTTGCTTCGGCAATTTCGTCACGAGGGATCAGATCGGCCATGGCTCCAATGACCTTGATTCCTTTGGGTTTCACAGAACGTTTTTTCAATTCCTCATTAAAACTCCCGACCATGCCGGGAACGACGGGAAACCAGGTGATATGGAGGTTTTCCACGAGCCAAATCAAGCGCTCGGGTTGATAACCATCCGCGCACCAAACCGTCCCGCCACGCATCAACGTGGCGAGGCCATGGTCCGTCGACACCATATGATAAAAAGGCGCCCAGGCCACGAAATTGTCCTGATCGGGGACATTCAACAGGAAATTGTACAACATGCCCCGAGCAACCATGGCCCTATGGCTAATCAGGGCTCCTTTTGGAAGTCCCGTCGTTCCGCTCGTGTAGAGAATCACGAGTCCAGTTTCCGGGTCGAAACGTTTGTCTGGATAAGCACCCGCATTTTCGATAACTAGCCGTTCGTATCGCTCTTCGATGACGATTTTTGGCAAATCTGCATCATTTACTCTCCCCAGCGCTCCGACCAGCTCCTGCGCCGCAAATACCATTTTGGGCGAGACGAGATTGACGCAATGTTCGAGTTCCTGGCCGAGAAGCCGCCAATTGAGCGCCGCGACAATCGCCCCGACTTTGGATGCAGCCAAAAGCAATTCAAAGTATTCGTGCCGGTTGCGGCACAAGACGGCAATGCGATCATTTGGTTGAATGCCCGAGGCCAAGAAAAAATTGGCCAAGGCATTGCTTCTCCGTTCCAGCTCGGCGTAGGTGAATGCCGTGCCTCCATCGTTTAGGGCGATGCGCTCGGGATACGCAGCGGCGGCGTTATGGAACAATTGGCCAACGGTCGAACTCCCTGCGGACACAATGAGACTTGCGGAACTGGTCGCTTCCATGCGGAACCTCGCGTGGCTGTTGGCATTTGGGGTTTGCCCTAACATCCGATGAATTGGAAAATCGGCGAGAACCTAGCCCAAGGCCAGGGTAAGTGCAAGACTCGCTTCGTTTCCTCTTGGCTGCCCAATGTCCCTGAAAACTATGGTATGGTCGCACCACGTATGAAGAAACGTGTTGCCTTTGTCCCGGTGCTCGCCGCTTTGCTGATCGCGAAACCCGCCGGGGCAACCGCGATATTCGGTGGGGGCAAACCTATTCTCATCCAGGAAGACTACGTTTTCCTCCATCACGACGACGCCACCAAGCGCGTGCACGTGCTGTACGCGGCACGCGTCGCGCCTGTGTTTGTCCGGGTGCAAATGGGCATTCCGGCACCTTCGACGCCGACGCTCGAACAGCTGGCCATGGACTTGCCAGAATCGCTCGACAAACTCATCGTGCCCCATGAGATGCGCCTGCACAAACGTTTGCCTGCACCTGCCGCGCCGTGGATCCCCACAAGCACGCGTTTCGATTCCTTCATTGAAACCGCCAGCTCGGCAGACCATGTATTCGACGCTGCCTGGACGAAGTCCTATGTGGACAAAGGGTTTTCCATTGCGGTTGCTGCGGTGACGACCCCCAATGACCAGCGCCTCGAAGTCTTGTCGCCCACGATTCATATTTCATACTCGTCCGAACGACTTGGGCTTGCACGCCGCGAGCCGCCATTGCCCATCAAAATGGATGACGAACTCGAGCCGGACGGCCCAGAAAAACCTCGACCGCCGTTCACCATCACCGTGAGCAAAGTCGAACCGAAACAAAAAGGGCTCACAGTCGAATCGATGTCGTCCGTGTGGGGCAATCCTCCGGGAGCATTGCAAACTTGTCACGAAGCTTTTTTGGAGAAAAAGCCCAATGCACCCACGACCGTGAATTTTTTGGCGACGATGCGGCCCAAAGGAGACATTGTCGCGCTCGAGATCTTGGACGCAACGAAGGATCCTGCGGACAAAGAGCTCGGATCTTGTATTGAAAAGGTTTTACGGGCCAAGCAATTACCGTCGACGAGCGAAGGATACGAAGTCACGGCGCGGATTGACTTCACGCCCCCGCGGGTCCCCGCGCGACGCACGCATATCGTGACGATTGGCTCCGCGAAATACGTTTGGCGGAGCATGCCCGCGTCGGTCCGAGTGGAACAGGATTTCGAGATTCTGCCACAGGATTTGGTTTTGGCGATGAGCGCTGAAGTCCGCAAGGCGCTGAATTTGCGCAATGACGAACGCGTATGGGTCACGCATTGGCTCGATCGCAGCACGCGGCGGACGACTGCCGAAGATATCGAATTCGAGCGGCAGGTTTTACCAGCAAAGGGAGAACCGGGCGCCTTGGAGCCCGAGGTTCACGATGCGGATTTGGATCGAGCGCGGCCGAAAAAGGTATTGACGAGTCAAACCACTTCGCGAAAACGGCGAAATGTATGGGCGGTGTTGAGTATCGTCATCGTGGGTTTGGCGGCAGCGCTGGGGATTGCGTGGAGGGAGATGCGGGGGTGAGGGAATCGTTATTCGATGTGTTGAATAATGACAGAACCATCCCATTCCTTTTTGTCGTAAGTCGCTTTTAGCGTCACAGAGGGGGCGCTCCTGTCGATTTCCACAACGCAGTAAAACGTTTTCTCAAGAAGTGTGCAATCGCCAACAGACATCGGAAATGGGAGCGGTTGGGGCTGGGTACCCCACCATTCTTTCGAACTCAGGACCGATTCTTCTACCTTGCATGCAAAACGAAATTCACCGCATAGATCTTCAACTTGCGGATGCACGATAATCCTATCAAACGCTACGTGACAGCCATTCACTCGCTTCACCGTTCCCGCTTCAATAGTTACGGGGGTCATACGCGAACGATGCGACTTCCCGCACGATGCAGTCGTCACCGCTGCAATAAGCAACGCGACACGAATCCAGCTCTTCATTTGAGGTATCATCACTTGCAATCCCCAGGGTCTCGAGGCCCTTCACGACCTCGACGGAGAAGGGGCCGACCGAGGTATTCAGGCGATCGTGACCGAGCTCGCGCGAGGCGCGCACGCAGTAGTGTTTGTCGCCCAGCGAGACCGTGACGAAGGCGTCGAGGACGCCGAGATTGGGATACTGGCCCATGCCGGTGATCAGGAAGATCTCGTCGCTGCACGAATGACAGTTGAAGTAGTAGCGATCGTAGAAGGCCCGGTCGCCGGTGTAGACGTGATCGAAGGTCTCGGGGGTCTGGTGGGCCAGGAAATCGTCCATCGGTCCGAGCGGCATGGGTTCTCCAGGTTCGACGGGGGCTCGTGATTCGGCGCTTCGCCCGCGGATCTTCGATTCGTGTCGCGAGCGCCGGTCATTATGTCATGTGGAATGGACCCATGGAATGGGCACCGTCGAACGATCTCGATCCGCAGCGAAGAGGCACGTCGCTTGCATTTCACGCGGAGGTGTCGTCTGCGGGCGCGCCCAGGGCTCCGCGGGGCGTTCGGGCATTTCGAATCGAATGGGTTGATTCGAATCGAGATGCCCCGGGAGCGCGCCGGCTGGACCCACGCCCCGATCGGATCGCCCGGACCGGATCGAACAGGAGCAGCTCCCGATGGCCGTGAACGTCGTATTCGACGGCGCGTTCTCGATCGACAGCGCCGGCGACGATGCACCGCTCGCGTTCATGGTCCACGAGCTGCGGAAGCGGCTCGACCACCCCCGTTTCACCGCCCTCGTTCGCCACCCGGACTGGCGGCTCGCCCGCCGCCTCGGCGTCGAGACCGCCGCGAACCTCGAGCACGAGACGAAGGCCGCGTCGCTGGGCCGCTGGTATCGAGGTCTCAATTTCGGCGATTCCCGCGCCGAGCTCGGCTCCATCGCCGAGGTCGTGGCGAACGCGGATCTCCTCGTCCTCGGTGCAGGCAACTTCCTGACCGAAGTGGGCATCGACGTGCTCCGGGGCCACCTGCCGCGTTTCGTGTCGATGTCGCTCGCGGCCCAGATGGCCGGGACGCCGACCCTGCTCTTCGGCCTCAGCGCGAACCTCCTTCGCAACCCGTTGACCGCACGAGCCGCCAAGTGGCTGCTCCAGACGGCGAGCGCCGTGACGTTCCGGGAGCGGATCGCGATCGAAAACCTCGAAGCGAGCGGTGTCCGGCTTCCGGAATATCGGCTGCTCCCGGATCCCGCCCTGGGAGCACCGAGCGCCGCGATCGACGTCGGAGACACCGAGCTCTACATGACGGAGATCGCGGAGTACGTGTTCGTCCCGGTGTTCGGCGCGACGCGCGACCTGCCGCGACTCGTCGGGCTCCGCGACGCCACCGATCTCCTGCTCTGGGGCAAGCGCCTCGACGCCCGCGAGGCGGCGCGCATCGGCCTCGTGGACGCGGTGCTCCCGGCGCGCGAAGGCGAGGCGGCCGTCGAGGCGTTCGTCGACGGCGTCGTCGAGGCCCCCTGGCGCCACTCGACGCCTCCCGAGGACGACGTCGGCGCCATCGCGCGCGTCACGCGCGCGCGCATCGCCCGCCTCCCGCCCGAGGTCCGCCCCGCGTACTCCGTCTGCTCCGACCTCCTCGAGCGCAACGCCCGCGGGAAGGACGACGAGCTCGTGGCGGGCGAACGCGAGCGTCTGGCGTGTGGCGCGACGGCGATGCGCGCCGCGTCGAAGGCGGCGCAAGGCTTCTTCTTCGTTCGCCAGATGGCCGACCGCGCGTGTCGCCGAGGGA